>NZ_CP063231.1:2630000-2969166 GCF_023612255.1 Luteibacter flocculans | reverse complement strand
CCGGGCGAAGTCGCTGGTGTCGGCGGCCTTGAGCGCTGCGTACTGGCGCACCAGCGTGGCCTGCCCGCTGGCATCGCGGACGACGAGCGCGTCGCCGCCACGAACGAGCGTGCCGCTGGCGATGGGTTGCCCACTGTCGCCGATGACGCTGACGTTGCGACCGATCAGTCCGGCGACGGCACCGTCGAAGCCCTGCCCGAGCAGCAGCCGCTGCGAGGCGACGCGGGCATCCTTGCCGGGAAAGCGCAACGACAAGGCTTCGCTGTCGAGCGCGGCCGGCAGACCGTCGATGCTGAGGTCCTGCGTGCCGCCCTTGAGGTCGAAGGTCCGTCGCTCGTGGACGATGGCGTAGCCATCGCTGGAAACGGCGTCGCCGCCCGTGGAGAACAGTTGATCGCCGTTGGCGCGGTACAGCGTGAGCGCGGTGCGCTCATCGGCCGCGAAGGCGGGCAGGGCGACGGCGCAGGCGATCGCCAGAGCGAGGGAACGTTGCAGCATGATGCTCTCCATGTAGACCCTCGCGGATCATACCGGGGAGACGTGAACGTTCGCGATCTTCTGCGAGGCTCATCGCCGACAGGTCGGCTCCCACCAAGCTCGCGAAGTCGGCTCCCATTGTGCCGGCAAGGTGGCATCGCTCAGTTGGTCTTCCACTGAGCCGGCAAGGTTGTCTCCCACCCGGCTACGGCTCGGCTCCCATCGAGCCGGCTTCGCTTCTGCCAAACCCAAGGTGCCGATGCCTGGTGGGAGCCGACCTGTCGGCGATTGGCGGATCAGGCGCGCGTGGCGTCCGCTACGGCGTCGCGGATCGCCTGCGGCAGCGGCACGGGGCGGCCGCTCTTCGTGTCGATCCAGACCATGGTGATGCTGCCGTCGCAATGGATGCGCGTGGCGTCCTGCGAGTCGACGATGCGGTGGCCGATGGTCATGGAGCTGTTGCCGATCCGGTTGACGTACAGCTCGATCTGGATGTCCGCCGGCCACTCGATCGGCAGGCGGTAGTTGAGTTCGCTGTGTGCCATGACCGGCGCGGCGGACGGGCTGTACCAGTCACCCGGAATGTCCTTCAGCCAGTTCAGTCGCGCTTCCTGCAGAAAGACGAGGTAGTTGGCGTTGTTGACGTGGTTGTACGCGTCGAGATCCTGCCAGCGCACATCCATGGGCGTGATGAAGAGCGGAACAGGTGCGGGCGTGATCGAGGCTTCGGTCGTCATGCGGTCTTTTTCTTTTTCGCGGAAGGCGCCGGCTTGGCGGCGGATTTCGTGGTCGTGGCCTTGCTGGCGCTGCGCGCGGCCGGCTTGGCCGCGGACTTGGCGGCGGGCTTAGCCGCTTTCGTCGCCTTGACGGGTTTCAAGTGCGGCAGCAGGAAGCGGCCCGTGTGCGAGGCGGACGTGGCAGCCACTTTCTCCGGCGTGCCACTGACGAGAATGCGTCCGCCGCCGGCACCGCCTTCGGGACCGAGGTCGATCAGCCAGTCGGCGGTCTTGATGACGTCGAGGTTGTGCTCGATCACCACCACCGTATTGCCATGCTCGACGAGCTGATGCAGCACGTCGAGCAGTTGCTCGATGTCGTGGAAGTGCAGGCCCGTGGTCGGTTCGTCGAGGATGTAGAGCGTGCTGCCCGTATCGCGCTTGGACAGTTCCTTCGACAGCTTCACGCGCTGCGCCTCGCCACCGGAGAGCGTCGTGGCACTCTGGCCGAGCTTGATGTAGTCGAGCCCCACCGCGCGCAGCGTTTCCAGCTTACGCGCGATCACCGGCACGTTCTCGAACAGCTTGAACGCGTCCTCGACGGTCATGTCGAGCACGTCGGCGATGGTGTGGCCCTTGTACAGGACTTCCAACGTTTCGCGGTTGTAGCGCTTGCCGTGGCACACGTCGCACGGAACGTAGACGTCGGGGAGGAAGTGCATCTCCACCTTGATCATACCGTCGCCTTCGCAGGCCTCGCAGCGTCCACCGCGCACATTGAAGCTGAAACGACCGGGCGTATAGCCGCGCTGGCGCGCTTCCGGCACCTGCGAGTAAAGCTCGCGCAGCGGCGTGAACAGCCCCGTGTACGTCGCGGGATTGGAGCGCGGCGTACGACCGATCGGCGACTGGTCGATGTCGACCACCTTGTCGAACAGCTCGAGGCCTTCGATGGATTCGTACGGCGCCGGCTGCTCGCCCGCACCGTTGAGTTGCATGGCGGCGAGGCGATAGAACGTGTCGTTGATGAGCGTGGACTTGCCCGAGCCGGACACGCCGGTCACGCAGGTGAACACGCCGACGGGGATGCGGACGTCCACGTCCTTGAGGTTGTTGCCGCTCGCACCCTTGAGTTCGATCCACTGATCGTCGCGCGCTTCGCGGCGCTTCTCGGGTACCGCGATACCGCGCTCGCCGCTCAGGTACTTCGCGGTGACCGAGCGGGGCGAGGCGAGTACCTGATCGAGCGTGCCTTCGGCGACGATGGCACCGCCGTGCACACCGGCACCAGGACCGATGTCCAGGATGTGATCGGCGGCGCGGATGGCGTCCTCGTCGTGCTCCACCACGATCACCGTGTTGCCGAGGTCGCGCAAGCGCGTGAGCGTGCCGAGCAGGCGCTCGTTGTCGCGCTGATGCAGGCCGATCGACGGCTCGTCGAGCACGTACATCACGCCGACGAGGCCAGCACCGATCTGGCTGGCCAGACGGATGCGCTGCGCTTCGCCGCCGGAGAGGGAGTCCGCCTGGCGATCCAGCGTGAGGTAGTTGAGACCGACGTCATTGAGGAACGTAAGGCGCTCGCGGATCTCCTTCACGATCTTCACGGCGATCTCGCCGCGCCAGCCCGGGAGCTTCAGTTTCTCGAAGAAGGCGAGGGCGTTGTCGATGGCGAGCGAGGTCAGTTCGGGGATGGCGCGATCGGCGACGAACACGTTGCGCGCGGACGGATTGAGGCGCTGCCCCTCGCAGTCCGGACACGGGTGGTCGGCGATGTAGCGTGCCAGTTCCTCGCGCACGGCCGCGGACTCGGTGTCGCGGTAGCGACGTTCGAGGTTGGGAATGATGCCTTCGAACTTGTGCTCGCGCGTGACCTTGCCGCCGCGGTCGGTGATGTAGCGGAACGGGATCAGTTCACGGCCGGAACCGTTGAGCACGGCGTTCTGCACCGACTTGGGCAACTGGCGCCACGGCGTTTCCGGGTCGAAGCCGTAGTGCTTCGCCAGCGAAAGCACCATCTGGTAGTAGTACGGATTGCGCCGGTCCCAGCCGCGGATGGCGCCGCCGGCCAGGCTGAGTTCGGGATGACCCACGACACGCGCCGGATCGAACACCTGGGTGATGCCCAGGCCGTCGCAGGTCGGGCAGGCGCCGACCGGGGAGTTGAACGAGAACAGGCGCGGTTCCAGCTCCGGCAGCGAGTAGTCGCACATCGGGCAGGAGTAGCGCGAGGAGAACAGTTGCTCCTGCGCCTTGGCATCGTCCATGTCCACCAGGATGACGATGCCGTCGCCGAGCCGCAGCGCCGTTTCGAACGACTCGGCGAGACGCTGCTTGATGTCGTCGCGCGGACGGAAGCGATCGATCACCGCCTCGATCGTGTGCTTCTGGCGTAGCGTCAGCGGCGGCACGGCATCCAGGTCGTAGACCTCGCCATCGACGCGGGCACGGACGAAACCCTGCGCGCGCAACTGGTCGAACACCTGCACGTGCTCGCCCTTGCGCTCGCGGATCACCGGCGCCAGCAACATCCAGCGCTTGTCGGCGTCCAGCGCCAGCGCCGCGTCCACCATCTGACTGACGGTCTGCGCCTCCAGCGGGATGCCGTGGGTCGGGCAGCGTGGGGTGCCGACGCGCGCATAGAGCAGGCGCAGGTAGTCGTACACCTCGGTGATCGTGCCGACGGTGGAGCGGGGGTTGTGGGATGTCGACTTCTGCTCGATCGAGATGGCCGGCGAGAGGCCTTCGATCGTGTCCACGTCGGGCTTTTCCATCATCGAGAGGAACTGTCGGGCATAGGCCGACAGCGACTCGACGTAGCGACGCTGACCTTCGGCATAGATGGTGTCGAAGGCCAACGAGGATTTGCCCGAACCGGACAGCCCCGTAATGACAATGAGCTTGTCACGGGGCAGGTCGAGGTCGATGTTCTTGAGATTGTGCGTGCGGGCGCCGCGGATGCGAATGCTGTCCATGTGCCGACGTAGATGGGGGAAGCCGATGACTATACCAAGGGTTTTTGGCGTTCATCCGACGTCGACCTGTGACGGTTCATCACATTTGTTATGAGGGGTAGGAACCGCGGCCCGCGGGCTTACACCGCGCGCCCATGGCGACTACCATGGCCCGGCCCCGGGGAGGGGTCGACAAGCCATTCATCCGAAGAGGAAGACACGCATGCGTAAGTGGACAGGGATCGCTGCCGGCCTGGTGCTGGCGGGTTTTGCGGGCCAGGCGCTGGCAGCGCCGCCCACCGAACAGCAGGTGCGCCAGCTGATGGATGCGGTGGGTATGGGCCGCATGCTCAGTCAGATGAACAGCCAGATGGCGGGCGTGATGCAGAACGCGTTGCCCTGCGTACCGGCGAGCTACTGGCAGGGTTTCGTGGACGCCAACGCCACCAACCAGCTCATCGGCCGCATGGTGCCGGTCTACCAGAAGCATTTCACGGCCGAAGATATCGACGGCCTGCTCAAGTTCTACCGCTCGCCGCTGGGCCAGAAGGTCATCACGCAGATGCCGGCGACCATGGCCGAGGGCATGCAGATCGGCAAGCAGTGGGGCCAGGAGCGTGGCCAGCAGATGATCGCCCAGTTGCAGGGGCAGGGCACCCTGAACCAGCAGGGCCAGTGCCCGGCGACGGGCGCCGCCAAGCCCGCGCCTGCGCCCGCTGCCGCGCCCGCGGCTCCGGCGAAGAAAAAGTAGCCTGCCCGGGGTGCGCACGGGGACGGCCCTGCGCGCGCCCCTGGGGCTGCCGCACAGGTGATCCTGCGCCGGATCAGGCGCTCGGTGTGGGGTACTGTGCCAGGGATTGCCGTAAGCTATTGAGAGCCCAGGTTTTATGGGGCTGTCCGCGGCTTGCTCGCCGACGCGCAGGTGTGTCTTAACCACCTGATTGACCTTGCCTTTTGGCTCCCGCTATAATTCGCGATTCGCAACACCCGCAAGACCCCAAGAAGAACTACATAATCAGGAAACCACCATGAGCTACGCAGTCATCAAGACCGGTGGCAAGCAGTATCGCGTGATGGCAGGCGAAGTCCTGCGCGTCGAGCTGCTCAACGCCGAAGTCGACTCCACCGTTCAGTTCGACGAAGTTCTGCTCGTCGGCGAAGGCGAGTCGATCACCGTTGGCGCCCCGCTGGTCGCCGGTGCCACCGTCAGCGCGAAGATCCGCGCTCACGGCCGCGCCGATAAGATCCGCATCGTCAAGTTCCGTCGTCGCAAGCACTACAAGCGCACGCAGGGACACCGTCAGCACTACACCGAAATCGAGATCACGGGCATCAACGCCTGAGTCGCCGGAGGATATAAGTCATGGCACATAAAAAAGGCGTAGGTTCCAGCCGTAACGGCCGCGATTCGAACCCGAAGTACCTCGGTGTGAAGATCTACGGTGGCCAGGCTGTCGAAGCCGGTAACATCATCGTTCGTCAGCGTGGCACCAAGTTCCACGCTGGCGTGGGCGTCGGCCTCGGCCGCGACCACACCCTGTTCGCCCTGGTCGACGGCACCGTGTCGTTCAAGACCCGTGGCGACAAGGGCCGCAAGTTCGTCGACGTCGTCCAGGCGTAAGTCTCGCTCGACGCGATAGCGAAGGCCCCGCCATAGGCGGGGCTTTTCGTTTATGCGTAAAGCGTTAAAGCGTAAAGAGTGAACCGTGAACCGTAAAAGCAGGTATTCGCGGCCCACCGTTCACCGTTCACTGTTCACTGTTCACCCTTCACGGTTTACTCCCCTATGAAATTCGTCGACGAAGCGCAAATCAGAGTCTCGGCCGGTGACGGCGGCAACGGCTGCGTCAGCTTCCGTCGAGAGAAGTTCATCCCGTTCGGCGGCCCAGACGGCGGCGACGGCGGCAATGGCGGGTCAGTGTGGCTGGTGGCTGATGAGGGTCTCAACACGCTCGTCGACTTCCGTCATATGCGTGCCTTCAAGGCGCCGCGCGGGCAGGGTGGTATGGGCAGCCAGATGTACGGCAAGGGTGGCGAGGACATCGAAGTCCGCGTGCCGATCGGTACAGTGGTGACCAATGTGGATACCGATGAAGTCATCGGCGACCTCACGGCTCACGGCCAGCGCCTCAAGGTGGCGCAGGGTGGTCGAGGTGGCCTCGGCAACATCCATTTCAAGAGTTCGGTGAACCGCGCGCCGCGCAAGTCCACGCCGGGCACGCCGGGCGAAGTCCGCGATCTCAAGCTGGAGCTGCGCCTGCTGGCCGACGTGGGTCTGCTGGGCTTTCCCAATGCCGGCAAGAGCACCTTTATCCGAGCGGTGTCGGCGGCGACGCCGCGCGTGGCGGATTATCCGTTCACCACGTTGCATCCGAATCTCGGCGTGGTGCGCATCGGCACCGACCAGAGCTTCGTCATCGCCGATATCCCGGGCATCATCGAGGGGGCGGCCGACGGCGCGGGTCTGGGTATCCAGTTCCTGCGGCACGTCTCGCGCACGAGCCTCCTGCTGCACGTGGTCGATATCCGCCCGATCGACGGCTCCGATCCGGTCGAGCAGGTCCGTGCCATCGAGCACGAACTGCAGGCCTTCGATACGGAACTGGTCGAGCGGCCGCGCTGGCTGGTCATCAACAAGTCCGATGTCATCGACGACGAAGACGAGCTGAAGCAGGTGGTCGACGACATCGTGGCGCGCCTCGAATGGACCGCTCCCTGGTTCGTTGTCTCCGCGGCCGGCGAGATCGGTACCTGGGACGTCTGCCTCAAGGTCCAGCAGTTCTTCGACGCGGAGCGCGCGGCACGCCGCGAGCGTACCGAGGCGGCCGACGACGTGCGCATGCGCGGCGAATAAAGCCGGTCTTGCCCTGTCTGTAGACCGCCTTTGCGGGAGTCGCTATAGCGGCGAGGAGGGCTTGCCGGTGGGAGCCACCCTGGTGGCGATCGGGACCTGCCTCGCCGCTACACCGTTCGGTTGGTTTTACCGCTACACCGCTTCGTTGGCTTTTCGCCACCAGGGTGGCTCCCACCTTTGCTTCGTTGGTTTCTCACTGGTGTGGTGGGGTGGTTGCTACGAAGCACTGTCCGGCTAAGTATGGGGCAACAAAAAAGCCGGCTTGCGCCGGCTTTTTTGCAAACAGCGATGTCGCGCAGGCTTACGCCAGGTCGCGGATCTTCGCGTTCAGGCGGCTCTTGTGACGAGCAGCCTTGTTCTTGTGGATCAGGCCGCGGGCAGCGTAACGATCCATCACCGGCACGGCGACGGCGTAGGCGCTGACGGCGCCAGCCTTATCCTTGGCGTCGATCGCCTTGACGACCTTCTTCAGTGCGGAACGCACCATGGAACGCGCGCTGACGTTGCGCAGACGGCGCTGCTCCGACTGACGCGCACGCTTCTTCGCGGACTTGATGTTGGCCAAGGTAAAGCTCCAGAGTTCGGTTGGTTTTAAAAAAGACGCCCATTTTGATGCCAAAGGCGGGGCGCGTCAATAGCTTAGGCCCACGCCGGCACGGCGGCCAGGGGCGGGTAGGGCGATTGCCCGGGTATCTCCAGGGCACGGACTGTCCTCCGCCCGGGCGCCGCTGTCAAACTAGGGGTTTGCGGCGGCCTTTGGGGCCGTTCGATCGTCTCCAGGAAAGCTTCGACCGGATGAAAGCCCCCAGCCTCCTTCGCGGCATGCTCAGCTTCAGCGGCATGACCATGGTCTCGCGCGTCCTCGGCCTGGTTCGCGACATGGCGATCAACGCCTCGTTCGGTGCCAACGCCGCCACCGACGCCTTCTGGGTGGCGTTCCGCATACCGAATTTCATGCGCAGGCTGTTCGCCGAGGGCTCGTTCTCGACGGCCTTCGTGCCGGTGTTCACCGAGGTAAAGGAGACCCGTCCGCACGGGGATCTCAAGGCGCTGATGTCGCGCACGGCGGGCACCTTGGGCGGCGTGCTGCTCGTGGTGGTGGCGTTGGGCATCGTCTTCGCCCCGCAGGTCACGGCCTTGTTCTCCCCAGGCGCGGTGGAAACGCCGGAGAAATTCGGGCTCACGGTGAACCTGCTGCGGCTGACCTTTCCGTTCCTGCTGTTCGTGTCGCTGACGGCGCTCAGTGGTGGCGCGCTCAACAGCTTCCATCGCTTCGGCCTGCCGGCACTGACCCCGGTGATCCTCAACCTTTGCATGATCGCCGGTGCGCTCTGGCTGGCTCCGCGGCTGCACACGCCGATCATGGCGATGGGCTGGGCGATCCTGGTAGCCGGCATCCTGCAACTGGCCTTCCAACTTCCTGCACTGCGGCAGTTGGACCTGCTGGCCCTGCCGCGCTGGGGCTGGGGTTCGCCTGACGTGCGCCGGATCATGCGTCTGATGGTGCCGACCCTGTTCGGCTCGTCGGTTGCGCAGATCAACCTCCTTCTCGACACGGTGATCGCGTCGCTGTTGATCGCCGGATCGCAGAGCTGGCTGTCGCAGGCCGATCGCTTTCTCGAATTGCCGCTGGGCGTGTTCGGGGTGGCGTTGGGCACGGTCATTCTTCCCTCGCTGTCGCGTCACCACGTGGCGACCGACAAGGACGCGTTTTCCCGCGCACTGGACTGGGGCCTGCGCACGACCCTGTTGATCGCCGTGCCGGCGATGTTTGCGCTGATGATTCTAGCCACGCCGCTGGTGGCGACGATCTTCCAGCATGGCCGCTTCACCGCGTTCGACACGCATATGGCGTCGCTGTCGATCTCCGCGCTGAGTTTCGGCCTGCCGGCCTTTGCGCTGGTGAAGGTCGTGCTGCCGGCCTTCTATGCGCGCAAGGACACCCGCACGCCGGTGCGTGCAGGCGTGGCTTCGCTCGTGGCGAACATGGTCTTCAACGTCGCTTTCCTGGCCCTGCTGTTCTTCCTTTGGGCGACCCCGGCGCAGAAGGCGGGGTCGTGGATGCAGGCGCTCAGCGCGATCCCCGGTCTGCACATGGCGCTGGGTATGGCCAGCGCCCTGGCCAGTTACCTCAACCTGGCGCTGCTCTGGCGTTGGCTTGGCAAGGCCGGTGTGTACGCTCGCCAGCCGGGCTGGGCACGGCACCTGGTTCGCCTTGCGGTCGCATGCGCCGTGATGGTCGCGGTATTGCTCGGTGGCCTGTGGATCTGGCCGGAGTGGACCGACGTGGAGAAGTGGGTGCGGGTCGGTCGCCTGGCGGTGCTGGTCGCGGCCGGTGGCGGCGCCTATCTCGTGGCGCTGTTCGCGCTAGGCTTCCGGCTGCGTGACCTGCGCGCGCATTGAGGTGCCCGAGGCGCGGCGCCTGGACTCGCATTGTGCGGCGCAACCGGGCCGCTATACTGGCCCGATGGCTTTTATTCCGCATCGATTCCAGGGCGCCCGGGCATGACGCTGCGACTCCATCGCGACGTCGACGGCCCCTGCCTCGCGCCCGAGGGCAGCGTCCTCGCGATTGGCGCTTTCGACGGCCTGCATCTGGGTCACCAAACCATCCTCGCGGAAGTCTGCCGGCGTGCGGCGGCACGCGGCGCGGTGCCGGCCGTCATTACGTTCGAGCCGCTGCCGCGCGCGTTCTTCTCCAAGGAACCCGTGCCTCGCCTGTCCGGCGTGCGCGAGAAAGCCGAAGGCATGACGGCGGCTGGCATCCGCGAACTGCTGTCGTTGCGTTTCGATCGCGCGTTGACCGAAATGTCCGCAGAGACCTTCGTGCGCCAGGTGATCGTGGCGCGCATGGGCGCGCGCGAGGTCTGGGTGGGCGAGGACTTCCGCTTCGGTCACAGCCGCACCGGCGATTTCGCCCTGCTCCAGGCGATGGGTGCCGAGCTGGGTTTCACGGCGCATGCCGTCCCGCCCGTGCTCGTCGACGGTGAGCGCGTGTCGTCCACTCGCGTGCGCAGCTTGCTCGCGGCCAGCGATTTCGCGGGTGCCACGCGTCTGCTTGGCCGACCCTTCGTGATCGACGGTCACGTCGAACGGGGGCAGCAGTTGGGGCGGACCCTTGGTTATCCCACCGCGAACGTCCATCTCAACGAACGGGTGAGCCCGGTGCACGGCATCTTCGCGGTGCGGATCGGCGTTGGCGATGGCCCGTGCAGCTGGCCGGGCGTGGCCAGCCTGGGCTACCGCCCGACGGTCAACGCGGTTCGCGAGCCGTTGCTCGAGGCGCACCTGTTCGATTTCTCCGGTGACCTCTACGGACAGCGCATCGGCGTGGAGTTCGTGCGGAAGCTGCGCGACGAAGAAAAGTTCGACGGCCTCGACGCCCTGACCGCCCAGATGCGCAAGGACGAGATCGCCGCCCGGCAGGCCCTTGGGATGAACCCCATACTTGTCGATGCATGACGGAATGCGCGTCCCGCGCTTTCGCCCCGAAACCTACGGTTCCCAGCGATGACCCAGGATTACAAGAACACCATCAACCTGCCGCAGACGGACTTCCCGATGCGCGGCGACCTGCCCAAGCGCGAGCCGGGCTGGCTTGCGACCTGGGAGCGGGTGGGCCGCTACGCGCAGATTCAGGAGAAGACGGCCGCGCGCGACAAGGTGTTCGTGCTGCACGACGGCCCGCCGTACGCCAACGGCGCCATTCACCTGGGTCACGCGGTGAACAAGGTGCTCAAGGACGTGGTGGTCAAGTCCAAGCTCATGGCGGGCTACCGCGCGCCGTACGTGCCGGGCTGGGATTGCCATGGTCTCCCCATCGAGATCGCCATCGAGAAGAAGTTCGGCAAGGCGGGCGACAAGCTCGACGCCGCGGCGTTCCGGCAGAAGTGCCGTGAATACGCGATGTCGCAGATCGACCTGCAGCGCGCCGACTTCAAGCGACTCGGTGTGCTCGGCGACTGGGAGCGGCCGTATCGCACGCTCGACTTCACCTACGAAGCGGACATGATCCGCGCGCTGGCGCGCATCGTTGCCAATGGCCATGTGGTGCGCGGCGCCAAGCCGGTGTACTGGTGCTTCGATTGCGGCTCGGCGCTGGCCGAGGCGGAGATCGAATACGCGGACAAGACTTCCCCTGCCGTCGACGTCGCTTATCACGCCGTCGATCCGGTCTCCTTCGGTGCGCTGTTCGGCGTCGCCGCCGGCGATGCGGACATCGCAGTACCCATCTGGACCACGACGCCCTGGACGCTGCCGTCCAGCCAGGCGGTGTCGCTGGGTGGCGAGATCGAATACGCGCTCGTGGAAGGCCCCGTGCACAACGGCAAGCCGCTGCTGCTCGTGATCGCCTCCGCGCTGGCGGAGAAGGCGCTCGCGCGCTACGGCGTCGAGAGCGTGAACGTGTTGGCGCACGTCCAAGGTGCCGTGCTGGAGAACCAGCCGCTGCGCCATCCGTTCTATGACCGCAAGGTGCCCATCATCCTTGGCGACCACGTGTCCGCCGAGGATGGTACCGGTGCTGTGCATACTGCGCCCGACCACGGTGCGGAAGACTTCGCGGTGGGGCAGAACTACGGCATCGGCACACTCAACTACGTGGATGGTCGCGGTGTCTACCGCGCCGATCTGCCGTTGGCGGGCGACGTGTCCTTCGCAGGCGTCCACATCTGGAAAGCCAACGACCAGATCGTCGACCTGCTGCGCGACCGCGGCGTCCTGCTCGCGTCGGCGAAGCTCACCCATAGCTACCCGCACTGCTGGCGGCACAAGACGCCGGTGATCTTCCGCGCCACGCCGCAGTGGTTCATCGGCATGGAGCAGGCCGACCTGCGCCGCACCGCGCTCACCTCGATCAAGTCCGTGCGCTGGGTGCCGGGCTGGGGCGAGGAGCGCATCGCCGGCATGGTCGAGGGACGTCCCGACTGGTGCATCTCGCGTCAGCGCACCTGGGGCGTGCCGATCACCTTGTTCATCAACAAGGACACGCACGAACCGCATCCTGACTCCGTCGCGTTGATGGAAAAGGTGGCGAAGAAGGTCGCGCTCGAAGGCATCGACTGCTGGTTCACGCTGGACCCGCGCGAACTGCTGGGCGACGACGCGGACCGCTACGAGAAGGTTACCGACGTTCTCGACGTCTGGTTCGATTCCGGTGTGAGCCACTTCGCCGTGGTCGGCGCGCGTCCTGAGCTTCAGGCTGGCGATGCCGCCGAATACAAAGTGATGTACCTGGAAGGTTCCGACCAGCATCGCGGTTGGTTCCAGTCGTCGTTGCTCACCTCGGCGGCGATCCACGGCCGCGCGCCTTACGACCACGTGCTGACCCACGGTTTCACCGTGGACGCGCAGGGCCGCAAGATGTCGAAGTCGCTCGGCAACGGCATCGAGCCGCAGGACATCATGAAGACCCTGGGCGCGGACATCCTGCGTCTGTGGATCTGCTCCACCGACTATCGCAACGAGATGTCGCTCTCGGACGAGATCCTGAAGCGCGTCGCGGACACGTACCGTCGTATCCGCAATACCGCGCGCTTCCTGCTCGGTAACCTGGATGGTTTCGATCCGGACAAACACCTGTTGGCGACCGGCGCGTGCCTCGATCTCGATCGCTGGGCCGTGCAGCAGGCGGCGGACACGCAGGCGGCGATCGTCGCGGCTTACGAACGCTACGACTTCCCCGAGATCGTCCAGCGCGTGCAGAACTTCTGCACCAACGAGCTCGGCGCGCTGTATCTCGACATCACGAAGGACCGCCTCTACACGATGCCGACCGACAGCCACGGTCGACGCAGCGCGCAGAGCGCGATGTACCGCATTCTCGAGGCGATGCTGCGCTGGCTCGCGCCGATCCTTAGCTTTACCGCCGAGGAAGTCTGGGCGCACATGCCGGGCTCGCGCGGTGAGTCGGTGCTGTTCGAGACCTTCTACGACGGGCTCGACGTGCGCCAGGATGGCGACGCCCGCGGTCACTGGTCCACCTTGCTGGCGATCCGCGAAACCGCCTCACGCGTGCTCGAAGGCATGCGCAAGACCGGCCAGATCGGCGCCTCGCTCGATGCCACGCTTACCCTGCATGCCGATACGGCCACGCAGGCTGCGCTTTCGGCCTCTGCGTCGGAACTGCGTTTCTTCTTCATCACGTCCGACGTCACGCCAGCCCCGCTGGATGACCGGCCGGCCACGGCCGAGCGCGTGGAACTCGAGGGGGCGGAGGTCTACGTTTCCGCCGCCGTGAGCGAGGCCGTGAAGTGCGTGCGTTGCTGGCATCATCGCCCGGATGTCGGCGTCGATCCGGCGCATCCGGAGATCTGCGGCCGTTGCGTGGAGAACGTGACGGGGCAGGGCGAGGATCGCCGCTGGTTCTGATCCGGCGTTCCTCTGCCGTACCCGTGCCGGCAACGGCGCGGGCCCTTCGTCACTCTTGGCTTTTCGAATGACTGCACGCCCCCAACCTAACGCCCTGTCCTGGCTGTGGCTCGCCGCCGCCATGATCGGGTTCGACCAGCTCACCAAGTGGTGGGCCCTGACGGCCCTGCAGCCGGCAGAGACGCCGCACCCGGTCATTCCGGGCCTGCTCAACTGGACGCTCACCTTCAACACCGGCGCCGCTTTCAGCTTCCTCGCGGACAGCGCCGGCTGGCAACGCTGGTTCTTCGTGGCGCTGGCCGTCGGCGTCAGCGTCACGCTGGGTGTCTGGCTGTCGCGAACGCCGCGTGGCGACTGGCGCACCGCGGCGCCGTTGGCGCTAATCCTGGGCGGGGCCCTTGGCAACGTCATCGACCGGCTGCACGCCGCCAAGGTCACCGATTTCATTCAGGTATTCATCGGTAGCTACCCGTTCCCGGTGTTCAACGTGGCCGATTCCGCCATCAGCGTGGGCGCCGTGGCGCTGATCGTGTTCAGCCTGTTTGGCGGCCAGAAGTCCGCGACCTGATTGCATCCCTTGTGGGAGCCGCCATGGCGGCGAGGAAACGCTTGCGGTGGAATCCACTTGCCGGTGGGAGCCACTTGCCGGTGGGAGCCAGCCTGCTGGCGATGGGGGCCTTCCTCACCGCTACACCGCTTCGTTGGCTTTTCGCCACCAGGGTGGCTCCTACCCTCGCTTCGTGGGCTTCTCGCCGCCATGGGGGCTCCCACACAGGTCCTGACTGGCTGGTCGTGCGATAATCGCCTCGTTCCGCGCCCTTAGGCGCCCAGCCCGCTATCACGGCCCTCTGCGGCCACCCGAGGTTCCCTTGGACATCCTCCTCGCCAACCCCCGTGGTTTCTGTGCCGGCGTCGATCGCGCCATCGCTATCGTCGAGCGCGCTCTTGAGTCATATGGTGCGCCCATCTACGTGCGCCACGAGGTGGTCCACAACCGCTACGTCGTGGAGCGCCTGCGCGCCGATGGCGCCGTCTTCGTGGAAGAACTCGACGAAGTGCCCGACGGCGCCACCGTGATCTTCAGTGCCCACGGCGTGCCCAAGGCGGTGCGCGAGGAAGCCGACCGTCGCCGTCTCAACGTCTTCGACGCTACCTGTCCGCTGGTCACCAAGGTCCACATGGAAGTCGCGCGCCTGGGCCGGGCGGGCCACGACGTGGTGCTGATCGGTCATGCCGGCCACCCCGAAGTGGAAGGCACGATGGGGCAGTGGAACCCCGCCAACAGTGGGCACATCTATCTCGTGGAATCGGTGGAAGACGTGGCCGCCTTGCGCCCGTCGCAGCCGGATCGCCTCGCCTTCGTCACCCAGACCACGCTCTCGGTGGACGACACCATCGCCATCATCGGCGCGCTGCGCGCCAAGTTCATCAACATCGAAGGTCCGCGCAAGGACGACATCTGCTACGCCACGCAGAACCGTCAGGATGCGGTACGCCGCCTGGCCGACGCCGTGGATCTCGTGCTCGTGGTGGGCTCGGTGAACAGTTCCAACTCGAACCGGCTCAAGGAGCTGGCCGAGAAGCAGGGGGTGACCTCCTACCTGATCGACGGCGCCGAACACATCGAGCGCAGTTGGCTGGACGGCGCCTCGCGCATTGGTGTCACGGCGGGTGCCTCCGCCCCGGAGAAACTGGTGCAGGAAGTGATCGCGCGCCTGCAATCCTGGGGCGCTGGCAGCGTGCGGGAACTGGACGGCGAGGCAGAAAACATCACCTTCGCCCTGCCCAAGGAGCTCCGCCTGGCAAGCTGAGGCTTGCGCCACGACGCCGGGTTCCCTAGAATTCCGCTTCTCGCCGGAATAGCTCAGTTGGTAGAGCGCGTCATTCGTAATGATGAGGTCGTAGGTTCGATTCCTATTTCCGGCACCACAGATTGCTTCCCGGATTGCCGCTGGCGCGGTCCCGGAAGACATAAAGAAACCCGCTCTCGCGGGTTTTTTTATGTCTGTCGTTCACGTCATGGCGCGTGATCGGCCACGTTGTCGTTGAACTGCTTGAAGAATCCGGCGTACCCACCGTTTGCTTCGGCGAAGCGCAGCGGCTTCACCCGCTCGACGAGAATCTCGTGCGCGTCGGGCGTGCTCTCCAGAAGCTGCATCACCTCGGTAATGAACGCATCGAGCGGCATCGCGTTCGGATCGTCTTTCTGTCGCTCGCCCATCAGCTCCGTCTGGACATAAGGCGGCACCAGTTCGATCACCTGCACCGACGTGTCCTTCAGCTGGTAGCGTAACGATTCGGAATAGGAGTGGATCGCGGCCTTCGTGGCGCAATAGGTGGGCGTCAATGCCATCGGCAGGAAGGCGAGGCCAGACGAGACGGTCATGATCGTGGCTTTCGGCTGGGCGAGCAGGTGCGCCATCAGCGCCGCGTTGAGGCGAATGGGCCCGAGCAGATTGGTCGTGACGATCGCTTCCGCGTCGGCGACGTTGCCGTCTGTCAACCGTTCCGGACGCATGATGCCCGCGTTGTGGACGACCACGTTCAAGGCAGGGAAGTCGCGCCGCATGCGGCTGGCGAAGTCGCGAATCGATGCCGGATCTTCGATATCCAACAGGGCGGACCGCATGCCGGGGTTGGCTGTCGTCGTGGCATCCAGCGCGGCTTGCCGACGCCCGGCGATCACGACCTGGTTGCCGCGCGTGTGAAAGGCTTCGGCGAGAGCGCGCCCGATGCCCGAACCGCCGCCGGTGATGAGAATAGTGTTGCCCTTGATGTCCATCGCTGCTCCTTGGTGGGAAGGGATGCGCCAAGGCTAGGCCGCCTACGATCCCGTGGAAAGTAGGCGCCGAAAAGTTCCATACTTTCCTTTTGGAAACTATGGGCGTGCGATGGCACCGAAGCCTGCTAAGAAAACCTACGACGAACCCTGCCGCGCCCTGGGTGAGACCCGCACCGACGCCGAACTCGACGCCCTGGTAAGAGGCATCATCGACCGCGTGGCGGACCGATGGACGATGCTCACCCTAGAGGTGCTGGCCGACCATGGGCGCCTTCGCTTCGGTCGCCTGGCCGAGTTGATTGGAGACGTCAGCCAGAAGATGCTGACCAAGACCTTGCGGCAGATGGAAGCCGACGGGCTGGTCACGCGAACGGTGTATCCGGTCGTGCCGCCTCGCGTCGAATACGAACTCACACCCATCGGCCTCGGTCTCGGTGCGGCCTTCTGCAACGTGTGGCTATGGGCCGAGAAGCATCGAGCGGAGATCGAGGCGGCGCGTGTTGCCTATGCGGAGCGCAACTCGGCGGCATGAGTTGCGAGGACCGATCTCGGTCGTCGACGATAGGCGGCATGAACATGCCCACGTCTCCCGAGTTTCTCACCGCGCGCCTGCGCCTGAATCGCCTGCTGCCTGCGGATGCGACGGCGCTGTACGACTACCGCAGCGACGCGAACGTCGCGCGGTATCAGGGCTGGTGGCCTACCGATCTCGCTCAGGCGGAAGCGTTCATCGCGACACAAGCCGCGCAGGTCTTCGGCTCACCGGAGAGCTGGTGCCAACTGGCGATCCGGGATCGCGATTCGTCCGAGCTGATCGGGGATATCGGTATCCATTTCCCGGGCACGACCGACGACGCCATCGAGTTTGGCGTCACATTGCATCCCGACCGCCAGGGTAGGGGCTATGCGCGCGAGGCGCTGGATAGGGCGATCGATCTGGCGTTCCGCGAATGGGGTTATCGCCGTGCCGTGGGCTCGGTGGACCCACGCAATGCAGCCAGCATGGCCTTGCTGCGCTCGCTGGGCTTTCGTCAGGAAGCGCATCACGTCGCGAGCTATCGCTTTCGCGGGGAATGGGTGGACGACGTCATCTTCGCGATGCTTGCGACGGAGTGGCAGGGCGGCTAGCGCCCCGCCACTACTAGAAACTAAGCCATCGCTAGGCGAGCCAGCGCTGCGGCGCTGGGCGGCGGCAGGTGGGCGAGCGGGGCGTCGGGCAAAAACCGCCAGTCGCTCAGGCGACGGGGCAGGCGAGCCTCCGGATAGAACGTGCGGAGGTCGCGAATCGCTTCCTCCGGCGTTTCATAGCGACCGACTTCTATGTCGTCGCGAAGGGCGCGCCAGCGATGACCGTGGCGCACGATGCGGAAAGGGGTGTCAGCGGGAGTGAAAACATACTGCGCGAGCACGGGGACGAACTCCTGTCTTAGCCCGCTCATTCTCACCGCGATACCGTGACCGCTGCGTTATACCGACGCGACGCCAGTGTGTCGGTGCAGGTTGTGGTGTCGCATCGGAAATGTTCCGTTCAGTCTGGCGCCTTCGCCGGCACGAACGGCGAAACCGGATCGCTCGCCGGAAAAGTCTCTTCCAGTGCCTGATCCTGGTTCTCGTCGGCGTGCTGCTTGCGCTCCTTCTTCTCGACATCCGTTTCCGGATGCTTGGGCTTCCCGTGGTCGGGGTGGTTGACGTCCTGGCGGTCGTGGGTCATGGCGGCGTTCCTCTGTGATGACGCCACCATGGAGCGGCAGGCGCCGTGAACGTCCCGTGCCGGACGCGTGGCCCCGGCATGACGGCGAGGGCTGACCATTCATCGGGCAATTCCCGCCGCTCGTCCGCGGACGCTGGATAGCCTCACGGCGACGGACTACGTTACGCCTGCCGGATCCGGCCCAGTTGGGGGACATCGTGAAGCAACGCATTCTGTCGCGGGCCAGCCGCGCATCGTCGGGTTTTACCCTGATCGAACTCATGATCGTGGTCGCGATCATCGCCATCCTGGCAGCCATCGCCGTGCCCATCTATCGGGACTACTTGATCCGCGGTTATCTCACCGAGGCGCAGGCGGGGCTGTCGGCCGTGCGCACCGCACAGGAGCAGTACTACCAGGACAATCGTTCGTATCAGAAGCCGAACGGCGACTGCGGCGCGTCCATGCCCGCGTCGACGAAGTTCAGCTATACCTGCTCGCCCGCCAGCAACGGGCAGACATGGTCGGCACAGGCGAGTGGGATTGCTGGCACGGCCGTTGCGGGATTCCAGTATTACATCGACCAGACCAATACGCGTAAGACGACTGGCACGCCTCCCAAATGGACGGCCAGCACCACCTGCTGGACCATCCGCAGGGACGGAAGCTGCTCGTGATGCGGCGCGCGGCCCGGGGCTTTTCCCTGATCGAGCTGATGGTGACCATTGCGGTGGTCGCCATTCTGCTCGCCATCGCCACGCCGAATTTTCGTGACTGGATGAACAACTCGCGGATTCGCTCGGCGAGCGAGTCGATTCAGAACGGGTTGCGCGTTGCGCGCAACGAAGCCGCCCAGCGTGGTACCTGGGTGCGTTTCGAATTGTCTTCCGCCAACTCGGCATCGTGGCAGGTCTGCCAAGTAACCTCGGGCACGGGAACCTGCGCCGACACCACCCCTAACGCCGCCACCCTCATCGAGCAGCGCGGTGGCACCGAAGCCCTGGTCAAGCTCACCGGCAGCACCACCGCTGCGTCCCAGACGACGACCACGACGACGTTGACGGGCGGTATCCCGGGCGGCATCACGTTCGATCCGTTGGCCCGGCCGTTCGCTACGGGCACCACCCCCTTGAAGCGCATCGACGTGGCCGGCGCCAACGACGCGGGGCGTCGCCTGGTCATTCTGATCTCGGCCGGCGGCATGGTCCGCATGTGCGACCCGGACGCGACGCTCGCGGCCACGAATGCGCAGTCGTGCAAGAGCAACTAGGAATCGCCATGAATCGTCCTCGTCACGCCGACACCCGTGGCTTCGTCCTGCTCGATGCCCTTATCGCGGTGCTCATCTTTTCGTTCGGCATTCTGGGCATCGTGGCGCTGCAGGCCAGTGCGACCAAGCTCGGCGGTGATGCCAAGTACCGTACCGATGCGGCGCTGCTTGCGGACCGTCTCATTGCCGACATGTGGGGCGCGGTGCCTTCGACGCTCGCGACCGATTACGTGACTGGCGGTACGGCCTATGTGGCGTGGCGCGACAACCTCGTCGATTGCGCCAAGGCAAAGGTGCTGACCAATTGCCTTCCAGGCGTGGCGGCCAACCCGCCCACCGTCACCGTGGGCACGAACAATCTCGTGACGATCACCGTCAAGTGGCAGGCTCCGCAGGAAACGAGCCCGCATCAATACATCACCATCTCCCAGATCCAGCAATAGGCGCGTGCACATGACACCTTCTCGTATGCACTCGCGTCTGCTTTCGGCTACGCGCGGATTCTCGCTGATCGAGCTGATGGTCGGCATCGTCATTTCGATCATCTGCACGCTCGGCATGATGGCCGCTTTCTCGGCCTATGAATCGCAGAAGCGCACCACCACGAACGGCAGCGATGCGCAGCAGAACGGCAGCTTTTCCACCTTCATGCTTGAGCGCGAGATCCGCACGGCGGGTTCGGCGCTCGTCCAGGGGCGCAACTACGGCATCTGGGGCTGCGCGATCGATGCCTGGTCGGGCGGTACGAAGCGCCTGCCGCTGACGGCAGCCCTCGCCGCGCCGTTCGACAACTGGCCGCTGACCACGCGCGCCGTACCCGTGCTGGTCGCTGCCGGTACGGGCGACAAGGCGGACGTCATCGGCATCGTGCGCGGCAATCCGATTGCGCGCACCTTCCGTACCAACATGGTCTCCGCATCGGGCACGACAGTCACGGTCGACAACACGATGGCGATCTTCCCGGGCGAATACCTGCTGATGTCCGACAAGTCGGGCAAGTGCACGTTCGGCCTCGTCAGCACGGTCAACGGTACGTCGATCGGCCTCGACACGGCGGGCAGCGCATCGGATGGCTTCTCGGCGCCCGCGCATTACACGGCCTCCTTGTCTGCCTACATCTTCGACATGGGCGTGAACCCTGCCGTCACGCTGTTCAGCGTGAATCAGACCAACAATTCGCTGGTGGGATACGACCTGCTCCAGCGCGGCGCCGCGTCAGGCGCGAGCATCGCGCCATATCCGCTGGCGGACAACGTCGTGCAGCTGAAGACGCTATATGGCCTGGCGGCTACACCGAGTGATGTCACGGTGGATTCGTGGGTGAAGCCCACCGGCACGACCTGGGGCATCGCCGCCCTGACGCCGACGCCCGACACGCAAGACGCGAACAACGCGCGCTCGCGCATTCGTGCCATCCGCATTGCCGTGGTGGTGCGTAGCCGGCAGCAGGAACGTGCGGCGCCTGCCAGTGCGGCGTCGTCGGACGTGGCGTACATCGGCTACACCGGGTCCACGACGCTGACGCTGTTCGGCGATCTCGACGCGACGTTGCAGTACTCGGTAACGACGGATCCCACGTATCGCTACAAGGTGTACGACCTGGTCATCCCCGTCCGCAACAACCTGATCACCAAGTTCTTCTGAGGACCGGCCCATGTCCAAGTCCATGTCTTCCTACAGTCGCCTCGGCGCCGCATCGCGCCAGAAGGGCATGATCGCCACGTTGATCGCGCTGGTGGTGTTGGTTGCCACCTTGCTCGCCGCCATGGCACTCATGCGTTCCGTCGACACCGCCAATTCCATCGCGGGCAGCATGACCTTCCGGCAGGGCGCCATGCAGGAGGCGGAGCGCGCGTACCAGGACATCCGCACCAAGCTCGAGTCGTCGTTTGCGCCGCCAGTGAGTAACTCGGACAATCCGAGCATGGGGTACTACGCGTCGTTGCAGGCGCATACGTCGACCACACGCCCGGACATCCCCGACATCCTGCTCAACAAGACGCAGGGCGCTGTCGTGAAGATGGATCAGAGTGACACGAAGAACGACGTTTACTACGTCGTGGAGCGCCTCTGCCCTACATCCAATACGCCAGCGACCATCAACACGTGCATCGTGCCGGGTACGGCGATCAGTGGCGGCACCAGTTCGAATCTCACGACCGATCCCGGCATCCCGTTCAACACGACCGGCTCGGCCGCCGCGTTTCGCCTGACGGTGCGCGTGGACGGCCAGCGAAACGCGGTCGCCTACGTCCAAACGATCCTCCGCTGACCATGACCCTGGCCTCTCTCGGGATACGCGCATGAACTCTTTCCGCAAGGTCGCTCAACGGTTGCTTGCCCTCGTTGGCCTGTTGGCGCTCGGATTTCCGGCTTCCGTCGGCCTGGCAGCCGATACCAAACTGTCGAACCTGCCGTTGTACAGTGCGTCCAACGTACCGGCCAATCTGATGCTCGCGCTCTCGGTCGAATTCCCGACCGGCACGGTGGCGGCGTATACCGACAACGCCGGTGTGGCGCTGGTGACCGGAAGTACGTCGTACAGCTGCGGTGGCAAGGTCACCGATTCCAATGCGTCATTTGGCGTGTGCTACTTCCCCGCCATGAACTACCTGGGCTACTTCGATCCCTTGAAGTGCTACCAGTATTCGTCGTCGGACGGCTATTTCAAGCCGAGCAAGACGCTGACTTCGTCGGACAATAGCTGCGGCGGCGACTGGAGCGGCAACGCGCTGAACTGGGCGACCATGACGGCGCTGGACGAGTTCCGCAAGACGCTCACCGGTGGCAACCGCGCGGTCGACACGGCGACCGCCACGGTACTGGTCCGGTCCAATCTCAACAATCAGAGTAACGAAGGCAACTTCCCGAACAAGCGTCTGGGTGCCAATAACAACGTCAGTCTGAAGGACGTCGCTGGCGATGACGTCAAGAACTGGTCGGTGGCGTATTTCCGTTCGTACGGCCTGGGCACGACGTTCAGGGTGTCAAACAACCCGGCCTTCTCCTCGACCGGCAAGACCAACGGCGTCAACAACGTCGTATTGACGTATAACGCGCAAGTCTCGGTGTGCGAAAAGAACACCGCGGAAGACAATTGCACGGCCTACGGCAGTAACTACAAGCCGGAAGGCCTCATTCAGCAGAACTATCAGCGCATCCGCGTCGGTGCGGCGGCCTACGCCAATACCTCGGGCGCTCCCAATCCCAATGGCCTGGTTCGTGCGTTGCTGCGCGATAACGGCCCTACGACCTACAACGGCAACGGTGCCCGCCAGCCCAACGCATACGCTGAGTGGAGCGCGACGGACGGTACGCTCTACAGCAATCCGGCGGCCAACGATTCCAACCTCGCGACCGGACCGGACGGCACCGCGTTCTCGCAAAGCGGCGTCATCAATTACCTCAACAAGTTCGGTACGAACGGTTACGAAACCTACGACACGATCAGCGAGCTTTACTGGTCGGCGCTTGCGTATTTCATGCGCGCGCCACTCGACCCCGCTTACAGCAGTTCGCTCAACGCCACTAACAGCCTCGACAAGGCCTTCCCCGCCTTCAAGGGGACCAAGGCGGACTCGTCCGACTCGAACGACCCCATGCAGTACAAGTGCGCAGCGAACGCGATCCTCGTGATCGGCGACTCGCATACGCACTGCGATCGCCGCGTGCCGAGTTCGACAGGCCCGTCCGGCACCAACGGTTACTGCGCCATGCAGGCCACCGAAACGGTGGTCAAGGGCGTGGACGCCGGAAAGTACACCACGAACATGGGCAACCTGCCGCTGATCGAAGCTGACGGCAACAACGGCACGGCGTCGGCCTCGTTTTCCGCGGCCAAGCTGGGTGGCAACGCCGCAGGCACCAGCTTCGTCAACAGTGGGCAGCTCTCGACCTACTTCATCGCTGGTCTCGCTTACTTTGCGCACACCAATGACATCCGCTCGGACCTGACGGGCAAACAGACCGTCGATACCTACGTGGTGGACGTGATGGAGCCGGGTGTGTTCTCGGGGGCGAATGGCCAGGAAATCTACAACACAGGCAACGGTAGTGCAGGCCCCAACCAGTACTGGCTCGCGGCCAAGTACGGCGGTTTCGCCGATACCAAGGGCGATGGCAAGCCGTCGTCGTTCCTCACCTGGCACACGAATACGTCGACCGTGGCGAAGAAGGATCTTCGTCCGGACAATTACTTCGTCGGTAACCGTCCCGACCTGATCGTGGCGGGCCTGGCGAGCATCTTCTCCAACGTCAGCACCACCGCATCGCTGAGCGCCTCGGGCCCCAGCGTGTCGCCCACGCGCGTGCTCTCCGACGTGACGGCAAATGCGGCACCTTACAACTCGCCGGTCGCAGGCTTTCCGATCTACACGGTGACCTATTTCCCCGGCACCTGGAGTGGTGAGGTCACCGGTTTTGTGGCTTCAGCCGCCGTCGGCGCGGACGTGCAGGCCGCCACGGGTAGCAATACGTGGAGTGCCCAGACACGCCTCGATGCGCTGGGCGCGTATGCCGACAGCACCAGCTCCACGCTTGGCTGGCGGGACATCCGCCGCGTGTTTACGCGTGTCGGGAGCGCAGGCAAGCCGTTCCGCTGGGCAAGTCTCAACGCGACGCAGCAGAGCAATCTTTCCAGCGACTCGACGCTGCTCGATTTCCTGCGCGGCGACCGCTCGAAGGAAGGCACGAGCTTCCACATCCGCACGCACCTGCTTGGCGACATCGTGAACTCGCAGGCCACGCTGGTGCAGGGCGCACTGTCCACGTCGTATACCGACGGCAACAATCCCGGCTACAGCGCGTTTGTCACCGCACAGTCGAGTCGCATGCCAGTGGTTTACGTCGGTGCCAACGACGGCATGGTCCATGCGTTCGAAGCCGACTTCTCGTCGGGTGGCACCAACTCGCTGGGTGGCGGCGGTGCAGAACTGTGGGCCTACGTGCCGAACCTCGTCTTCGCCGGACCGAACAACACGCCTGCCGTGGACGGTCTCGCCGCGCTGGCGAACCTGAAGGGGGCGACCACGAACGGTTACGACCACCACTTCTACGTCGATCAGACGCCGCAAGCGGCTGACGTCGATTTCGACTGGACGGTCAACACGGCGGGTACTGCCGGCACCAAACCGACGACCAATAACTGGCATACGGTGCTTGTCGGCGGCCTCGGCAAGGGTGGCAAGGGCTTCTATGGCCTCGATATCACCACGGTGCCCAGTGCGCCGACGACCACGAAAGACACCACCATCGAGTCGACCATCGCGACCGCCAAGTCGCTCTGGGAATTCACGGATTCGACGATGGGTTACACCTATGCACGTCCGCTGATCGCCAAGACACGCAAGTACGGCTGGGTGGTCATCGCGACCTCCGGTTACAACAACGCCGACGGCAAGGGCTATCTCTACGTCATCAACGTCAAGACCGGTACCTTGCTCGAAAAGATCGCGACTACCACGGGGTCGACCACGAGCCCGATCGGACTCTCGCGTCCGTCCGCATACATCAAGGACGTGACGGACAACACCGTCGAGCAGGTCTATGTGGGTGATCTGCAGGGCAATGTGTGGCGCTTCGATCTCTCCGGCACCGGTGCGTATCCGAGCCCCGTCATCCTCGCCAAGCTGACCGATCCGAGCGGCGGTGCGCAGCCGATCACCACGGCGCCGCGCATCGAACTGAACTACGACTCGACCGGCACCGGCACGCGTCGCTGGGTGTTCGTCGGTACCGGCAAGTTCCTCGACAGCAGCGACCTCACCGATACCCAGACGCAGACGATGTACGCACTGCGCGACGGGACCGGCGTATCGCCCAACCCAATCAGCACGCCAATCACCCGCGCCAACCTGCGTCAGAACAACCTGGTCGACAACCTCAACATTCAGGATGCCGATTACGGTTGGTACTACGACCTGACGGGAACCGCGCCGGGTACTGGCGGCGCCACGGAGCGTATCGTGGTCGATCCCGACGCGGTGGCCGGCATCTTCTCGATCAACTGGGGTACGTTGATCCCGACCGCCGACCCCTGCGCATTGAGTGGTGCCGTCTACTCGGCCGCGTACGATTCGGGACAGAGCAACCTGCTCTCGTCGACCGGTCAGTCCGTGAAGTTCCTGACCGCCAACACGGCGATCACGAACCTGCAGATGGTTCAGCTACCGAACAACGGCAAGTTCGTGCTGCTGTACGGCCAGACGGGCCAGTCGCCGCAGACGGCGAACATGGTGCAGCCGGGTAATTCGGCGCTGCTCCAGCGCACCAACTGGCGGGAAATTCTCGACTGATCGGGGCAGGGCGGGGCATTGACCGAGGCGGTACGCCTCGTTATCATGCCCCGCTCGATGGGCGGTTAGCTCAGCGGTAGAGCACTGCCTTCACACGGCAGGTGTCACAAGTTCGATCCTTGTACCGCCCACCATCGATGTCACAAGCCCGGCTCTGCCGGGTTTGTTTTTTGCTTCAAGTGGTGAGCCCGGGGGACAGCGTTCGTGTAGCAGCGAACCTTCACACGGCAGGTGTCACAAGTTCGATCCTTGTACCGCCCACCATCGAATTTAAAAGCCCGGCCCCAGTGCCGGGCTTTTTATTGGTGCGCTCAGCGAGTGGCGGCCGGCTTGGAGCCTTGCCGTTGTGCGGGGCGCTACGCTCTTCAGCCATGACCGCCGCTTAGAATGGGTGGAACGCACGCCCGGACACCGCCATGCACGACGCCCTTGCCGATCTCCACCTGCTGACGCTCACGCCCTGGAAGATCATTGGTCTTCTCGGCACCTTGCTCTTCACCGCGCGCTGGTTCGTCCAGTTCTATGCGACGAAGAAGAACAAGAAGGTCACCGTGCCCATGTCGTTCTGGTATCTGTCGGTCAGCGGCAGCGTGCTGACCCTGGCCTATTTCATCTGGGGCAAGAACGATTCGGTGGGCATCATCCAGACGGCGTTCCCGATGCTGGTGTCGTTCTACAACGTCTTCGCTCACCTCAAGCACCGGGACAAGCAGGAGACGGTGCGACCGGGCGGCGCCGAAGACTGACCGCGCGCTCGTTGTAGGAAGTCTACGAAGCGAAGGTGGGAGCCAGCCTGCTGGCGATAAGCCAACGAAGCGGTGTAGCGGCAAGGCAAGTCCCGATCGCCAGCAGGCTGGCTCCCACCGGCAAGTAGTAGTCCCACCCGCAAGCTTTCCCTCACCGCTGTAGCGGCTCCTACAACGAGTAGCTTCAACAGCGGCGAGTCAATCCGGATCGTAATCGAGATACGGCGCAAGCCAGCGCTCGGCCTCTGTGCGATCCCAGCCTTTGCGCTTCGCATAGTCCTCGACCTGCTCGCGGCTTACGCGGCCGACGACGAAGTACTGGCTGTCGGGATGCGCGAAGTACCAGCCCGACACCGCAGCGGTGGGATACATGGCGAAGCTGTCCGTGAGCTGCACGGTGGTGTGTTCGGTTGCCTGGAGCAGATCGAACAGCGTGCGCTTTTCCGAATGTTCTGGGCAGGCGGGGTAACCCGGCGCAGGCCGTATGCCGCGGTACGACTCGGCGATCAATGCCTCGTTATCCAGCGTCTCGTCGGGCTGGTAGCCCCAGAATTCCTTGCGCACACGCTCGTGTAGACGCTCCGCGAAGGCCTCGGCGAGTCGGTCGGCCAGCGCCTTCAGCAGGATCGACGAATAATCGTCGTGGTTCGCTTCGAAGCGGGCCACGTGCTCGTCGATGCCTATGCCGGCCGTCACCGCGAAACCGCCGACCCAATCGGCAACCCCGCTGTCCTTCGGTGCAATGAAATCGGCAAGGCAGAAGTCCGGCCGGTCGGCTGGCTTGTCCACCTGCTGGCGCAGGTGGTGCAGCACGGCCATAGGCTTGCGCTGCCCCGGTTCGGCGTAGACCTCGATATCGTCCCCTGATTGCGCTGCCGGCCAGAAGCCGATCACGCCCTTGGCGGTCAACCACTTCTCCGCCACGATGCGGTCGAGCATCGCCTGCGCGTCGTTGAACAGTTCCGTCGCCTGCGCACCCACCACCTCGTCGGTGAGGATCGCCGGGTACTTGCCTGCCAGCTCCCACGCGTTGAAGAACGGCGACCAGTCGATGTAGCGGCGCAGTTCCGCCAGGTCGTAATCGTCGAACACGGTCAGCCCGGGTGCGCGTGGCGTGGGTGCTTCATAAGCCTGCCAGTCGCAGGTATAGCGCTGAGCACGCGCTTTCTTCAGCGGCACCAGTTGCTTGCCGGTGCCGCGGCTCTTGTGCCGTTCGCGCACTTCGGCGTATTCCGCGCGCACTTTCGCCATGAACTCGTCGACGAGATCCTTGCTGACCAGCGATTGCGCGACGCCGACGGCTCGCGAGGCGTCCTTTACCCATACCGTGGGTGAGGTGTAGTGCGGTTCGATGCGCAGCGCGGTGTGCGCGCGCGACGTCGTCGCACCGCCGATCATCAGGGGCACATGGAAATCCTGGCGCTGCATCTCGCGCGCCACCTGGCTCATTTCTTCCAGCGATGGGGTGATGAGGCCGGAGAGACCGATGATGTCGGCGTTTTCGGCGCGCGCCGTGTCGAGGATCTTCTGCGTCGGCACCATCACGCCGAGATCGATCACCTCGAAGTTGTTGCACTGGAGCACCACGCCCACGATGTTCTTGCCGATGTCGTGGACGTCGCCCTTTACCGTGGCGAGCACGATTTTGCCGTTGTTCTTGCCGGCATCGCCTGAAATGCGCTTTTCCTCTTCGATGTAGGGAATGAGGTGCGCCACGGCCTTCTTCATCACGCGTGCGGACTTCACGACTTGCGGGAGGAACATCTTGCCCGCTCCGAACAGGTCGCCCACCACGTTCATGCCTGCCATGAGCGGGCCTTCGATGACATCGAGCGGACGCCGTGCAGCGGCGCGTGCTTCCTCGGTGTCTTCCACCACGAACTGGTCGATGCCATGCACCAGCGCATGGCTGAGCCGTTCGGCTACGGGTTTCTCACGCCACGCGGCGGTTTCCACCGCGGCTTCACCCTTGCCACCCTTGTAGCGCTCGGCGATCTCCAGCAGCCGCTCGGTGCCATCGGGGCGACGGTTCAGCACGACGTCTTCCACGCGCTCGCGCAGATCTTCCGGCAGGTCGTCGTAGATCGCCAGGGCGCCGGCATTGACGATGCCCATGTCCATGCCCGCCGCAATCGCGTGGTAGAGGAACACCGAATGAATGGCCTCGCGCACGACGTTGTTGCCGCGGAACGAGAACGACACGTTGGATACGCCACCGGACACGTGCGACGAAGGGAATCGCTTCTTCAGTTCGCGCGTGGCCTCGATGAAGTCCACCGCATAGTTGTTGTGTTCCTCGATGCCGGTGGCGATGGCGAAGATGTTGGGGTCGAAGATGATGTCTTCGGGAGGGAAATCCAGCTCGTTCACCAGCAACTCGTAGGCGCGCGAACAGATCTCGATCTTGCGCTCCTTCGTGTCCGCCTGGCCGGCTTCGTCGAAAGCCATCACGACAACGGCGGCGCCGTACTGGCGCACGCGCCGCGCGTGTTCGAGAAAGGCGGCCTCGCCTTCCTTCATCGAGATGGAATTGACGATGCCCTTGCCTTGCATGCAACGCAGGCCGGCTTCGATCACGCTCCACTTCGAGGAGTCGACCATGATCGGCACGCGTGCGATGTCGGGCTCGGACGAGATGAGGTTGACGAAACGGGTCATCGCCGACTCGGAATCGATCAGGCCCTCGTCCATGTTGATGTCGATGATCTGTGCGCCGTTCTCCACCTGCTGGCGCGCCACTTCCACCGCTTCCTCGTAACGGCCTTCCTTGATCAGCTTGCGGAACTGCGCCGACCCCGTGACGTTGGTCCGTTCGCCGACGTTGATGAAATTCAGGTCCGGCGTGAGGACCAGCGGTTCGAGACCGGAGAGACGCGTATATCGAATGCTCATGCGGCTTGCGCGGCGTCCTTGGCAATGCGAGGCGGGTAGGGCGCCACGGCGGCGGCGATCGCTGCGATGTGCGCGGGCGTGGTGCCGCAGCAACCGCCTACGATGTTGATGAGGCCATCCGCGGCGAAGCTGCGGATCGTCTCGGCCATGCTCTCGGGTGTCTCGTCGTACTCGCCGAAGGCATTCGGCAGCCCGGCGTTGGGATGCGTGCTGATGGCGCTGCCGGCGATGCGGGCAAGCATCTGCACATGCGGACGCAGGTCTTCCGCACCGAGCGCGCAATTGAGACCGACCGACAACGGCTGGATGTGCTCGACCGAATAGAAGAACGCTTCCGCCGTCTGCCCCGACAGCGTGCGTCCGGAACGGTCAGTGATGGTGCCCGAGATCATCACGGGTACTCGCGCGCCAAGCTGATGGAACAGCTCGCTCAAGGCAAACAAGGCTGCCTTCGCGTTCAAGGTGTCGAAGATCGTCTCCACCATGATCGTGTCCGCACCGCCTTCAATCAGCGCGCGGGCGGACTCCATGTAGTTTTGCTTCAGTTCTTCGAACGACACGTTACGGAAGCCGGGGTCGTTCACGTCGGGAGAGATCGACGCGGTACGGCTCGTGGGCCCGAGCACGCCGATCACGAAGCGCGGCTTCTCAGGTGTGCGCGCCGTCATGGCATCGCAGGCCTCGCGAGCGATGCGCGCACCTTCGCGGTTGAGTTCCGGCACCAGATGTTCGAGGTGGTAATCGGCCTGGCTCACGCGCGTCGCGTTGAATGTGTTCGTCTCGATGAAGTCCGCACCGGCTTCCAGGTAGGCGTCATGCACGCCGCGGATGATGTCCGGCTGGGTCAGCAGCAACAGGTCGTTATTGCCCTTGAGGTCGCACTCGCCCGGGTGGTCGTGAGTGTGCTCGTGCAGCCCGTCGCGCCCCTGCGCGAAGCGCTCGCCGCGGTAGCCGGACTCGTCCAGCCGATGGCCTTGCAGCATGGTGCCCATGCCGCCGTCGAGAATCATGATGCGTTCCGCCAGCCCCTTCTGGATGAGGGCGACGCGTTCGGGATGCAGCCACGGTAGTTGGCTCATGGGTCGTGCTCCCTCAGGGCCTGCGTGCAAGAAGGCTGATGACTTCGAAGTGCGGCGCGCGGCGCTCGCGGCTCAGGCGTTCGCAACTGACCACCTCGAACCCGGCCTGCCGCGCCATGGCGGTCAAGCCGTCGCAGGTAAAACCGAGGTTGCGGTGATCGAACGGCTCGACGACGGCGCGATGATCGTGTTCGCCCAGGGTGGATACGAGCAAGCGGCCACCCGGCTTCAAGACCTTGCTCACCTCGTCGAACACGGCCTGCGGCCGATCGGAGTAGGTGAGGGCGTGCAACAGCAGCACCAGGTCGAACTGGCGCCCACCGAGATCCAGCGCATGCATGTCGCCCGTGCGCACGTCCACATTGGCGAAGCTGGACAGCCGCTGGCGCGCGGCCTCGACGACACGCTCGGAGCTGTCCACGCAGACGATCGAATGCGCGTGCGGCGCCAGCAGCTCCGCGGTCACGCCGTCGCCCGAGGCGATGTCCAGCACGTCGCCAGTGGCAAGCAACTGCAGAAGGGAGCGTGCGAGGGTTTCCCAGGTGCGTCCCGGCGAATAGTGGCGTTCCATGTCGCCGGCGACGGTATCGGCCCAACCCTCGGCGCGGGCGCGCTGGGCGAGCACCGCAGGCAGGCGTTCGGCATCCTCGCGGAGCAGGGCGTCGCTCAAGGTGTCGCGCAAGGAGGCGACCAGGGCCGCCAGGGTGGGATCGGCCTCGGCGTTGGCCCGATAATAGGCCGACACGCCTGCGCGGCGATCGCGCACGAGCGCGGCTTCCTTGAGTTTCGCAAGGTGCGTGGACACGCGCGGCTGGGCCAGGTGCAGCACTGCCGCCAGTTCGGCCACGGTGAGTTCCTCGCGGTCCAGCAGGGCGAGGAGGCGGACGCGGGTGGGATCGGCAAGGAGCCGGAGGGCCGTGGATGCCGTCGACAGATCCATCCAACATCCTTATATCGCGATACAGAGATACGTAGGATGCGGCCGACATGGCCGGGCGTCAAGGGCGCATGTTGCAGTGCAGGGCGGCAAGCGCTCGAACGACCGTTAGAATGTCGGGCTCGTCTCCACCCCAAGACTGCCGCCTACAGGTCGGCGTGAGGAACACCCCATGGATTTCCGCTTTACCGACGACCAGTTGTCGATCCAGTCCATCGCCCGCGATTTCGCACAGAAGCGCATTGCGCCCGTGGCCGCCGAGTTCGACGCCAAGGGTGAATTCCCGCTGGAAAACATCCAGGAGATGGGCCAGTTGGGCCTGATGGGCATCGAGGTGCCGGAGGCCTACGGCGGCGCCGGCATGGACCCGGTGGCCTACGTGCTGGCGATGATCGAGGTCGCAGCGGCCGATGCCGCCACGTCCACCATCATGTCGGTGAACAATTCGCTGTTCTGCAACGGCATCCTGAAGAACGGCACCGAAGAACAGAAGCAGAAGTACGTGCGCGCCATCGCCTCCGGCGAAGCGATCGGTGCCTATGCGCTGACGGAGCCGCAGTCGGGTTCCGATGCATCCAACATGCATACGCGTGCGGTGAAGAACGCCGACGGCGACTGGGTCATCAACGGCAAGAAGAGCTGGATCACCTCGGGCCCCGTGGCCCGCTACATCGTGCTCTTCGCGGTCACCACGCCGGGGATCGGCGCGCGTGGGGTGTCGGCCTTCCTCATCGACACGCAGCGCGACGGTTTCCTCGCGGGCAAGACCGAACCCAAGCTCGGCATCCGCGCCTCGGCCACCTGCGAGATCGAGTTCCACGACTACGTGTGCCCGAAGGAAGACATGCTCGGCGAGGAAGGCAAGGGCTTTGCCATCGCCATGGGCGTGCTCGACGCAGGCCGCATCGGCATCGCCTCGCAGGCCGTCGGCATCGCACGCGCTGCCTATGAAGCCACCCTGCAGTGGTCGCGCGATCGCAAGGCTTTCGGCCATCCGATCGGCACCTTCCAGATGACCCAGGCCAAGATCGCGGACATGAAGTGCAAGCTGGACTCCGCCTTGCTGCTGACGCTGCGCGCTGCCTGGACGAAGGGGCAGGTCGAGAAGACCGGCGGTCGTTTCGGCACCGAGGCTTCGATGGCGAAGCTGGTGGCGTCCGAAGCGGCCATGTGGATCACCCACCAGGCCGTGCAGATCCACGGCGGCATGGGCTACTCCAAGGAAATGCCGCTGGAGCGGTATTTCCGCGATGCGAAGATCACCGAGATCTACGAGGGCACCAGCGAAATCCAGCGCCTCGTCATCGCCCGTTCGGAGACAGGCCTGCGCTGAGTAAGCCATCGCGGTCGCATCGGCACCTGCCGATGCGATCGCTCGTACGGATATGCCGCGCGCCACCGTGCCGACAGGGCCCCTCGTCGAATGCGTTAAGCTCTCCAGGCCATCTCTCCTGGGGACTTTCATGATCGACCACACCGGCGTCATCGTCAGCGACTTCGAACGCAGCAGGCAGTTCTACCAGGCGGCGCTCGCGGCGATCGGATACGAACTCCTCGTGATTCTCCCCGCCTCGGTAACGGGTCGCACGAATGTCGCCGGCTTCGGCGAGCACGGCAAACCCGATTTCTGGATCACCGAGGGCCAGCCTAACCAGCCGCCCGTCCACGTCGCCTTCCGCGTGGAAACGCAGAAGCTCGTACGCGAGTTCCACGAGGCGGCACTCGCCGCCGGTGGACGCGACAACGGCCCGCCCGGCCCGCGCTCCCACTATCACGCCGGCTACTACGGTGCCTTCGTCCTCGATCCGGACGGCCACAACATCGAAGCCGTCCACCATGCGTCGCTCGACGTCGCAGCATCGATCGGGTCTGCGTAAGGCTCGGCGGTAGCCACCCCTGGTGTCGAAAAGCCAAGGACGCCGGTGGGAGCCACCCTGGTGGCGATCAGCCAACGAAGCGGTGTAGCAGCGAGGCAAGTTCCCCATCGCCAGCAGGCTGGCTCCCACCCGCAAGTTCTCACCGTAGCAGCGTTGCAGCCGAAGCGCAGACCGGTGGGAGCCACCCTGGTGGCGATAAGCCAACGAAGCGGTATAGCTGCGAGGCCAGCTACTATCGCCAGCAGGCTGGCTCCCACCAGCAAGTTCTCACCGTAGCAGCGGTGCAGCCGAAGCGCAGACCGATGGGCGCCACCCTGATGGCGATAAGCCAACGAAGCGGTGTAGCAGCGAGGCAAGTTCCCCATCGCCAGCAGGCTGGCTCCCACCAGCAAGTTCTCACCGTAGCAGCGGTGCAGCCGAAGCGCAGACCGGTGGGAGCCACCCTGGTGGCGATAAGCCAACGAAGCGGCGTAGCAGCGAGGCAAGTTCCCCACCGCCAGCAGGCTGGCTCCCACCAGCAAGTTCTCACCGTAGCAGCGGTGCAGCCGAAGCGCAGACCGGTGGGAGCCACCCTGGTGGCGATAAGCCAACGAAGCGGCGTAGCAGCGAGGCAAGTTCCCCACCGCCAGCAAGTTCTCACCGTAGCAGCGGTGCAGCCGAAGCGCAGACCGGTGGGAGCCACCCTGGTGGCGATAAGCCAACGAAGCGGTGTAGCTGCGAGGCCAGCTACTATCGCCAGCAGGCTGGCTCCCACCAGCAAGCTCCCATCGCCAGACCAACCCCAAAAAAAACCCGGCTTGCGCCGGGTTTTCTTCGTTACGGTCGTTCGGTACCCCGTCGAGGGTCCGAATCGAAGGCTCTTACATCGCCCACATTCGGTGCATGCGGGCCGACGTTGGTCGACGGATTTCCGCCACCCTGCGGTCCATGGCTGCCACCGTCCGGACCGTGATCATCGCCATCCGGGCCGTGGTGCGGCAGCTTGTGCGACACCTCGTCCAGCTTGTCGCCCAGCATGCGGCGAACGCTGACGTAGAACACCGGAATCAATAGCAGACCGAGGAACGTCGCGAACAGCATGCCGCCGATCACGCCGGTACCGATCGCATGACGGGAGTTGGCACCCGCGCCCGTGGAGATCGCCAGCGGGAACACGCCGAGGATGAAGGCCAGCGACGTCATCAAGATGGGGCGCAGTCGCAGGCGAGCGGCTTCGATGACGCTTTGGCGCAGGGTCTTGCCACCCTGCTGCTGCTCCACCGCAAACTCCACGATCAGGATCGCGTTCTTCGCCGCAAGGCCGATGACCGTGATCATGCCGATCTTGAAGTAGATGTCGTTCGGCAGCCCGCGCAGCATCGAGAACACGATGGTGCCCAGGATGCCCAGCGGCACCACCAGCAACACGGACACCGGGATCGACCAGCTCTCGTACAGGGCGGCAAGGCAGAGGAACACGATCACCACCGACAGCGCGAGCAGCAGCGTCGACGAGTTGCCCGAGAGGATTTCCTGGTACGACTGGCCCGTCCAGTCATAGCCGAAGCCCTTCGGCAGCTTGTCGTTGACGATGCCCTCCACGATGTTCATGGCCTGGCCGGTGGAGTAACCCGGCGCCTGGTTGCCTACGATTTCCACCGCCGAATAGCCGTTGTAGCGGTTGAGCGTCGGCGCGGCCAGCGACCACTTCGAGCTGACGACGCTGGAGAGCGGAATCATTGCGCTGTCCACGGCCGTCGAAGCGCTGGCGACGGTCGATGAGGTGCTGCTGCTGTTCGTCGATGCCGTGCTGAGCGTGCTCGGGGTGAAGATGTGCTGGAAGGCATCGGTGCCCATGCGATAGGGCGCGTCGGCCTGCAGCATCACGCGCTTCACGCGGCCGCCGTAGGAGAAGTCATTGACATAGACCGGTGCCAGCGTGAGCTGGATCGCGGTGTAGATGTCGCTGACCGACAGACCCATCGTCTGCGCCTGCGTGCGATCGACGTGCAACTGCAGCAGCGGCGCGTCTTCGAGCGTGTTCGGGCGAACGCCGACCAGTGCCTTGTTCTGCGCGGCGGCGCCGAGCAGGATGTTGCGGGCCTGGGTCAGCTCATCGCGCGACTGGCCGGCGCGTGCCTGCAGGTACATGTCGATACCGCCGAACTGCGAGAGACCGCGAATCGTCGGCAGGTTGACGACGAAGATCGTGGCGTCGCGCACGGCCTGCATCTTGCCGTTCGCCTGCTGGATGAACTCGGTAGCGGTCATGTCGCGGTCGCCCCAGTCCTTGAGGCGGATGAAGCTCATGCCGACGTTCTCGCCCTGGCCCACGAAGCTGAAGCCGGAGATCTGGAAGACGCCGTCGACGGCGGGGTCCTTCAGCAGGATCGCGCGCTGCTGCTCCATCACCTTCTCGGTACGGGCGATGCTGGAGCCGGGCGGCAACTGCACGATGGCGAGCGCGTAGCCCTGGTCCTCGTCCGGCACGAAGCTGGTCGGCAGGCGAGTGAACAGGAAGCCGCAAAGCACCGCGATCAGCACGAACACCACCATCCAGACCGGGGCACGACGCACCGCACCGCCGATGTGGCCGGAGTAGGTGTGCTGAACCCAGTCGAAGACCTGGTTGAACTTGCGATAGACGATGTTCTTCTTTTCGTCGTGGGTGTGCTTGAGGATCGTGGCGCACAACGCCGGCGTGAACGACAGCGCGAGGAACGCCGAGAAGCCCATCGACACCGCGATCGTCAGCGCGAACTGTTTGTAGATGATGCCCGAGGCACCCGGCTGCAGTGCGGACGGCACGAACACTGCCGCCAGCACCACCGTGATCGCCACGACGGCGCCGGTGATCTGGCCCATTGCCTTGCGCGTGGCTTCCTTCGGCGACAGTCCTTCCTCGGACATGATGCGTTCGACGTTCTCGATCACGACGATCGCGTCGTCGACCACGATGCCGATGGCGAGCACCATGCCGAACAGGGTGAGCTGGTTGATCGTGAAACCGAGCGGCGACAGACCCAGGAAGGTACCCAGCAACGCCACCGGGATGACCAGGGTCGGGATAATCGTCGCGCGGAAGTTCTGCAGGAACAGCAGCATCACGAGGAACACGAGGATGATCGCCTCGACGAGGGTATGCACCACTTCCTCGATCGAGATCGTCACGAACTTGGTCGTGTCGTACGGTGCGAACCAGGTCACGCCATCGGGGAAGCCGCGGGCGAGATCGGCCATCTTGGCGCGCACCGCGTTTGCCACGTCCAGCGCGTTCGCACCGGGCAGCAGCTGCACGCCGAAGGAGCCGGTAGCCGTGCCGTTCCACTGTGCGTTGAAGCCGTAGGTCTGCGGGCCGAGTTCCACCCGCGCGACGTCCTTCAGGCGCACCACGGTGCCGTCGTTGTTGGCGCGCAGGATGATGTCGGAGAACTCTTTCGGCGTAGTGAAGCGGCCTTCGGCCGATACCGTCGCACTGAAGCCCTGGCCGTTGACCGCGGGATCCGTACCGATGGAGCCTGCGGCGAACTGCACGTTCTGCGTGCTGAGCGCATTGCGCAGATCGGTGGCCGAGAGGCCGTAGCCGCGCAGCTTGTCCGGGTTCAACCAGACGCGCATGCCGTACTCGGAACCGAGCTGACGCGTGTTGCCCACGCCCGGGATACGTGCGATCTGGTCGAGCACCTGCGACGACACGATATCGGTCAGGCGGTTGCCGTCGATCGCCGGATTGGACGAGGTGAGCGCAATGAACATCAGGAAGTCGGGGTTGGACTTGGCCACCACGACGCCCTGCTGGGTCACCTCGGACGGCAGTCGGGGCGTCGCGAGCGACACCTTGTTCTGCACCTGGACCTGGGCAATGTCAGGGTCGGTACCGGTCTCGAAGGTCAGCGTCACGGTGGCCGTGCCGCTGGAGCTCGACGCGGAGCTGAAGTAGAGCAGGTGATCGATACCGGTCAGCTGCTGCTCGATGACCTGCGTCACGGTCTTCTCGGTGGTATCCGCGCTCGCACCCGGGTAGGTCGCCGTGACGACGACCTGCGGCGGAGCGATGTTCGGATACGACTCGATACCCATGTTGAGCAGGGAGATCGTGCCGCACAGGCTGATCAGGATCGCCACGACCCACGCGAAGATGGGGCGGTCGATGAAGAAACTCGGCATGACGAAACTCCCTTACTGCTGACCGGCGGGGGCAGCCGCACCGGGGGCACTCGCAGCCGAAGCCGGAGCGGCCTGGGCGGGCGATGCCTTCACCGGCGCGTTTTCCCTCGCCTTGGGCAGACCCTGGACGATGATCTGGTCACCCGGCTTCAAGCCGCCGGTAACCACCCAGTTGGAACCGCTGATGCGCTCGGCCTTGATCGGGCGACGCACGGCGGCCGAGGGCACGGTCGTGTCCTTGCCCGTCTGCGGGTCCTTGGCGTGGCCTTCGCCGACGACCATCACGTAGGCGTCGTTGGCGTCGCGCAGCACCGCGGCCTGAGGAATCAGGAACACGTTGTGCAGGTCGCCAAGCGTGGCCTTGACCGTCACGAACTGGCCCGGGAGCAGGCGCAGGTCCGGATTGGCGAGCTGCGCGCGCAGATTGACCGTGCCGGTCTGCGGATTGACCGTGGCGGAGGAGAAGTCGAGCACGCCCTGCTCGCCGAAGTCCGAGCCGTCCGGCAACTGGATGCGGACGGTGGCCTTGTCGGTGGGCGACAGCGTGGCGGCACCGTTGGCCGCGGCGCGGCGCATGGCATCCAGATCGGAGACCGACACGCTGAAGTTCACGTAGACCTTGTCGATCTGGTCCACCTGGGTCAGGAGCGTGGTCTCGTTCTGGCCGACCAGCGCGCCCTCGGTGACCTGCTGCTGGCCGGCGCGGCCGTCGATCGGCGAGACCACGTCGGTGAAGCCCAGGTTGATCCGGGCCGACTGCACGTTGGCTTCGGCCTGCTTCACGGCGGCTTCGGCCGTGCGCTGGTTGGCCTCGGCGGTATCGAGATCCTGCCGCGAGACGTAGTTCTTGCCGATGAGACCGCGGTTGCGATCGGCCTGTGCCTTGGCGTTCACGGCCGTGGCGCGGGCGGAGGCGAGGTTGGCCAACTGGGCGTCCAGTTCCGCCTTGAGGGGCTGCGGATCGATCTGGAAGAGCTTCTGCCCCGCCTTCACGTCCGTGCCTTCCTCATACAGACGATGCAGCAGGATGCCGGGTACGCGCGCGCGCACGTCGGCGGTGCGGAACGCGGATACACGACCGACCTGATCCTGGACCAGCGGGGCATCCTGCGGCTGGGCGGTGATCGTGCCGACTTCCGGCGGGGGCGGCTGCTGAGGAGCTTCCTGCTTGTGGCAGGCGGCAAGCGCCGCGGCGAGGCCGAGGGCCAGCAGGGACGAGCGCAGGGGCAGGGGATTCATGAGAACTCCGTTCCTTTTCCAGGTTTCTTGTTCGTTCGCGCCGGTTCATCCGGCAAGATGTCGTACGCATGCATAAATACTGTTACCGCGTGCCTCGCCCAGCCGTCCTGCGCCTTCTGGCCTCTTGCGCGCATGCCAAAGAGGCGACGGTCCCCTTCCAGCCCATGCAGCATGGACAGGAACAGTTCCGCAGCGACGTCCGGGTCTTCCCTGCGCATCCTGCCGTGCTCCATGGCCTCCGCCATACAACGCGACAACCGGGTCGCGACCGTATCGATCGCGATCCGGAAGAAGGTCCTTGCCGCCGCCGGAAAGCGGGGGGCTTCCGCGATCAGCATGCGGCCCAGGGCCACGTTCTCGTGGTCCATCACGTAGGTCTGATGCGCCCGGGCCAGGGCATGCAGCGTCGAGGGCAGGTCGCGGCTCTCCGGGGTCAGGCTGGCGTGGAGAGGCAAGACGAGTTGTTCGACGGCGGCGTGGAACAGGGTGTCCTTATTGTCGAAGTGCGCATACACGGTTTGCTTGGACACGCCTGCCTCGCGTGCCACCGCCCCCATGCTGACGCGGTAACCGTCACGCAGGAACAACGCACATGCCGCCTGGAGCACCCGCTGCTGATGGTCTGATACGGGGCGGGTATCCAGGGTCGCCATGGGATTTCCCTGCTGGACTATACCGTCCAGTTTAGAATCTCCCCCGGACCAGCGTCAACGGTGCCTTGAGACATTCGCGTGCGAATTGTTGCGATGCATCCATCGCGACGACTCGCGCACGGCGCGCCGCTCGATCGAAACGCACGAGCGCGGATGCGGCGACGCAGTGAAAATTCCCGTACCGTAAGCACGCCTCGGTGTGGCTACATGACGTCGCAGGGAGCTATGCTTTCGCGGATTTCCGACTCCCCCACATCGATATCCGCCCATGAATGCGATTCGCTCTGCCGAAAACGGCTCTTTCCAGGCCGTTGTCTTCGATGAACTGAAAAAGCTGGATTACCCCGCGGAGCGCCTCAATGAGGCGCACTTTTTTATCCAGGCCTTCTTCGAGCGGATCGCGCCCGCCGACCATGCCCTGCATGCGCCGGACCGCTGGGCCGCGCTGATCGCCGACCTGCTGGCCTTCGCTCGCGAGCGGGTCCCCGGCAAGGCGAAGGTCCGCGTCTACAACCCCGGCGTGTCCGGGTCGCGTGCCGTGGTGGAAGTCGTTACCGACGACATGCCCTTCCTCGTCGATACCGTCTCCATGGTCGCGGCCGCTCATGCGGACATCCACGCCACCATCCATCCGGTGGTGCCGGTGCTGCGTTCGGCGACCGGTGTGCTCGAGTCCATGGGCTCTGGTTCGGCGACCGAATCGATCATGCGCTTCGAGATCGACCGCCTCGACGACACCGAGCTCGACACGCTCAAGGCCAATGTGGAAACGGCCTTGGCGGACGTTCGCGAAGCCGTTACCGACTGGCGCGCCATGCGCGACAAGATGCTCGACGTGGCGGGCGACCTCGGCAAGCGCTCGCTGCCGTATACCGCGGAGGAAGTGCGCGAAGCCAGCGAGTTCCTGCGCTGGGTGGCCGACGACCATTTCACCTTCATGGGTTACCGCGAATACGAAGTGGCGGCCGACGCGGGCGACCAGGTGCTGAAGACCGTGGAAGGCTCGGGCCTGGGCATCCTGCGTACGGCAGAGCGCTCGCTGGCGCCGCGCTCGCTGCGCACGCTGGTGGCAAGCGAACTGCCGCGCTCGGGTTCCACCGACGCCATCATCCTGACCAAGACCAATGCCCGTTCGCCGATCCACCGCGCGGGCTACATGGATTACGTGGGCGTTCTCAAGTTCGACGGTAACGGCCGTCCTGTCGCCGAGCAGCGCTTCCTTGGCCTGTTCTCCTCCAATGCGTACATGGCGCATCCGCAGCACGTGCCGCTCGTGCGCGAAAAGTGCGAAGCCGTGATGACCCGCTCGGGGCTCAAGCGCGACTCGCACTCGGGCAAGGCGCTACGCCACATCCTCGACACGCTGCCGCGCGAAGAGCTGTTCCAGTGCAGCACCGATGAACTCTCCGTCCTGGCGACGGGCCTGCTTGAACTGGCCCAGCGCACGCGCACGCGTCTGTTCATCCGTCGTGACAGTTACGGCCGGTTCTTCTCCTGCCTGGTCTACATTCCGCGCGATCGTTTCAACACCAATGTGCGCGAGCGCGTGGAAAGCGTGCTGCGCGAGGCCTTCCACGGCGAGCACGTGGATTCCGCCGTGCTGATGGGCGAGGCCGCCCTGGTGCGTCTGCATGTGGTGGTGCGCCCGCGCATCGGCGATCACCCGGTCTACGACGCGGCGGCCATCGAAAGCCAGATCGTCGCCATTGCACGCAACTGGTACGACGACCTGCGCGATCGCCTCATCGAAGTGGCCGGCGAACAGCAGGGCATCATTCTCGCCAACCGTTATGGCAAGGCACTGCCGGCCGGCTACGTGGACGAAGTCTCGCCGCAGGTAGCCGCCGCGGACGTGCGCGCGCTCGCGGGCCTCGACGGTCCCGATGCCATCAGCATGTCGTTCTACCATCCGCCGCACCGGCCGGAAGAACTCCGCTTCAAGGTCTACCGCTCGGGCTCGGACATCGCGCTGTCGGAAGTCCTTCCGCAGCTTGAAAACCTTGGTCTGCGCGTGCTCACCGAGCACATGTACGAGGTGAAGATCGGCGATGGTTCGCTGTTCGTGCAGGATTTCGAAGTGCAGCCGGTCGGTCGCCTCGCCTTCGAGGTGGAGCAGGTCGGTTCGCTCTTCGAAGATGCGTTCGAGCAGATCTGGCGTGGCAATGCGGAGAACGACGGTTTCAATCGCCTCGTGCTCGGCGCGAAGCTCGGCTGGCGCCAGGTCGCCGTGCTGCGCAGCTACTGCAAGTACCTGTTGCAGACGGGCGTGGCGTTCTCCCAGGCGTACATGGAAGACGCGCTCAATCATTACCCGGCGATCGCCGGCCTCATCATCGAGTTGTTCAACGCGCGCTTCGATCCCCGCCGCGAGAGCCTCGACGGCGACGAACGCGCACGCGCCGAAAGCCTGCTCTCGCACGAGATGCACACGCTGATGGACACGGAGACGCTGGCCGCGCATCCGGGCCTCATCGGCAACCTCGTCGCTGCGCTCAGCCGCCCGCGCGAGGAACAGGTCGCCGCGGTGGAAGAGGCGATCAACGCACTGCTGGATAACGTCTCAAGCCTCGACGAAGACCGAATCCTGCGCAGCTTCATCGCGCTGGTGCATGCCACGCTCCGCACGAGCTACTTCCAGGCCTGGGACGGTACATTCCGCCCGTACATCAGCTTCAAGTTCGATTCGCACCGCGTGCCCGACCTCGCCAAGCCGGTGCCGTTCCGCGAGATCTTCGTGTACGCGCCGCGCGTGGAAGGTATCCACCTGCGCTTCGGCTCGGTCGCGCGTGGTGGCCTGCGCTGGTCCGATCGCCGCGAAGATTTCCGCACCGAAGTGCTGGGCCTGGTGAAGGCGCAGATGGTGAAGAACACGGTGATCGTGCCGGTCGGCTCCAAGGGCGGCTTCTTCGTGAAGCGTCCGCCGGTCGGTGGCGATCGCGACGCGCAGCTTGCCGAGGGCATCGCCTGCTATCGCATGTTCATCAACGGCCTGCTCGACATCACCGACAACCTCGTCGAGGGCAAGGTCGTGCCGCCGCACGACGTGGTGCGCCACGACCAGGACGATCCGTACCTCGTGGTGGCGGCCGATAAGGGCACGGCCACGTTCTCCGACATCGCCAACGCCATTTCGACCGAGCATGGCTTCTGGCTGGACGACGCCTTCGCCTCGGGCGGTTCCAACGGCTACGACCACAAGGGCATGGGCATCACGGCCAAGGGTGCGTGGGAGTCGGTCAAGCGGCACTTCCGCGCGCTGGGTCGCGATTGCCAGACCCAGGATTTCACCGTGGTCGGCGTGGGCGACATGTCGGGTGACGTGTTCGGCAACGGCATGCTGCTCTCCGAGCATATTCGCCTCCTGGCTGCGTTCGATCACCGCCACATCTTCCTCGATCCGAACCCGGACGCCGCGAAGTCGTTCGCGGAACGCCAGCGCATGTTCGCGCTGCCGCGTTCGTCGTGGGACGACTACGACAAGTCGCTGATCTCCGCCGGTGGCGGCGTGTATCCGCGCAGCGCCAAGTCGATCCCGGTGTCGCCCGAAATCCGCACCGCGCTCGGCATCCGTGCCGAGGTCACGCATATGGCGCCGTCCGATCTGCTCTCCGCGATCCTCAAGGCACCGGTCGATCTGCTCTGGAACGGCGGCATCGGTACCTACGTGAAGGCCACCAGCGAAACGCATGCCGACGTGGGCGATCGCGCCAACAACGCGCTGCGTGTCAATGGCAACGAGCTGCGCTGCAAGGTGGTGGGCGAGGGCGGCAACCTCGGCATGACCCAGAAGGGTCGCATCGAGGCCGCGCAGGCCGGCGTGCTGCTCAATACCGACTTCATCGACAACTCCGCAGGCGTGGACACCTCCGACCACGAGGTGAACATCAAGATCCTGCTCAACGACGCCGTGCAGCGTGGCGAGCTCAGCTTCGAGGGTCGCAACCGGCAGCTTGCCGAGATGACCGACGAAGTCGCGCGCCTCGTGCTGTGGGACAACTATCGCCAGAACCAGGCCATCACGATGATGGAGCACCAGTCGGTGCGTCGCCTCGGTTCGATGGCTCACTTCATCAGCACGCTTGAAGCCGAGGGCCTGCTCGATCGCCAGGTGGAATCGTTGCCCACCTCCGCCGAACTGGCCGAACGCAAACAGCGCGGGCAGGGCATGACCCGTCCCGAGCTGTCGGTGCTGCTGTCCTACGACAAGATCCGCCTGTTCCAGCAGTTGCTCGAATCGGACGTGCCGGAAGATCCGTACCTGTCGCGCGAACTGGTGCGCTACTTCCCCGTGCCGCTGCACGAGAAGTATGCCGAGCACATGCAGCGCCATCGCCTGAAGCGCGAAATCATCGCCACGGCGGTGACCAACTCGACGATCAATCGCATGGGCGCCACCTTCATGATGCGCATGCAGGAGGATACCGGCCACGGTCCTGCCTCCATTGCCAAGGCGTATACCGCGGCGCGCGAGATCCTCGACGCCCGCGACCTGTGGGCTGAGATCGAGGCGCTGGACGGCCAGGTGGCGGAGGACACGCAGATCGACGCGATCCTGCAGATCTGGTCGCTGCTGCGCCATCTCACCCGCTGGTTGCTCAACCGTCCGGGCGGCTCGCTGGACATCGCGGCGAACGTCGACCGTTATGCCAGCGAGGTCACCGTGCTGCGCAAGGCACTGCCGGATGCGCTCACGGATACGGGTCGTGGCGACTTCGCCGCCAGCCAGGAGAAGTGGGAAGGCCTGGGCGTGCCGAACGCGCTGGCTGTGCGCCTGGCGCGCATTCCGGTGCTGCGCTCGGCGCTGGACATGGTCGAAGTGTCCAAGCAGAGCGGCAAGGGCGTCGCCATGGTCGCCACCGTGTTCTACGAACTGGCCGAGGCGTTGGATCTCGACTGGCTGCGCGGGCAGATCGAAGCCTTGCCCGTCGAAGGCGCGTGGCATGCACAGGCGCGCGGGTCGTTGCTCGACGAACTCAATGCCCAGCATCGTGCGCTGGCGTTGCAGGTGCTCAGCGTGGCCGGCGATCGCACGGATGTCAGCCCGGTCAAGGCCTGGCTTGAGCGCGACGACGCCACGCTCAAGTACACCCGCGCCATGCTGGCGGAAATCCTCACCCAGAACGCGGACTATCCGATCGCCTCGGTCGCCGTCCGTCGCCTGGCCCAGCTCGCGCAGATCCCGGTGTAAGCAACCCTGTGGGAGCCGCCACGGCGGCGAGACGCCAACGAAGCGGTGTAGCGGCGAGGCAAGGTTCCCATCGCCGCCAGGGCGGCTCCCACCCGAAGGTCCCAAGCGCCGCGGTAGCGGCGCGTGCTGGTGGGAGCCACTCTAGTGGCGATAAGCCAACGGAGCGGTGTAGCGGTGAGGCAGATGCCCTAGCTCTATCCGCTGCACGGCGTTAGGCACTAAGCTCCGGGTTGGTTCCGGATGCCCACTCCTCAATGCGCCTAGCCTTCGTTGCCAGCGAAACCGATGTGGCCCAGCGGGCCCGCGCCACCCTCGTCAAGCGCTATCGGGGGGTGGGGCCTGGCGATGCCGACATCATCGTGTCTCTCGGTGGCGACGGCTTCATGCTGCGTACGCTGCATGCCCATCGGACCCTCGGCGTGCCGTTCTACGGCATGAAGCTCGGCCGGCTCGGCTTCCTCATGAACCATCACGACGTCGACCACCTTCCCGAGCGTATCGAGAAGGCGCATCCGGCGGTGCTGCATCCGTTGGAAATGCACACGACGTGCTGCGATGGCGTGGAGCACCGCGCGCTCGCCTTCAACGAAGTGGCGCTGTTGCGACAGAGCAACCAGGCGGCGCATCTGCGCGTCAGCCTGAACGGCGAGGTGAAGCTGGACGAGCTGGTTTGCGACGGGATTCTCGTGTCCACGCCCGCGGGCTCCACGGCGTACAACCTTTCCGCGCATGGCCCGATCCTGCCGCTCGACGCGAACGTGCTGGCCTTGACGCCGATCAGCCCTTTCCGGCCGCGTCGCTGGCGGGGTGCGATCCTGCCGCACGCGACGCGCGTGGGCTTCGATACGAAAGATCCGAACAAGCGTCCGATCAGCGCCACCGCCGATTTCCACGAAGTACGCGACGTGCGCTCGGTGGAGGTCAAGCAGTCGCGGCGGCATGCGGTGCGCCTGCTGTTCGATCCGGAACACAACCTGCAGCAGCGCATTCTCGACGAGCAGTTCGCGCCCTAGCGGATCGGTGACGGGTGGCCGGTGTACGATGAGTACCGGCTCGTCTCGATGGAACGCCCGCGCATGAACTCGCCCGAAGACAATCCGCCCAATGCCCACGCCGATGCGTCGGTACGCGACAACCGCCTGGTGGTCGCCATCTCGTCGCGGGCGCTGTTCGACATGGGCGACAGCCACGAGCTGTTCGAGCGCGACGGCCTCGATGCCTACCGCGCCTATCAGATCGAACACGAAGACGATTTGCTGCAGCCCGGCGTGGCCTTTCCGCTGGTGCAGAAGCTGTTGGGCTTGAACGCGTTGTCGGGTGACCTGCCGGCCGTGGAGGTGATCCTGCTTTCGCGCAATTCCGGCGACACCGGGCTGCGCATCTTCAATGCCATCCAGCACTACGGGTTGGGCATTTCGCGAGCCGCATTCACCAGCGGCGCGCCGACGTCGGATTACATCGGGCCGTTCAAGGCCGATCTGTTCCTTTCGGCCAACGCCGAGGACGTTGGCCGCGCGTTGCGCGCGGGTGTGGCGGCGGCCACCATCCTGCCATCGACCGCGCCCCAACGGTCCAGCGAACAGCTCCGTATCGCCTTCGACGGCGACGCCGTCATCTTCGGCGACGAAGGCGAGCGCGTGTCGCGAGAAGAGGGTCTCGATGCTTTCCATCGCAATGAGTCGGAGCGCTGGGCAGAGCCCCTGTCGGGCGGCCCGTTCCGGGGTTTTCTTGCGGCGTTGCATCGTCTCCAGGCGGCTTTTCCCGCGGAAACCTCGCCCATTCGCACGGCGCTGGTCACGGCGCGCTCGGCACCGGCGCACAAGCGTGTGATTCTTACGCTGCGTCGCTGGGGTGTGCGCATCGACGAGGCACTGTTCCTCGGCGGGCGCGACAAGGGGCCGTTCCTGGATGCCTTCGGCGCGGACATCTTCTTCGACGATTCTCCGGCGAACGTGGAGTCCGCGCGTCGCCATGTGGCGACCGGGCACGTACCGCACGGCGTGTCGAACCTGTAGGAGCCGCCACGGCGGCGAGGGAAGCCTGCCTGTGGGAGCCGCCATGGCGGCGAGGGGAATCTGCCTCACCGCATCACCGCTGCGTTGGCTTCTCGCCGCTATAGCGGCTCCCACAAGACGGCGCTGTGTTGCTTCTCGCGTGGGCTTCTCGCCGCTGTAGCGGCTCCCACAATGCCTCTTAGACGATATTCGTCCAACGCCACCAGTTGGTTTTCTTTTCCTCGCGCACGAAGGTGAAAAGACCCGCGCCGAGGATCATCACGATGCCGATCAGCATCGGCCAGTCCAGATGGTCGTGGAACAGCAGATAGCCGAACAGGATCGCCCACAGCATCTGGCTGTACTGGGTGGGAGCGACGCGGTTGGCGGGTGCGTTCTGTGTCGCGAGCATCAGCAGCACTGCACCGGCGGCGGCGAGCAGGCCGTAACCGAGCACCAGGAACCACTGGTGCGCGTTCGGCCAGACGAAGTGCGGCAGCATCATGATGAAGCCGGCAATCATGGGCCCGATGACACCGGCACCGTAGAGCGTGATGCGTTTTTCGGTGGCACCAGCCATGCGCAGGGCGATGATCGACAGCGCGCCGGTGATGCCGCAGATAATGGCGGCGACGTGGCCCACGCCGAGGTGCCGGAAGCCGGGCCTCAGCACCACCAGCACGCCGAGGAAACCCACCACCACTGCGGACCAACGACGCCAGCCGACGTGCTCGCGCAGGAACACGACCGAAAGGATCGTAACGAAGATCGGCAGCAGGAAGATCAGCGAGAACGCCTCGGCCATCGGCAACGCGGTGAAGGCCATCACGGCAGTGACGTTGCCGATGGCGCCGGCCATGGCGCGCAGCAGCCACAGGCCTGGCATTTTCGAGATGACGATCTCGCTCCAGCGGTCGCCGGGCTTCTTCAGGAAGGGGAACGCCGCCATGGCCAGCACGGCGCCGAAGAACACGGCTTCGTAGGCGGGCAGGGTGCCTTCCAGCGACTTGACGAAGGCGTCGCTCCACGCATAAGCCGCGTAGCAGGCGAAGCCGAGAATGACGCCTTTGAACATGGGGAGATCCGGCGACGAGGGACGGTCCATTATGGCGCGTCCGGCGTGAACGTCCGTGGCTTGCGTCACCCCACCCGGTCTCGGGTCGCCTGTCCCCGGAGCGCATGGTCGGGCACGGACGATTGCTGCGCCCCGCCATGACCGGACGCGGCGGCGTGGTTACAATCGTGGGCTTTCCGGCTGCCAACGTACGAGTCCCCGCATGGCCCCACGTCTCGACCCGCTCGATCTCTACGACGTCCGTTCGCTGCTCACCGATGAGGAGCGCGCCGTACAGGACGCCGTTGGCCGCTTCGTCGACGAAAAGGTCCTGCCGATCATCGGCGATGCCTTCGACCAGGGCCGCTTCCCAGCCGAGCTGGTCCCCGAGATCGCCGACCTCGGCCTGCTGGGCGCCACGCTGCCCGAGGAATACGGCTGCGCCGGCATGAACGGCGTGAGCTACGGCCTGATCTGCCAGGAACTCGAACGCGGCGACTCCGGTCTGCGCAGCTTCGCCTCCGTGCAGAGCTCGCTGTGCATGTACCCGATCTTCGCCTACGGCTCCGAAGAGCAGAAGCGCGAATACCTGCCGCGCATGGCGCGCGGCGAAGTCATCGGCTGCTTCGGCCTGACCGAGCCGCATGGCGGTTCGGACCCGGCCAACATGAAGACGGTGGCGCGCAAGGATGGCGGCGACTGGGTCATCAATGGCGCCAAGATGTGGATCACCAACGGCAACCTCGCCCACATCGCCATCGTCTGGGCACAGACCGACGAAGGCATCCAGGGCTTCATCGTGCCGACCTCCACGAAGGGTTTTGCCGCACAGGAAGTGCACAAGAAGATGAGCCTGCGCGCCTCGGTCACGTCCGGTCTGTTCTTCGACGACGTGCGCGTGCCCGACAGCGCACGCCTGCCCAACGTCAAGGGCCTGAAGGGCCCGCTGGGCTGCCTCAACCAGGCCCGCTACGGCATCACCTGGGGCCCCATCGGCGCCGCACAGGCGTGCCTCAAGGAAGTACTCGATTACACCGGGCAGCGCATCCTGTTCGGTCGCCCGCTGTCCGCGAACCAGGCGGTGCAGGTCAAGCTGGCGGACATGGCGCGCCGTATCACCACGGCGCAGCTCCTTTCGCTGCAACTGGGCCGGCTGAAGGACGCAGGACGCCTCCAACCCACCCAGGTCTCGCTCGCGAAGTGGAACAACGTGCGCATGGCCCTGGACGTGGCCCGCGAGTGCCGCGATCTGCTGGGCGGCGCGGGCATCACTACCGAGCACTCCGCGATCCGCCATGCGTTGAACCTGGAATCGGTCATCACCTACGAAGGCACCGAGACGGTGCATCAGTTGGTGGTGGGCCGCGAGCTTACCGGCATCAACGCGTTCTGATGCCGCCATGCACGGCCTCCGCATCGAGACCGACCGGCTGATCCTCCGCCCCACGGCGGCGGAAGATTTCGATGCATGGGCCGAATGCATGGCCGATCCGGAGGTCAGCCGGTTCCTCGGCGGTCCGCAGCCGCGCGCGCTGGCCTGGCGCAACTTCATGACGATGGCCGGGTGCTGGAGCATCAGCGGCTTCGGCATGTTCTCCGTGATCGAGCGCGCCAGCGGACGCTGGGTCGGTCGGCTCGGGCCGTGGGAGCCGGAAGGGTGGCCGGGTCACGAGATAGGCTGGGGCCTGATGCGCGAAACCTGGGGCAAGGGCTACGCTACCGAAGGTGCCGCGGCGTCCATGGACTGGGCCTTCGCGAACCTCGGTTGGGACCAGATCATCCACTCGATCAATCCCGACAACCTTGCCTCGATCGGCGTAGCAAAGAAACTCGGTTCGACGCGGTTGGGCCCGGGAACCTTGCCGGCCCCGTTCGAAGGTGACGTAGTCGATCTCTGGGGCCAGACGCGAGAGCAGTGGCTGGCCCATCGTCGTTGATTCCCATCGCGAGAATTCGTCTTGAATCCCGAATCGCTCCCCACCGTGTACGGACTGCGTGCGTCCGGCAACTGCTACAAGCTGCAACTGCTGCTGGATATGGTGGGTCGTCCCTATCGCTGGGTCGAGACCGACAGCACGCGCGGCGCTACGCGCACGCCCGACTTTCTCGCCCTGAATCCGAACGGCAAGGTACCCCTGCTGGTGCTTCCCGACGGGCGGCGGCTCGCCGAATCCAACGCGATCCTGTGTTACTTCGCCGAAGGCACACCGTACCTGCCGGCCGATGCGTGGGAACGCGCACGCACGCTGCAATGGATGTTCTTCGAGCAGTACAGCCACGAACCTTATGTAGCGGTGGCGCGCTTCGTCCGCCGCTGGCTGCCCGAAGATCATCCGCGCCAAGCCGAAATTCCGCGGCTCATCGAAGGCGGTGAACATGCGTTGCGCGTGATGGAAGGCCATCTCGCGCAGGAGCCCTGGTTCAGCGGCGGCGCGTTCGGCATCGCCGACATCGCCTTGTTCGCGTACACGCATTGCGCCGCCGATGGCGGCTTCGAGCTTTCCCGCTGGCCTCACGTGGTCGCCTGGCTGGAGCGCGTTCGCGCACAGCCCGGCTTCTCGCCGATGGCGGCCTGACTTTCTCCTTCCGAGTCTCCCATGTCCGTCCCGCAACCCATCGCCGCCCGTCACAAGGGCTTCAATCGCGCCGAGATCGTCGATCGCAATTTCGTGGAGTTCGTGCAGTCGTGGCAGGGGCACGCCGCCGCTGCGCCGCGTGACGACGAGCCCGTGCTGCCCGGCAGCGCACTGGACGCGCGTGGTTTCCGCGAGCTGTTCGAATCGCAGTTGATCAGTCGCCACCTCGACCTGATGGCGCGCGTGCTGCGCGTGCAGAACAAGGTGTTCTACACGATCGGTTCCTCGGGTCACGAGGGTAACGCCATGGTGGCGCGGCTCACTCGCCACACCGACCCGGCGTTTCTGCATTACCGCAGTGGCGGGTTCATGGCCGAGCGCTTCCGCAAGCTGCCCGGCATGGACCCCGTGATGGATTCCGCGCTGTCGTTCGCCGCCAGCAGCGAGGATCCGGCGTCCGGTGGCCGGCACAAGGTGTGGGGCAGCAAGCCGCTATGGGTGCTGCCGCAGACGTCTACCATCGCCTCGCATCTGCCCAAGGCGCTCGGAACGGCCGTCGCCATCGAACAGGCCCGTCGCATCGGTCATGCGTTGCCGATACCCGACGACGCCATTGCCATCTGCTCGTTCGGCGACGCATCGTCGAACCACGCCACGGCGCAAACCGCGTTCAACACCGCCGCCTGGACGGCGTACCAGAAGCTGCCGGCCCCGGTGCTCTTCGTCTGCGAGGACAACGGCATCGGTATCTCGGTGAAGACGCCGAGCGGCTGGGTAGCGAACAATTTCCGCCATCGCGCCGACCTCGATTACTTCTACGCCGACGGCCTCGATCTCGCCGCGGGCTACGGTGCGGTGGAACGCGCGGTGACGCATTGCCGGACGACGCGCCGACCCACCTTCCTGCACCTGGGCACCACGCGGATCATGGGCCACGCGGGCACCGACTTCGAGATCGAATGGCGTTCCGTGGAGGAACTGGTAGCACTGGAGGCCACCGACCCGTTGCTGCGCAGCGCCGACATCGCGCTCGCCTCCGGTCTTTACGATCGCCAGTCGCTGCTCGATCTGTATGAAGCCATCCGCAAGCGTTGTTTCGACGCCGCGGACGAAGCGGATCGTCGCCCGAAGCTGGGCGCGCTCGACGAGGTGATGGCGCCGCTGGCGCCGTATACGCCGGATGCCGTGCTCGCTGAAGCGGAGCGCACCGCCGATGCCGCCGAGCGCGAACGCGTCTTCGGCGGTGCCGACAAGCTGCCGGAGAACCAGCCGCCGCGCCATCTCGCGATCCAGATCGGTCAGGCATTGCACGACCTGATGGCGAAGTATCCGGAAAGCCTGCTGTTCGGCGAGGACGTCGCGCAGAAGGGTGGCGTTTACACGGTGACGAAGGGGTTGCACAAAGCGTTCCGCAACGCGCGCGTGTTCAACACTTTGCTGGACGAGACGATGATTCTCGGCCTCGCGCAGGGCTACGCCAACATGGGCATGCTGCCTCTGCCGGAGATCCAGTACCTCGCCTACTTCCATAATGCCTGCGATCAAATTCGCGGCGAGGCGGCGTCGCTGCAATTCTTCTCCAATGGCCAGTATCGCAATCCGATGCTGATGCGCGTCGCCTCGCTGGGTTACCAGCGTGGTTTCGGCGGGCATTTCCATAACGACAATTCCATCGCCGCACTGCGTGACATTCCGGGTCTTGTCGTGGGGTGCCCGAGTCGTGGCGACGATGCGGCGACCATGCTGCGTACGCTCGCCGCGCTGGCGAAGGTCGACGGTCGCGTCACCGCGTTCCTCGAACCGATCGCGCTGTACATGACCAAGGATCTATACGAGGCAGGCGATGGCCAATGGCAGTTCGCCTATCCCGCGCCGAGTGAATCCATGCCGCTTGGCGAGGGTCGCGTGTATGCTGAAGACGCCGACGATCTGGTGATCTTCACCTTCGGCAACGGCGTGCCGATGAGCCTGCGTGCCGCGCGCCGCATCGAGGCACAGCAGGGCTGGAAGGTGCGCGTGGTGGACCTGCGCTGGCTGGTGCCGCTCAACGATGCCTTCATCGCCGCGCAGGCCGCGAATGCTAAGCGCATCCTCGTGGTGGACGAAGGGCGCAAGAGTGCAGGCGTGGGCGAGGGCGTCATCACGGCGATCGTGGAAGCCGGCCTGGGGCATCTGCCGCTGCATCGCGTGGTGGGCGCGGATACCTTCACGCCATTGGCCGGTGCGGCGTTCCTGGTCCTGCCGGGCGATGACGACATCGTGGCTGCTGCGGCGGCCTTGTAGGAGCCGCCTGGAGGCGAGGGGAGCTTGCCGGTGGGAGCCCCCTGGTGGTGATTGGAGCTTGCTGGTGGGAGCCAGCCTGCTGGCGATGGGAACTGCCTCACTGCTACACCGCTTCGTTGGCTTATCGCCACCAGGGTGGCTCCCACCGGTGTTTTTGGCTTCTCGTCGCTAGAGCGGCTCCCACAAGACGGTGCCGCGTGGCTTCTCGCAATATCGCTAATGCGTTAGAGCTTGCTGGTGGGAGCCAGCCTGCTGGCGATGGGAACTTGCCTCGCTGCTACATCGCTTCGTTGGCTTTTCGCCACCAGGGAGGGGGCTCCACCTTTGCTCCGTAGGCTCGCCGCCTTAGCGGCTCCCGCAGGAAGCAGTGTCGCTACTGCGCCGCCTTGGCGTCGTTTCGCTTCACCAGCACCGGGCCGTGCCCCGCGCACACTGCCCGGTTGCGACCGGACAGCTTGGCCGAGTACATCGCCGTATCGGCGCGCTCGACCAGCGACTGCACGCCGTCCGACGGCGTGCGCATCGCCACGCCGATCGACACGGTGAGCAGCACTTCCGCCGATCCGATGTGCACCTCGAGGCGGTGCACGCGCCGGCACAGGCGGGTAGCGATCTGCATGGCGTTTTCCTTGTCCACGCCTTGCAGCAGCGCCACGAACTCCTCGCCCCCATAGCGCCCAAGCAGGTCGGACGGCCGCAGCTCGTGGCGTAGCGCGGCGGCTACGGCCACGAGAGCACGATCGCCGCTAGCGTGCCCGTGCATGTCGTTGAGTTCCTTGAAGTGGTCCAGGTCGAAGAACAGCACGGCGACGGGACGCGCCAGCCCTTGTTCGAGCACCGTCTGTGCCGCTTCCGTCCAGGCGCGGCGGTTGAGCAAGCCCGTGAGTGGATCGCTGTCCGCGAGTTCGCGTGCGCGGTCACGGTCGTGGCGGATCGTGAGCGCACGATCGGACAGGCCGATGGAAAGCACGATGGCTTCGAACGCGCCTGCGGCGATCGCGGCGTCAGGCAGCCAGGGGGCGCTGGCAAGCATGCCCTGCTGTTGCGCGCCGCAAAGCGCGGTAAGCACCAGCAACGGCGTCCACCCCACGAGGAAGAACCAGGCGTAGCGCGAACCGCGCGATGCGGCGATGGCGGCGGCTATCACGAACAGCAAGGCACCGAGCAGCACGAGCGGCTGGAGCAGCAGTTGCGCCATGCCGGCGAGCAGTTCGACGCCGGTCGCGCGCAACACGATCAGCACGGGCATCACCACGGCAAATCCGAGCACCGGTATCCGCAACAGCGGTACGTACTCGTCCACCTTCGCGAAGCGCAGCATGAACAAGGCGGCGAACGATACGGAGAGTGCGGTGGCCGCCGCACCCAGCGCATCCGCCATGCCTGCGAGGCCCTGCAACTCCAGAGGGTGATAGACGAAGCCGGAGCGTAGCCCCTGGATCAGGGCGTAGCAGATCAGATACGCGGCGTACCAGCCGAAGGTCATGTCGCGCAGGATCAGCGTGAAGCACAGCGCCATCAGTGCCATCGTCATCATCACGGCAAAGCAGCCGGTGGCGAATACCATCCAGCTACCGTCGTCGCGCAGGTAGTCCGGCCATGACGACAGTTTGATGGTCACCGCGCCCGGCGGTGCCGCACTGGCCTCGAATTTCAGCAGCAGCGGCCGGGATGCCGGAATCGAGGCGGGAATGTTGAAGATGAGTCGCCCGTGTCCGTGCAGCGGCGGTCCGAAGTCATCCAGTGACGTCGTCGCAATCAACCGGTTCTCGTCGTACAGGGAGACCGCACCGAGCCCTGGATGGCGCACGCTCAGCACGCGCTCCTCGGTGGTCCACGGTGGCAGGGTGCGGACGACGACCCAGGTGCCGGAGGGCGCGTTGGGAAGGATCTGCAGATTCTCGGGATCGAAGGAGGGCAGGGGGCGGGCCGCGGCCTCCCGCAGAATCTCCGCCGGTACGTCGCCCGGCCTGGCCTCGCGCCAGTGGGTGGTGATCGTCGTCGTCGCTCCCGCGGCGCCGGCCGCCCACAGGCAGCACACGGCCATCGCCTGAAGAAGGCGAAGAAACCACGGGTGCTGCCGGTTGCAGAAGCTCATTCCGGTTCCTGCGGCTAGCGTGCGCGCCAAGGCGCTCGGCGTGGATCCGGAAGCGTTCGATCGAAAGCCCGTATCCCCTGGAACAGCACCTGCATTGTGCCCTGGGCGAGGCGCGTTGTCGCCTTGGCCGTTCGGGCTAATCGGCTGGTTGAGCGCCTTGCGGAGCGGTGCTCAACCAGCCGTGGGCGCGGCGATCCCGCCGAAGCGCTCCAGCAACTGAGTCTGGGCATCCCGTACGGGCTGTCCCGCTGCGGGCTGGAGCAGCACGTAGGTGCCGTCGGGCTGCTGCACCCAGGCCGAGTGGTTGTCGCTGAGGTAGACATCCAGCTCCCGGCGGACGCGCTGGCGCAGCTTCTTGCCCTCGATCGGGAAGCAGGTCTCGACGCGGCGTTCCAGGTTGCGTTCCATGAGGTCGGCACTGGCCAGATAAAGGGCCGGTTCGCCGTCGTTGTGGAACCAGTAGACCCGGCTGTGCTCAAGGAAGCGGCCCACCACCGAACGAACCCGGATGTTCTGCGACACGCCCGGAATACCGGCCCGCAGGCAGCACATGCCACGCACGATGAGTTCGATCTTCACGCCCGCCTGGCTGGCCCGGTACAGCGCGCGGATCAGTTTCGGATCGGTGACCGCGTTGACCTTGCAGACGATCTCGGCCTTTCGGCCGGCGGCGGCGTGCGTCGCTTCCCGCGCGATGAGATCGAGCAGCCCTTTCTTCAGGGTGAAGGGCGCGTAGAGCATGCGCTTCATCTTCAACGCCTTGCCCATGCCCGTGAGCAAACGGAACAGGCGATGCACGTCGTCGCACAGCGCTTCGTCGGACGTGAGCAGGCTGTAGTCGGTATAGAGGCGCGCGTTGCCCGAGTGATAATTGCCGGTACCGAGGTGCGCATAGCTCACCAGCTTGCCGTTCTCCCGGCGCTGCACGAGCATCAGCTTCGCGTGCGTCTTCACGCCCACGACGCCATAGGTGACCACTGCGCCGGCCTGCTGCAGGCGCGAGGCGAGGGTGAGGTTGGACTCCTCGTCGAAGCGTGCGCGAAGTTCGACCACGGCGGTGACTTCCTTGCCCGCCCTCGCCGCCTCTACCAGTGCGTCCACGATCTCGGAATTGGCACCGCTGCGGTAGAGCGTCTGCTTGATCGTGAGCACCTGCGGGTCTTTCGCCGCCTGGCGCAGGAAATCCACCACCGGCGAGAACGACTCGAACGGATGGAGCAGCAGGATGTCCTGCTTGCCGACCACCGAGAACATGTCTTCCGCTTCGGCCAGCGCCTTGGGCAGGGCGGGTACGAAGACAGGGAACTGCAGGCGCGCATAGGCGGGCTGCAAGGTCATTTCGAACAGACGGGCGAGGTTTACCGGTCCGTTCACCTCGTAAAGCGCGTCCGCCTCGAGCGAATACTGCTTGAGCAGGTAGTCGACCAGCGGCTTCGGGCAGTTGTCCGCCACCTCCAGACGCACCGCGTCGCCGTACCGGCGCGAGAACAGCTCGCCGCGCAAGGTGCGCGCAAGATCCTCGACGTCTTCTGGATCGATGGTGAGGTCGGCGTTGCGGGTGAGACGGAACTGATAGGAGCCGAGCACGCGCATGCCGGGAAACAGGTCGTCGGCATGGGCGTGGATGATCGAAGACAGCAGCACGTAGTTGTCGCCACCTTCGCAGACCTCCGCAGGCAAGCGCATGAGGCGCGGGAGGATGCGCGGCGCAGGCACGATGGCCAGGCCGGAGTCGCGACCGAAGGCATCGGTGCCTTCGAGCTGCACGATGAAGTTCAGGCTCTTGTTGACCAGTCGGGGAAAAGGATGCGTCGGGTCCAGGCCGATCGGCGTGACCAGGGGCGCCACTTCGTGACGGAAATAGCGGCGCACCCAGAGCTTCTGCTTGTGCGTCCACTGGTTGCGGCGGACGATGCGAATGCCTTCCTGTGCCAGCGCAGGCAGGATCTTTTCGTTGAGGATCTGGTACTGGCGTTCGATCTGCCGATGCGCGACTTCCGAGATTTCGGCGAGCACGCGGCGCGGCGGAATGCCGTCGGCGCCGATCACCTCGTGGTCGAACGCGATCTGTTGCTTGAGACCCGCCACGCGGATCTCGAAGAACTCGTCCATGTTCGCCGAGAAGATAAGCAGGAACTTCAGCCGCTCGATCAGCGGCTTGGACTCATCCAGCGCCTGGTCGAGAACGCGAATGTTGAACTGCAACTGCGACAGCTCGCGATGGACGTAGAGGCTGGGATCGTTGAGGTCGACGTCCGGTGTCTCCGCGGGCACCGGCGGCCTGCTGGGGGATTTGGCGGCGGGAATGGCGGATTCGGTGGGTGGCGTCATCGTGTCCAAAAAACATCCTCGTCGCGGGTTGCGACGCCCCGATGGTACGCCGCCCGGCGGGGAGCGTATGACCGTAGCCTTGCAGATGTGTGACAGCCAGCCTGGCGTGGGTGCCACGGCCCGCCAACTATCGCTTTGATCCCGAATGATATGCGGGCGGGCTCGGTGAAGCGCCCTTCCGGTTGGCACGGCGCCTTAACAAGTCACAGCACGCGTACCGTGACCTCTGCGACCTGCAAATGGTTCATCACCACGGCGTCCGCGGCACTGAAGCAGTACGCATGGATGGTATGGCCTCGGCGACGCAGCTTCTCGATCATTTCGTGCTCGGTGATACCGGCCAGATTATCAAAGATGGTGCTTTTTCCGCTGCGTGCGACGTGGGCGTAATAAGGGCGTCGCTCCTCTTCCTTGCGAAGTCCATATTCGTCGAGCGGATACGCACGCTTGTAGTCAGGCCAGTTCATGCCGTCCCGCCGGCTATGTACGCCACTGAGGATATAGACAGGGATAGGGTCAGCGGGGTTAGTCTGGAATTTGGCGATCTCTTTCAGCACAGGATCGATATCGTCGTGCAGCATGGCACTGTCCACGACCCAGTGGGTGGATTTGCCGTTGTCGACGCTGAGGGCCTTCCATGCAGGCTTGATGCGAACTCTATCTTGCGGCGCGTGCCCGCGGCTGTGCGGAGGGCTCGTGTTAGGTCTCAGGATATTTACCCGCCTGGCGCGAGGCTGATTCGAGGGCAGACGCTTCGCCCGCTGCGGCGAAGATAGGGTGCGCCCTCTGCGGGCATCCAAACCCGTTCTCAGCACGCCGAGAGTGTCATGTTTTGTGCTTCCGGCGCCTGCCCCTGTGACCCAGGCCAGCCTTGCCTTCGGCGTTGTATCCATCTGCGCCACGACCGTCTGCGCGAACGTTGTTGGTGTCTGCGAGTTAAAGTCGGAGCCTCGAAGCGAAAACTGCGTCTTCAACCACGTCCACCAGGAGCTGCCGCTGGGATCGACGCGGTTGACGGGATCGCCCCCGCAATAGGTGTAGCGATTCAGGCCTCCGTCGCCAAAAGGGCTGGCGGAGTCGGCACGGAGGAATCGGCGTAGGGCGGGAGAGTAAGTGCGACTATCCAGTGCATAGCAATCGGTCTCCTCTTCGACGCGGTTGCCAGCAAACGCCGTGAGTGCCTTTCGCGGGACGTGGCCAAGGCTGCCGTACGCGTCGTAACGTCGGATTGATATTGCCATGGTTGAGCCCTTGTCCCTGCTGCGTACCGCTACCTGCCCGGCGGCTTGGGGAGGTCGATGATGATGGAGGAGACCTTCCCGTCAAGTCTGCCGTCTTCCCAGTAGTACCGAATGGCGTAGTCCGGCTTGGTTTCCGTGACCTCGAAGTACCATACGACGATGCGGGGCCTCGCTTCGCGAAGCGTAACTATGTGTGAATAATCGTCGCTTGTTGCGTAGTTGGTGGCGTCGTGGACGTAGAGGGAGCTGCCCGGCGGCGTATTCTCGAAGGTTACCGACTTTGCCTCATCGTTCTTGCAGATACGCTCTTTCAGGAAGAATGGAAGCGTGTTGGCGGTGTACGTACAGATATTGCTCTGTGAGGCGCCGTAGCCTTCGTAGAACCTCACGAAAGCCACGGCCTTCGCGCCTTTCCCCAGGCCGGTGTTCGCCTGAGGCCCCGTCCCAGGCACGTTCACGATGAAACAGGACGCCTTGCCCTTGACATCGTTGGGATGCGAGTAGGTGATGTCGTATCCCTGATGCGTCCCGCTCTCGTCGAAGGTTTTCACCACGACCGACGGGGCCGACGCGGTGAATGTGATCACCGTGTTGTCTTCGCTATCGCCACAGTCGGGCCGGTCATAGATCCAGAGCGCGGCGTCCTGTTTTGCATTTTCGTACCGCAGCGAATGGATCTCGTCGTTGCCGCAGGCGCGTTCGGCGAAGGTCGACCTCAGGAACGTGCCGTCTTTGACCGGCACGGTGCAGACGACCTTGCCCTGGCCGTCGTTTCCTGCATAGAACACGAGTCTGCCGGTCGTACCGGTGGGCGGGGGCCGCACGCATCCCACGATCGCGATGACGGCAAGAAGTACGGTTCCGATCCTTGGCATGACACGCTCCTCAAGAAACCCATAGGTCGATGGACCGTCGCATCCCCTCACCTGCCCGGCGGTTACGGGATGTCGATGATGACGCAAGATACCTTCCCGTCGAGATTGCCATCCTGCCTGTGGTACCGAATGGCGTACGCGTCATCAGGATCGTTGTCTTCGAAGTTCCACACGACGATACGGGGGTTGGCAAACCGGATCGTCGACATGACTGCCCAGTCGTCTCCTTGGTCGCAATTTGGATTGTCGTAGACGTAGACGGTGCTGCCAGCCGGCACGTTCTCGTACTTCAACGACTTTGCTTCATCGTTCTTGCAGGGCTTGCCCTGGCGAAAATAGGGCAAGGTGTTGATGGTGTACGAACAGAAATTGTCCTGCGAGCCGTTATAACCCTCATAGAACCTCACGAACCCCACAGCCTTCGCGCCTTTACCCAAGCCAGTGTTCGCCTGGGGTCCCGTCCCGGGCACGTTCACGATAAAGCAGGACGCCTCGCCCTTGTCTTTGTCGGGATGCGAGTAGGTGATGTCATATCCCTTGTGCGTTCCGCTCTCATCGAAGGTTTTCACCAAGATCGACGGGGCCGACGCGGTGAAGGTGATTACCGCGTTGTCGCTGCTGTCGCCGCAGTTTTCATCGTCGTAGATCCAGAGCGCGGCATCCTGTTTTGCGTTTTCGTACCGCAGTGAATGGATCTCGTCGTTGCTGCAGCCCCGTTCGGCGAACGTCGACCTCAGGAACGTGCCGTCTTTGACGGGCACGGTGCAGACGACCTTGCCCTGGCCGTCGTTCCCTGCATAGAACACGAGCCTGCCGGTCGTACCGGTGGGCGGGGTCTGGGGCCGTATGCATCCCGTGATAGCGATGACGGCAAGAAGTACGATTCCGATCCTTGGCATGACACGCTCCTCGCTTCCGTTCGATGTACTTTTCATCGTTGGCGTGGCGACAACCATAGGCCGATCAGCGTAGGGTGCGTCATTTCGGCAATCTGAAGCGGCTCGCGTCCTGATCGACTGACTATGCGTCACGATGGCGAACGGACCGCGAAGCCGCGCCGCTACGGTGCGTAGCAATTAACGCAGACGACGGCCGCTCCCGGTTGCGCAAGTTGCGAATGCGTGCCGCCCGTTTCACGTCAAGGCGACGGGGCGTCGGGGACGGGTACCGGATAAAGGGAGCGGGAAGTCACGTCGGTGATATTGAGCGCTTGCATGAGCATATGGTCGGTAGCACCGTAACAGGTAAAGTGAATGCCGACACCTTTGCCGTACTGCATGTGGTTACGCATATCCTCGGCGTTGACATCAGCGTAATTCACCAAGGTGACCGACCATCGGAGATCGTTGACTTTCCTTTCGACCGAGTCGAAGAATCGCTGCTCAAGATGTTTCCTTCTGCCATTCTCCCAGACCTTCATGCCCTGGCCACCATGAGCTCCCGCAAACATGGTGATGGGAACACCGGGATGCGCAGCATCGATGTAGTTTTTCAGGGATCGCATGTAGCTCAAATTGACGGGAGTGGTGGCAGCGAACTGAATACCCCCGTTGTCGTTGGTGCGTTCGAGCCAGTGTGGATATGTGACGCCACGGGCCGCATGGCTTGCGCGTGTCGGGTCGTTGCTGAACGCGCTTGGCCCCGTAATGACATGGATAGTGCGCCTGTCCGGCGTGAATAGTGTGGCCGATAAGGTCTTGCCGACGCGCGGCCACTGCACACCTGGAAAGTCAGTGCCGAAGAGCATGCGAGTCTGTTGACTGCCTGGTCCGCTGACTGGTACGCGGGCATTTCCGTAGCTGCGAATCTCTCCCACGAGCTCGTCCAACGGAGCGCCCCTTCGTATCGAAGTGCGCAATGCAGCCGACTCGGGGCGCAACACGAACGTTGCCGCCAACTTCGGAGTCGTAAATGCGTCGTGACTTCCCGAAGGGCGGCGCGCCGTCGTGATCGGTAGTTCGATCCGATCCATCGTGGAGGCAACCCAGGACCACCAGGAACGGCCGCTGGGGTCGCTCCTGCCGATGGGATCCCCACCGCAATACGCGTATCTGTTGATGCCGCCGCTGCCGAATGGACTGGTGTCGTCGGGACTCAGGAGGCGACGCATCGCCGGGACGTACACGCGCATTCCAAGCACGTACCAGCCGGTGCCGTCTTCCCGAATCTCGCCGGTGTACGCGGCGCGCCTGTGGTCGCTCGTTGGGGCGCTTTGCCCGTAGGCACCGTAGGTATTCTGTTCCATGGCATCGTGCCTCCTTGCGGATCGGCGTAACGACAGCAGGTTCGTGACGCGCCTCTCAACTGTCGCAGCTTACCTTTACTGACGTGCGCAACGCGGGGAAAGCGAGGCGCGAAATCGGACGATGGACCGTGCTCGCTATGGAATGCGGTAGATGGGTATTGGGTCGACATTGAGCGTATCGGTGACCAACGAGTCGACCGCGCTAAAACAGTAGGCATGTATGTGGAACCCTGGCCGCTGCATTCGACCCTTCATCGATCGAGTCGATATGCCGAAAATGTCTTCGCTATGGAGGGCCAGGTTGTTCAGAACCTGATTACGAAAGATGTCAAAGGTCTGGATATCGGGCGGCGATAGCGGCGCACTGTAAGCCCGTTTGCCATTGACCCAGTTTTGGCCGTTGTCCACGCCGTGAACCCCAGTGTAGACATAGATATTTGTTTCGGGTCCCTGCGAGGTCGCCTCGGAAATTCGTTGTAAGGGCTCGAGAACATGTGTGGTGACAATAGGGGCGTCAGCCAACCAGTGGCTGACGGTTCCCCCGTGAGCAAGGCTCATATGCCTCTCGTGCCACTTCGGTTCGATATAACGGCGGCCATTTCTGTGAGCGTAGACTTCTCGGCCTTGTGGGTCGGAAATCACGGTAATGGGTTTGCTGGCAGGCGCTTTGTGACGAGACTGGCTCTTGCCCAGATAACGCATATTGTCGGTGCTTCCTGCGCGCTGTTTGCCGGAAAAAGCGCCGTTCTGATCGCGCCGTGGAACCGATCCGGCATATCGGATGTCGATGGGACTCGACGACAGCGTCCCGAAGATGGCTTCCGAAACCTGGTCGACGATTGCGGCGCCAGACGCAACGCTTCCCGCCACAATTTTTGCATCCAGCACCGAAGCGGAGGCGATGACCGCCGCGTCCGGTGCGGCAGGTGAAACGATTGTGTTGTCTGCGGCGCCCCCGCCGGCCTTCAGACGGCTGCGAGGGATGAACGGCCATCCCCGCCACGCATTGCCGCTCAGGTCCGTTCGGTTGATCGGATCGCCGCTGCAATAGGCATAGCGGTTGACCCCGCCCTCGTCGAAGGGACTGAGGGAATCGGCATTGTGAAATCGGCGAAGCGTCGGGTCGTACAGGCGCTCGCCCAGCAGGTAGTGGCCGGTGGCCGCTTCCGGCGCTTCTCCGATGTACGCGGCACGGGCGTGCGCGATGGCGCCGGCCCGGTTGCCATAAGCGTCGTAGATATGTGCTTCTAAGACCACGGTGCGACCTCCCTGTTCGCGTGTTCATGCTCGGCTACGCGTCCGCCGGGGTCTGCCGGGACGTATCGCACGCAAGCGCTACAAGCGGTCTGCTCCATGGGGCCGAACTCCCACGACCGGCAGGGTCACGGTAACGGACGCCTCATACGGCGTCGAGTGGAACCGGCACGCGAAAAAGGAATCTCCTGGCAAGCCGCCATTCAAACGACCAACGGCTCCGGCTCCAGGATCACGCCGAACGTCGACTGCACGCCTGCGATGACCTTCTGCGCGAAGGCCCACAGCTGTGGCCCGGTGGCCTTGCCGTGGTTCACCAGCACCAGGGCGTGTCGGTTGGACATGCCCGCGTCGCCATCGCGCTCGCCCTTGAAGCCTGCGGCCTCAATGAGCCAGCCGGCGGAGATCTTGGCTGTGCCGCCGGCATGCGGCCAGACCGGCAGGCCGGGGTGCGCCAGCGCGAGTGCTTCCGCCTTCGCCATGGGCACGATGGGGTTCTTGAAGAAGCTGCCGGCGTTGCCGATCACGGCCGGGTCGGGCAGCTTGCGCGAACGCAGACGGACGACGGCTTCCGCCACGTGATAGGGCGTGGCACGCGCGACGCCCATCTTCTCCACTTCCTCGCGGATGCCTGCGTAATCCAGCGACAGCGGTCTTTCGCGCGGAAGGGCGAACGTCACGGCCACGACGATCCACCGACCCGCCTGCTGCTTGAACGTGGAATCGCGATACGAGAACGCGCAGGCGGCCTTGTCGAGCACCACGAATTCGCCCTTGTGCGTATCCCAGGCTTCGACCGTGTCGATGAACTCCGCGACTTCGACGCCGTACGCGCCGATGTTCTGGATGGGCGACGCACCCACGGTGCCCGGAATGAGGATCAGGTTTTCCAGACCGGCAAAGCCCTGGCCCAGCGACCAGCGCACGAAGTCGTCCCAACGTTCGCCGGCAGCGACTCGGATCAATACACGATCGTCGCGCTGGAAGGTCTCCACGCCGCGCGTTGCCATGGCGAGTACGGTGCCGTCGTAGTCGCCCTTGATGAGCACGTTGCTGCCTTCGCCCAGCACGAGCACCTTGCCGGCTTTCACGGCAGGGTAGGCCAGCAGTTCGGGAATCTTCGTCGGGTCGCGCACTTCCGCGAGCAGGCGCGCCCGCGCATCCACCCGCAGCGTATTACGGCCACCCAGGGCGGCATCGCTGGCGAGCGTGAACCCGCCCATGTCTACCGGGGCGTTGTTCATGCCGTGATCCCACGCCGACGAATTTCCGAGACCGCCTCGGCGATCAGTGCCGGGCCGCGGTAGACCAACCCGGTGTAGACCTGTACCAGTGAGGCACCCGCGGCCATTTTTTCGGCCGCCGTGTCGCCATCGAGAATGCCGCCTACGCCAACGATCGGTAGTCTGTTTTCAAGACGAGCGCGCATGCCGCGCAGAACCCCGGTGGACTTCGCGAACAGAGGTCGGCCGGAAAGACCGCCGGTCTCGTTCGCGGCCGGATCGCCCGCCACGTCGGCTCGGTCGATGGTGGTATTCGTGCAGATGACGCCGTCGATCCCGGAAGCGAGCAGCACCTCGGCGATGGCGTCGAGTTCGGTTTCGGTGAGATCGGGCGCGATCTTGAGCAGCATCGGTTTGCGCTTGCCATGCTGCGCACCGAGGCGTTCCTGCGCCTCGCGCAGCGTGCCGATGAAGCGGCGCAGCGTTTCCTCTTCCTGCAGGTCGCGTAAACCTTGAGTGTTCGGCGATGAGATGTTGACGGTGACGTAGCTGGCAAGCGGATACGCACGTTCGAGGCAGATCAGGTAATCGTCGATCGCGCGCTCGTTGGGCGTGTCCTTGTTCTTGCCGATATTGATGCCGAGCACGCCGCGGAATGTGGCTTTTTCAACGTTGCGTACCAGCGCGTCGATACCGTCGTTGTTGAAGCCCAGTCGATTGATGACGGCTTCATGGTGCCGCAGGCGGAACATGCGTGGCTTGGGATTGCCAGCCTGTGGCCGCGGCGTGACGGTCCCGATCTCGACGAAGCCGAATCCGAGCGCGGCGAGGCCGTCGAGGTGGGCGCCGTTCTTGTCCAAACCTGCTGCCAGACCGACCGGGTTAGGGAAGTCGATACCGAACACCCGCACGGGCAGATCCGCGGGCGGCTTCGCAATGAAGCCCGACAGCCCGCTGCGCTGCGCGACGTCCGAGGCGTAGAGCGTGAGACCGTGCGCGGTCTCTGCATCCAATGCGAAGAGCAGGGGGCGGATCAGTTCGTACATCAGGCGTGTTCCGGGCGACCCGCAAAGACGCGGGTGTCGTAGTCGAAGTCGATGGTGCCGCCGTCCTGTGTCGCCTCGAACAGCTCATGCAAGGCGCGCAGCATCGGCTCGTGGTTGGGATGGCCCGGCTTGGGTGCGTATGACGAAGACATCAGACGACCGCGCAGCGCTTCTTCGTCGAGTTTCTGTCCATGCGGAAACGACGCCATGCCGCGGTAGCCGCGTCCGAACCAGCGGGCCATGCTGTCGTCGTCGGTATAGCGCTCGGCGACGCCCACATAGTCCACGCCGTATTCGTGCAGCAAGCGCTCGTAGCCTTCGAGGAACGGCGTACCCACGAGGCGGCGCGAGTTCCAGAAGACGGCGACGAGCCCGCGCGGCGAAAGCACGCGCGTAAATTCTGCGCGTACCTTTTCGGTGTCGAACCAGTGGAAGGCTTGCCCGGCGATCACGAGATCGATGGAGCCGTCGGGCAGTCCGGTGGCTTCGGCGCTGCCATTCACGGCATGAAAGCGTGAGTCCGCGGCAAGCCACCGTTCCGCGGCCTCGCGCATCGCCGCATTCGGCTCGACGCCGGTCACGCGGTGACCGGCGTCGAGGAACAGCTTGCTGGAGATGCCCGTACCGGCGCCGATGTCCGCGACGGACCAGTCCGCATGGACGCCGAGGCCATGCAGCCAGTCGACCAGCGCGCGCGGGTAGTCCGGGCGATAGCGGACATAGTCCTCGACGCGATCGGAGAAACGTTCCGTGGAGCGCAGGTCAGTCATGGCATCACCGGGCGGTTCAGAACTCGAACTTGATGCCCTGGGCGAGCGGCAGCGAATCGGAGTAGTTGATGGTATTGGTCTGGCGGCGCATGTAGACCTTCCACGCGTCCGAACCGGACTCGCGACCACCGCCGGTCTCCTTCTCGCCGCCGAATGCGCCACCGATCTCGGCACCCGAAGTGCCGATGTTCACGTTGGCGATGCCGCAGTCCGAACCCGCAGCAGACAGATACTGCTCGGCTGCCTTGAGGTCCTGGGTAAAGATCGAGGACGACAGACCCTGCGGCACGGCGTTCTGCTCGGCGATCGCTTCGTCGAGCGTGTCGAACGGCATGACGTAGAGGATCGGCGCGAAGGTTTCCGTCTGCACCACGTCATCGCCATTGCGCAGGCCGGTGATGATCGTCGGCAGCACGAAGTTACCCTTGCGGTCAGTGAGTGCCTTGCCGCCCGTGCGCACCGTGCCGCCAGCAGCCTTCGCGCGTTCGATGGCGCTCAGGAAACCCTGCACCGCTTCCGGGCTGTTCAGCGGACCCATGAGCGTCGTGGAAAGGGTAGGGTCGCCGATCTTCTGTTCGACCTGGCCGTAGGCCTTGACCAGCGTGTCGACCACGGCGTCGTGCAGCGACGCATGCACGAACAGACGGCGCGTGGTCGTGCAGCGCTGACCTGCCGTACCGACGGCACCGAACACGATGGCGGGGATGGCGAGCTTCAAGTCCGCCGACTTGTCGAGAATGATGGCGTTGTTGCCGCCGAGTTCGAGCAGGCTGCGCCCCATGCGCTTCGCCACGCGCTCGCCGACCATACGGCCGACCTTGGTGGAACCGGTGAAGCTGATCAGGGGAATGCGCTTGTCGTCGACGAAGGTCTGTGCCAGTTCGTTACCCGCATCGTTGAAAAGGAAGAAGATGTCCGGGAAACCGCCTTCCTTCAGGGCTTCGTTGCAGATCTTCATGGTTGCGATGGCGGAGAGAGGCGTCTTCGGCGACGGCTTCCAGATGCAGATGTCACCGCAGATGGCAGCCAGGAACGCATTCCAACTCCACACGGCCACCGGGAAGTTGAACGCACTGATGATGCCGACGAGGCCAACCGGATGCCACTGTTCGTACATGCGGTGGCCGGGGCGTTCCGAATGCATCGTGTTGCCGTAAAGCATGCGGCTCTGGCCCACGGCGAAATCGGCGATGTCGATCATCTCCTGGACTTCGCCATCGCCTTCCGGCTTGATCTTGCCCATTTCGAGCGCCACCAGCGAACCGAGAGCGTCCTTGTGCTTGCGCAGGGCCTCGCCACACAGGCGCACCGCTTCGCCGCGGCGCGGCGCGGGGGTGGTGCGCCAGATCGCGAAGGCTTCCTGCGCGCGCTGCACGATGGTCTCGTAATCCGCGGCGCTGGAGGCCTGGACCGTAGCGATGACCTCACCGGTGGCCGGATTCACGGGTGTGATGGTGCCGGCGTCGTTCGTACCGGCCCACTGGCCGCGGCCGAGGTAGGTACCCGACTCGGTGGCGTTGAGACCGAGCGCTGCGAGGATCTTGGCGGACATGGGAACTCCTTTGACGGACACCCGGGCGGGATGCCGGGGCGCGCGGATAAAACGGCGATTCTAGCAAACACCGCCTTCACGACTCGTTGTGCGGCGCGGGACGAACGTCACGGCGGCGTCGCTGCTGTCCCGACCTCCGACGACCTGGCAATGACGCCGGCAAGTCCAAGCTGTGCTTGAACTTATCGAGCGGCGGAACGCCTTATGACCCGCGTCTACGAGATTACCTATCAGCCCGACGACGGCACGTCGTGGACCTTGCGCCTCGACGGGCGCCCGGTGGGGCGGTTTCCGTCCCGGTTCGAAGCCTTGCAGGCCGCGGTGAACCGGGCCGCCGCGGATGGCGTTGGCACCGGGATTGCCATCGAAGGTGCGGACGGCATCTGGCGCCCCTTTGGCAGCGACGCGAAGCGTCCGGCCGAGCTGCCAAAACTCTCGGTGGGCCGATACGCCGCCGCGCCCGTGGGCGCGATGCCCGTTCCTATGGCACGGGGGCATAACGGAGGGCACGGGCGGAATTAGCCCGTCTTGGGGCGCGTAGAATGGCGCGGACCCTTCATCGGAGCGTTCACGTGCTGCCAGACATCACCACCTCTCGTGGCTCCTGCCATTGCGGCGCCGTGCAATTTCGTGTCGAACTCAGTGACGGTCTACGTTCCGCACGGCGCTGTAATTGTTCGTATTGCCGCATGCGTGGCGCGGTGGCGGTATCGGCACCGCTGTCGGGCATCGTGATCGAGCAGGGTGAGGACGCGTTGACCGTCTATCAGTTCAACACGCGCACCGCGAAGCATTTTTTCTGCTCAAAGTGCGGCATCTACACATTCCATCAGCGCCGTTCGAACCCTTCGCAGTACGGCGTGAACGTGGCGTGCCTGGAGGGCATCAGCCCCTTCGACTTTGCGGAGGTGCCGGTGTTCGACGGGGTGAATCATCCTGCCGACCGCGCCGCCGGAGTGAACGAACCCGTGGGGGTGCTTCGCTACGTGCGGCGATAGAATGGTATGGCGATATCTCGGGCGGATCGGTGCGCTCGTTATGGGCGTTTGCGCGCGGTCATGAGAGTCGACTCTGTCGCGCGTACTCCCGTTCGAAGACGGCCACGACAGATAGGTTGAACGTCTTGAGCACAACAGGGTCGGCAAGGCCGTAACAAATACCCAAGATATGCACTCCATCGCCGGCTAGCCTGGCTTCCATGTCGTTGAAGGTAAGCCCCCCCATATCCACTGGGGTCACGGCGATCGAGTAGTTGTCTGCCGCACGCGACTGGGCCTCCTTGCCCCACGCAGCGTCTCCCGGTACCTGAAGCAATCGTGTGCCGGTCTGCCGATCCCAGTTCCGTCCGGCCAAATCGCCATGGGCTCCGTGATAAACGTTGGCCGTGGCAACGCCCTGGCTGCTGAGGTGCTTGAAGATTTTCTTCAGGCTCAGCAGGTTCATCACGCTGTCGACCACCCAGGTGGTGCTCGCCGGGTTCTGGGGATGTTGCAGCTCGATCCAGCTCTTCCTTGTGCCTGGCGATTTTTGATCCTTCTTCATCTTCATTCTCGTCGCCGGCATGTGCAGCTCGCCTACGTAGACGACCTCGGACGGCTTCATGTCACCCGGTGCGCGTCGCTTCAACCAAGGTTGTTGCCCGATGAACGTTATCCGCGGCGTGGCTCTCCGCGTGGACGCCGCACCAGATGACGCGGCTGCGCTGGCGCCCACGGTGGGGCCCAGCGTCGGGGTAGACGATGGACCCGCGGCAGGGTGGGCAACGGGCAGGATCGCCGCTGCAACGCCCGCGACGTCAGCCGTGGATGTCGCTGCGATGGCCGTGGCGGACGGCGTGACTGCAGTCGCGCCCAGCGGTGGACTGGTGGGCGCGGTGCGGCCGCGGATCGGTGCATGCGAACTGACGTTGAAGCGGAATGGGCCCCGCGACCAAGGCTCCCATACGTTGCCGGTAGGGTCGACGCGGTTGATCGGGTCGCCGCTGCAATAGGCATAGCGGTTAACGCCGCCGCGATCGAAGGGGCTGCTCGGATCTGGCGCGAAGAACCTCCGGCATGTAGGGCTGTAGGGACGCTCACCGAGCATGTGCCAGTCAGTCTCGCGTTCGATAACGCTTCCCGCGTACGCTGTGCGCGCCGATGTGCTACCGGCCGGCACGCCATAGGCACCGTAGCGCCGTGTCCCCGTGGGGTTCGATGCAGGTCGCTTCATGGCGTCTTCCTTACGTAAAGAGTGACGGTCTTGAGGTTCAGCGATTCAGCGACGACTTCGTCCGCAATGCCGAAGCAGAATCCGATGACGTGTACGCCGCGCCTGCTCAGGGCCTGCTGGAAATCGTCACGACTTAGCGCGGCGGTATCCACGATGTTGAGCCGTCTATGCCCGCCGGAAATGAGGTTTGAATAATTCGCGTGACGAGTAGCGACATTGAAACTTTCGGGCTCTGGATCGAGTCGCCGACCCGTCCACGGGTTCCAGTTTTGTCCGTCAATTTCCCCATGGGTGCCGGTATAAACCGTCAGCTCCGGAAACCCGATATCAAATAGCTCGCGGTATACCTTGGTGTAGCTGTGTAAATTGACCTTCGTATCGGCTGCCCAGACGACACTGCTTGGATTGTTCGGATGCACTATTCCGATCCAGCTCCTCTTGAGGTCGGGTTTGCCCGCACCGTTTAGCTTGCGTATGGAAGCTGGCGCGTCTTGCTCCACGATGTTCCGTCGCTGTTGCGGCGTTCCTGCAGGGTACGTCGACAGGCGCCCCGGTGGACGTCCGATGTAGTAGTAGCTGGCGCGAGGGTCGGTACCGAGGGATTGCGCGGAAGCCGCCTTGAGGAGCCCGAGCACGCTGTTATCGGGAAGTTTTTCGCCAACGGCGAGGGTCGCCGCGCCGACCGCCGCCACGTTCTCCACGATGCTCCGCACGCCGGTAGCCAGCGTGGTGACCGTCGACGGCGTGGACGCACCGGAAGCGATGCCTGCCGCTTCCACGCTCGAAGCACTTGCTGCCTGTCCGGCGGAACTGCTTTGTACGGGTACGTCACGGCGGAAGTGTCGACGCAGCCAGTCCATCCACGCACGCCCGGTGGGATCGATGCGACTGATCGGATCGCCGCCGCAATAGGCATAGCGGTTCAATCCACCGCGATCGAAAGGGCTGTTGGAATCGGGCGCGAGAAAGCGCCGGAGCTTCGGATCGTAAGGACGCTCGTCGAGCACGTACCAGCCGGTGGATGCTTCTTCCACTGCACCCGCGTAGCGTGTTCTTGCACGAGCCGACACGCGTGGCGCGGCACCATACGCAGCGTAGGCCCGGGGAATCATGTCGGCGGCCTCGATGAAGGCAGCACGTAGACGGTTAGCTGCCAGATATTCAGCGCCGCCATCACTTCCCTATCTGCCGCGCCGAAGCAACAGCCAATGATGTGAATGCCGCCCTGCGCCAGCGTTGCTCTGAATTCCTCCCTGTCCATCATCGCCATGTCGTAGACGTCCAGTTCGATGCCATGGTTATCCCGGGCCAGCTCACTTTCCGTATTGAGGTCGTGCAGGTAAAACTCTGACTCGCGCATTCTCCGACGGCGTGTTGTGCGACTCCAGTTTCGCTTGCCTTCCGGATCGCCGTGCGCACCCGTGAAAAGGTTGGCCCGCGTGACCCCGCGCGTGCTCAGCTCGCCAATCAATCTGCGCAGGTACGTCGCCACAATGGCGGTGTCCGATGCCCAGATGGTGCTCGCCGGATTCCTGCGGTGAGGAAGACCGATCCAGCCCTCGGTGACCCGCGTCGTACCGTAGCGGGTCTGTTCAATCATGTCGGGCGGAATGGCGTCTCCGACGACCTGGGTCACACGACGGCTCGTCCTCCCCGGGGCCTTCTCGTGCGAGATCGTGGGCATGCGTCCGAAGAACGGCTCGTCGTGCAGGGATCGTGTCGGCGGTGTCAATGCTGTGCTCGCCGAGGATGGCGAGCCCGGTGCGAGTTGTCCGAGGACGCCTTGGCTCGGTCGCGCAGACTGTACTCGCGATCCTGCGGCTACGCCGACGCTGGGCACGAGGTCGATGTTGGAAGCGGCAACCTGCGTACTCATGCCGGGCGTGGCGATGGACAAAGACAGGCTGGCACCGGTGGTGGCACCCAAGGAGGACTGCTGGCTGCCGCCGCGCATCCTGACGCGGTCCCCCGTGCCCCCGGCCCACCAGCGGATCGATACGCTCCCTGTCGGATCGACGCGGTTGATCGGATCGCCAACGCAATACGCGTAGCGGTTAAATCCGCCGCCGCCAAAGGGACTCGTTGGATCGGTGGCAAGAAAGCGGCGCTGCAAGGGGGCGTAAGGTCGTTCGCCGAGTAGATACCAACCGCTGTCGTGTTCGAGGACTTCGCCTGCGTAAGCGGTCCGCGCCAAATCGAGCGTTGGGCCTTCCCCATAAGCACCATAGGCACGTGGTGGGCCCGCTTGGTGCGAGGACGGGATGTTCATGCAGACTCCGCGCCGCTCGTCACATGCTCGCGCGTATCCGGCGAGCGTCGCTCGACGTGCCTTCGGGGAAGTTCAACGAGGCCAGCACCGACGTGTCGAGCAATCCGAATGTTTTAGAGGTCACGGCGACGCCGCTTTCGTTCAACCGCTGTCGTGTCTGCTCCTGCGTCAGGCGGTCTGTCTCCACGACGCTGACGTCTGTGCTGGCCGTTCTGCTCTGGCGCGCGAGATTGTGTGGATCGCTGCGCACGGGCGTTCGCGCACCGATAACGGCGCCGGCACGCTCGGGTTGTCGCCGGGCGCCGGGCGTGCCGGTGTAGACGGTGGCGCTGCGTGCGCCGCTATCGCTCACTCCCTGTACGGCGCTCCGGAGTTCGGGTGCCTGAAGCTGGCGGCCAAGGGAAACGATGGCGCGACCGCTTGTGCTCTTTGGCGTCGTAACGTTTCGCACGGCCCTCGTCGCGGCGGCTGTTGCAAGCATCGTAAGGTCGTCCACGATCCGTGTGGGCGAGCGAGCGGCGGTGATCGCACGTGCCGAAAACATCGATGCTGCGCCGGCGGATGACGCGGCTCGGGAGGAGGTCGCTTGCGCGGCTTTTCCGACGCCTCTTCCGAACTCGGCCCCTTGTTTGACGGCCGCAGTCATGGCCGCGCCCGAGACCAGTCCGGCTCCGAGAGACACCCAGCCGAAGATGCCATTGAGCTTCGCGTCCTGGGTGGCCATGGTAACTGTCGAGCCGATCGTGGCCGACAGCACGACGACATCGGCGACAGCGGCCACCGTGGTGGCGACGATGCCCGAGGTGGCCGCGGCGGCGGCGAGGGATCCGGCGGCGGCGATCGTACCCGCAAGAGCGCCTGCCGAAACCACCGTGCCCACCACGGCGAAGGTCAATGCAATGCCCACCATGAGCCAGTCGGTCCACGCCTCGCCGGTGGGATCAATGCGGTTGATGGGATCGCCGCTGCAATAGGCATAGCGATGCACGCCACCCTTGTCGAAAGGACTCGACGTATCCGGTGCCAGGAAACAGCGGAGCGTCGGACTGTACGGTCGGTTGCCGAGCAGATACCAGCCCGTATCCGGCTCCGCCACCTGGCCGGCAAAGGCGGATCGGGCGTGGGGCAGGGGAACGCCAGCCCCGTAGGCAGCGTAGGCGCGTGGCGGTACAGGGATGGCAGTGATCGTGTGCATCGTGTCTTCGTCCTTGTCGTCGATCAGTCCATGCCGGATTCGGTCACCACCGATCCCTGTGGGTCGGTGCCGAGTAGAAGCACTTCGCGAATGGATGCGGCAAGTCGCGTTTCGGCGACGACGCTGCCCTCTGCGCGTATGTAGCGACGCGCTTCCATTGCATCGGTTTCGAATGCAATCTCGCCGTCTTCGCGATAGCGATACGTCGCTCGTCCCGGCGTCTGTACCTGGCTGATCCGCCCGTCGGGGCCGTGTGTGTAGCGAATGACGGTGCGATCTGCCAAGGTCACCGACATCAGTCGGCCGGAGCCATCCCATTCGATGAGCCTGCCCTGGCCGTCGTCGACGAGGTTACCGTTCGCGTCGTACACGAGCGCAAGCGGTATGTCATGGCCAGGGTAACCTTCGAGGCTGTTGCTTACGCTGGCCAGCCGATCGATGTCGATTGCATCGTAGCCATAGGTAGTGACGTTCACTCGCCCATCGAGCAGTGTGGTCGTTACCGTCAGCAAGTTGTCGATGCAGTCGTGCACGAACTGTTGGCGCACGTAGGGGTGCTGCATTTCATCCTGCGGATATTCTCCCGCCTCTGCAGCGTCGATGACATGGTCGATGAGACGACCGCGATCGTCGTAGTCCATCGTTTCCTCGCGCAGCAGGGCACCGTCGTTGCGGTACCAGCGGCGACCGATCAGTTTGTCGTCGGCCCGCCAGCTCAGCGCAAGCCGATATCGCTCGGTGGAGGACGGCGCGACGTGTTCCCAGGACTGGACGAGCACGCGGCCCAGCGCGTCGTACTCCGTACTCTGGATCACCGCACGCCCATCGGCCGACGTCGCGGCACGGCGTTCAAGACGCGAGAATGCGTCGTATGCCAGTGTGATCGATACGTCCTCGTCTTCGACGCCGATCAGTCGACCTAGGCTGTCATAAGCGAACATTCGGCGGATGCCGTCTGCACCGGTTCGCTCCGTTTCCAGCCCGCCTGGCGTCACGACGACGTGACACTCGCGGGGCGTGGTGCCCGTCAGAGAGACGACCTGATCGGTCATGCGTCCCAGGTAGTCGAGGCCGATATCCATGCTGCCACCTGGCGTCTGGATGCGCTCGGGTAGCCCAGCCCGCTTGTTGTACGACGCCTCGGTGACGGCATAGGTCGTGGCGTGTCGCGCGTCGGTGAGCGTGGAACCAAGCAGCGCCTCTCGCAGGCGCAAGTCGTACTTCATTGCAATCTGGCTGCCGTCAGGCATCGTTTTCCTGGCGGCGCTGAGCTGGCCCGGAACGTAGTCATGCCGGGTTTGCAAGCTCCCCGCCTGCTCGATGGCCAGCCGACCGAGGCCATCCCACAGTCGGGTTCCCAATACCTGTTCGTCTGAGCTGCCCGGTGCGGTGACGGTCAATCGTGCGATCAGCTCGTCTTCGTGCCCCGGGGCGTAGTAGCGCGTCACGATCGTTCCGTCAGGAAGCACCGTACTCGTCAACCGGTCGTGTGCATCCCAGGCCTGTCGCGTTATTCGCTCGATGCGCGTGCCAGTGTGCGCCAGTGGAAACGATTCCATCGTGGCTATGCAACGACCCATACCGTCGTAGACCCAGCGCGTTGCGATGTGCGGTATACGCAGCCCGGTTTCGGACCACGTGCCCGCTTCGGCGCGTACCTGCCTGCCGGCGGCATCGAGATAGCTGGAACGCCAGCCTGTCCGCGCGCCGTCTGGCGTGATCTGCCATTGTTCTGTCCGCTTCAATACCTGCCCGGCCTCGGCATCGGCGACGAGCGTTACCGAGCTGATGGTCTGGCTGCCATCGGGTGCCGTCTCGGCCTTGCAACGTCCCCAGTCGTCATAGGCATAGAGGGTCTCGCGGCGCACCAGCGACTGGTCGGCAAGGCGATCGCTGTCCACTTGGCGAACGAGCTGACCGAACACGTCGTACGCCAGTTCGTTCACGGTCATCAGTGAGCCGTTCGGGAGCGGCTCGTCACGGCGCATGACCCGCCCTTGTTCGTCCATCCACACGCGGTGCGGAAGTCCGGTGATGCCGATGCGCTCGACCCAGCGTTCGCTCAACGTCAACTGGTACCGCCAACGGGTCTCGACCCGGTATTCGTCATTGTCGGGGTCGAGCACTTCGCTGACGCGCCGGCCCAGCGCGTCGTAGGTGTAGACGGCTCGGTTGCCCAATGCGTCCTGCGTGGCTCGCACCAAGCCACTCGGGCGATGGAGCGTCTCGCTCGTCCGGCTGACGATGCCGTCGTGCGTGGTGTGGATCGTGTGCGTGGTGACGGTGCGCTCTGCATCGTCTGACGTGTAGGTGAACTCGCGGGTCTCTGTGAGACCATCCTGTTCGCGCGTCTCGCGTTGAAGGCTGCCGTGCTGGGCACCATGGTCGACGATGAAAAACTGTTCGTTGTGTACGAGCGTCGCGATATTGCCGTCCACGACCTCCTCGCTCATTTCGTCGCACGCCTGAATGTAGTACGTGCGGTCGACCGTCCACGCCAAGGCGTTCTGCCTCACCGGGACGCGTACATATCGGTAGTGTGTGCGGCGGATCGGGCCGCCCTTCTCGCCGGGCTCCGTCGACTGGCTCTTCAGGCGCCGTACGAGGCCCAGCGGATCGGGCGGACAATGCTCCATGCCGTCGTCGTCGTTCTCGCCCTCGGCAGGGTAATACGTGGAACGCTCGGTGGTGTCGTTGGCGCTGTCGTAGAGCACCAAAACGTTACCCATGTCGTCGTATGTGCTCTGCACGTAGGTAGCCTGCTCTACCTCCGGCGACCCGGCTTCGTACAGACTGGTCGTAACCTTGTGGGGAAGCTGGAAGGTTGTCGGCTGCTGCTCGAAGGGCGTGCCCGGCTTAGCGCCGTAGGTGGTCACGATATCTTGCACTACCGAGCCGCGAACGGTGCGTTCACGCGTGATGAGGTGGTACTGATCGTAGTCGCGCGCGATGGTACACACCACCGATCCGTTGTCGAACTGTGTCTCCGTAGAGCCGTACTGATATGCGTCTGCGCCGATCAAGTGCAGCAGTTGGTCCTGGGCACTCTCCCAGTTGCGCACCGCCGGGTAACCGTAGAAATTGTGCTGGTTGTGGCGGTTATAGGTGTACGAGCTTTCCTGGATGACTTCCTGGTTGCTGGCACGGCGTCGCCTGCGCCTGCTGACCGCTGGCATGTATTCGCGCGGCGCACCGGTCGGCAGTCGCAGCGCCATCCGATCGTAATCGACGGTGTCGCGTATCCCATCGGGATAGACGACCGAGGCGAGCAGAGGCATGCCATCGAGGATTTCGTAGTCGAATTCCCAGACCACCTCGTCAGCCTCGATGGTGGGGAAGCTGTTCAAGGCGGCGATCGCCGGGACGACGATGCGTTTGAGCATGCCCTGCTGACGGATGAAGCGCACGGTCAGTTCGGCATGCCCCAGCGGAATGGTTACGCCGATGTCGCCCGGTAGTGCGTGGTCGATGGCGAGGACAAGCTCACCCTCATCGTCGGTAATGTGAGTCAGTGCATAAAGGCCGCTGGGTACGTAATCCCAATGCAATTGCAAGCTGTCGCCGCTGGCGTTGACGATGCGCCTGGGAATCAGAAAGTCGGGGCTGCCGCGTTTTGCCTCCAGGTGTTCGGTCACACCCGTGATGTGTTCCACCACGGCTTCCCGAAGAAGGCTGCCGATCATCGTCAGTGAGCAGCTTTCGAGCTTTCGGTCCGGGAAGCTTGCCCGCGCACCGGGGCGAAGGCCGCTCACCTTGTGAGTGTCGCCGCTCGAAAGGGTAAGCATCGACAACGCCGTGTCGAGCTCGGTGAGGCTCATGCGCCAGCCGGACCCGAAGCCCTCGTCGACGTCGCTGAGCGCACTGTAAGAGAGCCGGAACGGGAAACTGGGTCCTCGCAGACGGTTCCCTTCGCCAGAGGTGAGCTCGACATTGGCGCTGAACACGCCCGTGCGCGGATCGACGTTTGCACTGATGTGGCTGTAGAACTGAAACGCGGTCGAGTACATGTCCCCCTCTTGCAGAGGGTGCGGGACGTCCCTGTCCATCATGGCTTGGCCTTCCTGTTGATAAGTGGTGCTATCTGACGTCGAGCTCGTCCCGTGTGCCTTCGAGGAATACGATGCGGCAGGTCTGCGAACTGCCGTACGCGTCGATGAGGTTGACGGTCATCGGTCCGCGCGGCGGGTTGGCGTGGTCGGCGCGTGGAATGTCGATACGACCGCAAAGCAGAATCATTCCCTTGGTCGCCTCCGGTGACGACAGTGTCGGTAGCGGGCGGGATCCCTTCGGCACCTCGGGATTCCAGTGGACCTGCGACTCGCCTGGCGACGCGTAGCCCGTAAAACACGGATTGGATGTGACTGGCAGGTTGTTGATCCAGTGAATCATTCCCGCTGGAGCGCATGTCATCTGGCGTATGTTTACTAACTGGCCACCTGGTTCGGCGATCGACAACGTGACCATGTCGTCGAAGATCGGAGCGGCGGACTTTTTCGCCTTACTGCGAGTTGCGCTCGTGCCTGCGAGCGGCCGCCGGTCGAGACGAAAGCTCTCGGCGGTGTATTGGCGAGGGGGTTCGGAGGTCACCGTAAGCGACCCATTGTTGAAAGCCGCCGCGAAGTAGCGATCGCCGGTCGGCCTGGTGATCCATCCATTGGAACGCCACGTGGAGCCATCGTCGCCTTTGACGGCGAATGCGAGCGTCAGAGTATTGAGTTCTGCAGCAAGATCATCTGCGGAAACGTGGAACGTCAGCGTTTCACCCGGGCCCTGTCGCGCATCGGTTCCCGTGGCGAGAGGATGTGGCTCGTAGCCGCGGTGTCGGCGTTGCGCCGACCATCCCTTGTACGAGCTGGACGGGCCATCGTCGGTGAACGGCAGCATCGTGTCCTCTTCGTAGTAGTTGAACAGGCGGATATTCTGTCGCTCTTGCTCGGTGAGCTTGACGAGGACGCCATCGAGCTCAGCTTCTACGTACAACCGCACCGTGGCTTGCTGGCGGCCGTTCCGGTATAGCCGCGTCTGCTCGATGGAGGCATTCATGCGCTGGAGGAACCAGTCGCCGGCGCGAGGTTCAGGCGATATCGGCGCGTCTATCTCATCGCTTGGGTGGGCACGTGCGGCCGTGAGCCGGAGCTGATTGGCTTTCGTGCCGAACGTCAACGACAAAGCATGAGCGTTGCCGTACTCGTCGACGATGTGCAGCGCTGCATTGGTTTTGTCCGGCACTTGCTGGCCAGTCGCATTGAGAAACCTGACGCTGAGGTTGCCCATGATAAGGCCGACCACGACGCGTGTGCTGGCGGCACCCTCGATTCGGCCCGCGCATCGCTTGAACATATCCAGCGGAAAGTAGATGTTGTTTTGCCGACCCAAAGGTTTTGAAGCTTTGCGTGAAGGGTTGCCCGCGAAGTACTGTTCGACCTTGTTGAGCGGTGGCAAGGGCAAGTGTTCCGGCTGAGTGGCCCCGGGTTGGCCGTAGTAGCTGATACCCCATCTCGCGTCGTCGAAATAACCGCCTTGTTTATAGACGGCGAAGCCCGCCGAGCCAGTTGGCGTGGCACTGACCGACTTCAACGGGAGCAGGCGGCCATTGAACCGAACGTGTATGTGGTGCTCCTTCGCCCAGTAGAAATTTTCCCGGTTGCCGACGTCGAAAGGGAGAAGGGTGCCGTCGCTGGCAAATTCTCCGTATTCGCTGGCGGGAAGGGTGGGAAACGTGGCGGGCTGCAAGAGGACCGATGAGTTGAAAAGCTTATTGGGGCCGCCGGTGCCGTCGGTGTCGTCGAAGCCAAGGTGATTGGTGGATATATAGGCCGCTCCGCCGGGAAGGGGAATGCGAGCGGCAATCTGCAGTCGAGACGTCGCTTTCGTGGAGACGAACAACTGGATGGTCTGCGCGCCCTGGCGAGGTTCAACCGCCATTTGTGCAGTGGCATCGGGCACGTCGTCCTGCGCCTCGGCGATGATCGTCTCGTCCCAGACGTAGTCTCTTTGGTTTGAGGTGTACTGATACGCCTGATGGTTGGCGAGATCGTCGCTGCGCGGCAAAGGCTGATTGCTAATGTATTCGATCAGTTCGATCGTCCGCAGATCGGCCTCGCTCAATTGAACGGGGCTGTCGAATTCGTTCGCTGCGATGATCGATATCCTGATCGCGCATTGCTGCCGCGTATTGTTGAACAGCCTTGCGGTCGAATGTGACTCGCCTGCGAAGTCCTTATAGATCCTGAAGTAGATGAGCGACTTCCACGCCGCTTCCGTCTGATCTTTCGAATCCTTGCTGCTCATGTGACTTCCTTGTCGTTTCGGCGAGATGGTTGCCTGCGATTGGGCGCCGATCGCTCGGTCTTGCCCATAGGCTGCATGACGTAGGTGACGCTGTTTCGGCAGCGACGAGCTTTCGAAGATCCACGCCTTCCGCTATCGGCGCATCATCCGATCTGCGCGAAAGGTGCATCCGGAGATGCGGTACTATTCCCAGGGCGCTCGGCAGGGCAAAATATCGTCCCTGTGCAGCGACATCGCATGGCCCCGTAGCTCAGCTGGATAGAGCGTCCCCCTCCTAAGGGGAAGGTCGCCCGTTCGAATCGGGCCGGGGTCACCATCTGCCGCCGTTTTTCTGGAGTGTGTGGACCTCCGCCCCTGTCGGATTGCCCTCCGTTAGCACAGTAAGCACAGTTCTGGCTGCTCGGTTCCTCCAACACCTCATGCAAGCCGCCAGCGCCCGGCTTCGCTAGCATGGACGGACTTTTCTCGCCCGGAGCCCCGCCATGACCCGTACCTTCGACGCCATCATCGTGGGGGCTGGGCAGGCCGGGCCGGCCCTGGCGAACCGCCTCACGGGCGCGGGCAAGACGGTCGCGATCATCGAGCGGCACCTGGTCGGCGGCACCTGCGTCAACACCGGCTGCAAGCCCACCAAGACCTTGGTCGCAAGCGCCTACGCGGCCCGGCTGGCCCAGCGTGGCGCCGAATATGGGGTGCTCACTGGCCCGATCGCCATCGACATGCCGACGATCGCGGCGCGGGCGCGCAAGGTGATCCTCGACTCGCGCAAGGGCAACGAAGACTGGCTGGCCAGCATGCCGGGCCTCACGCTCGTTCGTGGCCACGCACGCTTTACCGCCCCGCGACGGCTTGAAGTGAACGGCGAGACGCTCGAAGCGGCTCAGGTGTTCCTCAACGTGGGCGGCCGTGCGCGCATTCCGGATTTTCCCGGGGTCGACGAGGTGGACTACCTCACCAACAGTACGATCATTCCGCTGGAATCCGTTCCCGAGCACCTCGTGGTAGTCGGCGGCAGCTACATCGGTCTGGAGTTTGCGCAGATGTACCGGCGCTTCGGCGCGAAGGTGACCGTCGTGGAGCAGGGACCACGGCTGATCCAGCGCGAAGACGAGGATGTCTCGGTCGAGGTGCGTACCTTCCTTGAAGCCGAGGGCATCGTCGTGCGTACCGACGCCTGCTGCATCCGTCTCGCACAGCACCCGGGTGGCGTCGCCGTTGGCGTCGATTGCAACGAGGGTGAGCCCGAAGTCGTCGGCACGCACGTGCTGCTTGCCGTAGGCAGGCAGCCGAACACGGATGACCTTGGTCTGGACAAGGCAGGCATCGCGGTAGATGAGCATGGTTACATCGTGGTGGACGATACGCTGGCGACCACGGCCGACGGGGTCTGGGCGATGGGCGACTGCAATGGCAAAGGTGCCTTCACGCATACCGCCTGGAACGATTACGAGATCGTGGCGGCGAACCTGCTCGACGGCGGCAAGCGCAAGGTCAGCGAGCGCATCCTTGGCTACGCGCTTTACGTCGATCCGCCGCTGGGACGCGTCGGCATGAGCGAAACGCAGGCACGCAAGAGTGGCCGCCCGTTGCTTGTGTCCAAGCGCCCCATGACGCGCGTGGGCCGTGCCGTGGAAAAAGGCGAAACCCACGGCTTCATGAAGATCGTGGCGGATGCGGAAACCAGGAAGATTCTCGGTGCAGCCATCCTCGGCACCGGTGGCGACGAGGCCATCCACGGCATCCTCGACATGATGAACGCCGATGCCTCTCTCGACACCTTGCAGTGGGCGGTGCCCATCCATCCCACGGTGTCGGAGCTCATCCCCACCGTGGTCGGCGACCTCAAGCCGGCCTAGGGAGCATCCCTAGACGTCGCGCATCACCATCAGCCGCGTCTCGGTCATGTCCTCGATGGCATAGCGCACGCCTTCGCGGCCGATGCCGGAGGACTTCGCGCCGCCGTAGGGCATGTTGTCCACGCGGAAGCTCGGAACGTCGTTGACGATGACGCCGCCCTGTTCGAGTTCGTCCCATGCACGCATCGCGTGGCTGAGGTTGTTGGTGAACACGCCGGCCTGCAGGCCGAAATCGGAGTCGTTGACGATGGCGATCGCTTCGTCGAACGTCATGAAGCGTTCGAGCAGTGCCACCGGACCGAAGGCTTCCTTACGCTGCAGCGTCGCGTTGCGCGGTACGTTGTCGAGCAGGGTAGCTTCGAGCATTGAGCCCTTGCGCCCGCCGCCGCAAAGAACGCGTGCGCCGGCCTTCTTCGCCTCGGCGATCCAGCCTTCGAGCCGCTCCGCCGCGGCCTCGTCGATCATCGGGCCGAGAAAGGTGGATTTCTTCTTTGGATCGCCCGCCTTCAAGGTCTTCACCTTCGCCACGAGCTTGCGCCGCAGGGCATCGTAGAGATCGTCGTGAACGAGGATGCGCTGCACGCTGATGCAGCTCTGTCCGGACTGGTAGAACGCGCCGAAGACGAGACGATCCACGACTGCGTCGAGGCGGTCTTCCTGGTCCTCGTCGACAATGCAGGCGGCATTGCCGCCGAGTTCCAGCGTGACTTTCTTTTGGCCTGCGCGCGCTTTCAGATCCCAACCGATGAGGCCACCCGTGAACGACAGCAATTTCAGTCGTGGATCGGTCACCAGCGGTTCCGCGTGCTTACCGTCCAGCGGCAGGATCGAGAACGCTCCCACAGGTAGATTCGTCTCGGCGAGGATCTCGCCAATGATCAGCGCGCCCAGCGGCGTGCGTTCCGAGGGTTTCAACACAAAGGGACATCCCGCTGCGATGGCGGGTGCGACCTTGTGCGCCACGAGGTTGAGCGGGAAATTGAACGGTGTGATGAAGGCCACCGGTCCCAGCGGAACGCGGCGCGTATAGCCGTGGTATCCGGCAGATCGCTGCGAGATCTCGAGGTTGATCGTTTCGCCGTTGATGCGCACGGCTTCCTCGGCGGCGATCTTGAACGTCTCGATCAGGCGCGTCACTTCGCCGACCGAATCGTTGATCGGTTTGCCCGCTTCCACGCAGAGCGCGTAGGCCAGCTCGTCGCGGCGTTGTGCGAAGCGCTTGATGCAATGTTCGAGTACGGCCTGCCGTTCGTACGGTCGGAATCGCTTCATCGGACCGGCAGCCGCGTGAGCTGCCGCGATGGCCTGCTCCAGTGCGGCACTGTCCGGCAGGGCGACGCGTGATGCAACCTGGCCGGTGTACTTGTCGACGACGTCGAGCTTCTTCTTGCCGGCCTTTACGGGCCGGTTGGCGAGGTAGTACGGGTAGCTTTTGGCGAGCATGGCGTTCTCGGTACGGCAAGCAAGAGACGAAGCATGAGGGTCCAGACGTTCACTCGCCGTATACGTACGCCAGCCGAGCTAGTCTTCCCGGCGAACCGCGATCTCGCCGTTGCCCAGCATGATCCGTAGACGATCGCCGATGGCAACGTCCGTCGAGCGACGCACCACGGCGTTGCGCTCGTCGAAGACGATGGCGTAACCACGTTCGAGGGTGGCGAGAGGGCTCACCGCGTGCAGTGTGCGCGCTTGTTCCGAAAGGCGCAGCCGGTCGCGCTCTACGCGGCGCGACATCGCCACGACCATGCGCTGGCGCAGGTCGGCGATGCGAATCCGCGACGGCGTGAGCCTCAGCTTCGGGTGCTGCGCGGCGAGGCGGGCCTGCAGTCGTTCGAGGCGGGCGCGTCGCAGGTGATTCGCTTGAGCGACACTTGCATAGATGCGGCGGCGCAGGCCTTCCAGGCGCTGTGCGTCGCGCGCGAGGCGGGCTTGTGGGCGTTGCGCGTTGAGCCGGGCCTGCCAATGGTCGGCGCGCTGCGCGGCAGCCTGCAGTCGCCGCGTGGTCAGTGTCGCCATGCGCTGGCGCAGGCGATCCAGTTGCCGGACAAGATCGGCACCATCGGGAACCAGGAGTTCGGCGGCTGCGGACGGCGTTGCCGCGCGGAGATCGGCCACGAAATCGGCGATGGTGAAATCCACCTCATGGCCCACCGCCGAAACGACCGGGACGGCGCTGGCGTGGATCGCACGCGCCACACTCTCGTCATTGAAGGCCCAGAGGTCTTCCAGCGAACCGCCGCCACGCGTAACGAGCAAGACGTCGTAGCGACCGCTGGCGGATGCCCGGCGCAGCATCGACGCGATAGCGGGAGGTGCGTCCCGTCCCTGCACCGGTACGGGCAGCACGTCGACCTCTGCGAGGCCGAGACGGCGACCAAGCACGCTAAGTACGTCGCGGATGGCCGCGCCCGAGGCGGAGGTGACGACACCGATGCGCCGCGGAAACCGGGGCAGGGTGCGCTTGCGCTCGGGAGCGAAAAGGCCTTCCGCACCGAGCCGGGCCTTCAGCTGCTCGAATTCGCGCTGTAACGCACCTTCGCCGGCCGGCTCCATATGGTCGGCCACGAGCTGGAATTCGCCGCGTGCTTCGTAGAGCCCGACCTTCGCCCGCATCAGTACGTGCATGCCATCCGTAGGGCGGAAGCGCAGGCGCGACGCTGCCATGCGGAACATGGCGCAGCGCACCTGCGCGTTGGCGTCCTTCAAGGTGAAGTAAACGTGGCCCGAGGCGGGCCGGGCCACGTTGGACAACTCGCCCTCGATCCAGACACCCATGGGCAGGGCGTCTTCCAGCAGATCGCGCACCAACCGGTTCAATCCGGAGGGCGTGAAAATCTCGGGAGGGGCGCGGTCGTCTAGGTCGGACATGGACCGCCGAGGTTAGCACGGCGGCCGCATATGTCGATGGGGTAGGGACTTAGGGCACATTCCTGATGGCCGGATCACATACGGAAGACGCCGAACCTGCCCTGTTCGATCGGTGCATTCAACGACGCGGAAATTGCCAGGCCAAGCACGCGGCGCGTATCGGCCGGGTCGATGATGCCGTCGTCCCAGAGCCGCGCGCTGGCGTAGTACGGATGGCCCTGCCGCTCGTATTGCTCGCGTACCGGTGCCTTGAAGGCTTCTTCGCCCTCGGCGCTCCAGGTACCGCCGCCCGCTTCGATGCCATCGCGGCGAACCGTCGCCAGCACCGACGCGGCTTGCTCGCCACCCATCACGCTGATGCGCGCGTTGGGCCACATCCAGAGGAACCGGGCACCATAGGCACGGCCGCACATGGCGTAATTGCCGGCGCCGAAGCTGCCGCCGATGACGACGGTGAACTTGGGCACGTGGGAGCACGCCACGGCCGTGACCATCTTTGCGCCGTCTTTGGCAATGCCGCCGTTCTCGTATTTGCGGCCGACCATGAAGCCCGTAATGTTCTGCAGGAACACCAGCGGAACATTGCGCTGGTTGCACAGTTCGATGAAGTGCGCGCCCTTCTGCGCCGACTCGCCGAACAGAATGCCGTTGTTCGCCACGATACCCACCGGATAGCCGTGGATGTGCGCGAAGCCGGTGACCAGCGTCTTGCCGTAGCGCGCCTTGAACTCGTGGAACTCGGAATCGTCGACGAGGCGCGCGATGACCTCGCGGATGTCGAACGGGCGTCGCGTGTCCTCGGGGATCACGCCGTAGAGTTCTTCCGCAGCAAAGCGCGGCTCACGCGGTGGACGCAACGCCAGCGGCTGCGGCTTAACCCGGTTGAGCGAGCCGACGATGTCACGCGCGATGGCCAGCGCATGCACGTCGTTCTCAGCGAAATGATCCGCTACGCCGGACACGGATGTATGGACATCCGCACCACCCAGGGCTTCGGCATCGACCACCTCGCCCGTGGCGGCCTTCACCAGAGGCGGGCCACCGAGGAAGATGGTGCCTTGCTCGCGCACGATGATCGTCTCGTCGCTCATGGCCGGCACGTACGCGCCGCCCGCGGTGCACGAGCCCATCACCACGGCGATCTGCGGAATGCCCTGGGCACTCATGCGCGCCTGGTTGTAGAAGATTCGTCCGAAGTGCTCGCGATCGGGGAAGACTTCGTCCTGCAACGGCAGGAACGCGCCGCCGGAATCCACCAGATACACGCAGGGAAGGCGGTTTTCCATCGCCACTTCCTGCGCGCGCAGGTGCTTTTTCACGGTCATCGGAAAATACGTACCGCCCTTGACCGTGGCGTCGTTCGCCAGCACGACCACTTCCTGGCCCATGACGCGGCCGATACCGGCGATGATGCCCGCGGCAGGTGCTGCACCGTCGTACATCCCATGTGCCGCCAACGGCGCCAGTTCGAGAAACGGAGAGCCCGGATCGAGCAAGGCCCGAATGCGCTCGCGTGGAAGGAGCTTGCCGCGCGCGACGTGTTTCTCGCGCGCTTTGGCGCCGCCGCCCTCGGCGGTCACGCGCAGCGTTTCGCGAAGATCCTCAGTCAGCGCGCGCAGGCGCTGGCTGGCCGACTGGAACTCGGCGGAACGGGTGTCGATCTGCGATGGAAGAATGGGCATGGGCGTTCGCGCAATGACGAAACGGCCATGATAGCGGGCAGGGCCTCGGCGAAAACGCTGCGCTGCGGCAGCGCGCATAAAAAAACGGCCACCCGAAGGTGGCCGTTTTCATTCATCGGAAGCGAGCCTGAAGGCTTACTTCTTGCTGTCGTCCGCAGCGCTCTTCGCGTTGTCGGCAGCGTCCTTGGCCTGGTCGGCAGACTTGTCAGCCTGGTCGGCAGCGTTGGAAGCAGCGTCCTTGGTGGCGTCCGAAGCGCCGCCAGCGGTCGAGGCCGAAGCAGCAGCCTGGGCCTGCGAAGCAGCGTCCTTGGCCTGGTCAGCGGACTGCTGAGCCTGGTCGGCGGCCTGGGAGGTCGCGGCGTTCTGCGACTGGTCGGCGGCCTGCTGGGCCTTGTCCGCCTGCTGCTGAGCGTCGGCGGCCGACTTCTGGGCGTCTTGCGCGGAATCCTGCGCGCCGTTGCTGCAAGCTGCCAGAAGCGCGACGAGCGCAGAGGCGAGAAGGGTACGCGTCAAATTCATTGTGTTTCTCCTTAGCCGTGGAATGCCGTGAGGCGGGCGTATTAATAGCTCAGTTGTTGATACTTAGCTACACATTGTGCCATTTCGCTTCAGGGCGCATTAAAGCCGATGGATATGGCGTGACGATTAATCCATCAATATCTGTCGACGTCGGGTTCACACCAATTCGATGGCGATCGCCGTTGCCTCGCCGCCACCGATGCACAGCGCGGCGACACCCCTTTTTGCCCCACGCGCCGTCAACGCATTGAGAAGGGTGACGACAATGCGCGCGCCGCTGGCACCGATCGGATGGCCCAGGGCGCAGGCGCCGCCGTTGACATTGAGCTTGTCGTGGGAGACGCCCAGTTCGCGCATGACCGCCATCGGCACCACGGCAAACGCTTCGTTGACCTCGAACAGATCCACGTCCTCGATCTTCCATCCGGCCTTTTCGACGACCTTGGCGATGGCACCGACCGGGGCGGTGGTGAACCATTCCGGTTCCTGCGAATGCGTCGCATGGGCGGCAATGCGCGCGAGGGCAGTGACGCCGCGGGCCTTCGCCTCGTCGGCTGAAAGCAGCACGAGCGCCGCGGCACCGTCGGAAATGCTGGACGAACTGGCCGCCGTGATCGTGCCGTTTTCCTTGCGGAAGGCAGCGCGCAGCGTGGGAATCTTCGCCACGTCGGAACGGCCCGGCTGCTCGTCTTCGGCGAACGCCTGCTCGCCCTTGCGACCCTGGACGGTCACCGGAACGATCTCGTTGGCGAACGCGCCCGACTTCTGCGCGGCCTGTGCGCGCTCGACGGAAGCGATGGCATAGGCGTCCTGCTCCTCGCGCGTGAAGTGATACTTATCGGCGCACTGCTCACCGAACACGCCCATGGCCTGGCCGTCGTAGGGGTTGGTCAGGCCGTCCCACGCCATGTGATCGACCAGTTGGCCGTCACCGTAGCGAATGCCGGTGCGCGCGTTGACCATGTGCGGCGCATTCGTCATCGACTCCATGCCGCCCGCGACGACGATCGAGGCCGAGCCGGCCTTGATGAGATCGTGGCCCAGCATCAGCGCCTTCATGCCGGATCCGCATACCTTGTTGATGGTGGTGCAGCCGGTGGACACCGGCAGACCCGCGCCGAGCGATGCCTGCCGCGCAGGTGCCTGGCCGAGATTGGCCGGCAGCACGCAGCCCATGATCACTTCGCTGACGTCGGCGGGAGCGACCCCGGCGTGCTCAAGCGCGGCCTTGATGGCGACGGAGCCGAGCTTCGGCGTGGGGACGCCGGTGAACTGGCCGAGGAAGGAACCGATGGCGGTGCGCTTCGCGCCCGCGATGACGATGTCGGACATGGGGACTCCGTAGGACTCGGATGGCCGCCTTTCGAGGGCGGAAAACTCGTCGAGTATCGCAGTGGCGTTGGGGGCGGGGCAATCTGCGCCGCGTCACGCCGCCCTCCCGAATGGGGGCAATGGGCCGCTCTGCCAAGCCCCGGGGTGGCGGGATCGGCCTGGCGCCGCCCGTCCCGCCAGGGCCCGGCGTGCGCTCGAGCACGGTTTGGCGATCGCCTTGATCTTTCCCGTAGGGTCTTATGGCACCATCCGGTCCAGGGTGCCCACGGATCGCGGGCATGACATTGATGTCGAGTCAGGGGACAACATGAATACGATGCAACTGCCGCGTCGGCGCGACCTCGCGCTGGCCATCTGTGTGGGTATCGGTCTGACCGCCTGTGGCGGCGGTGGAGGGAACGGCGGCGTCCGCAGTTCGAACGTGCCTTCCGTACCGTCGAGCAATATTCCCTCGGTGCCGTCCAGCAACATTCCCAAGGACGACGTCCCCTCGTACAACATTCCCAAAACGCCGCCATCGTCGGGTGCGACGATCAAGCAGCCGCCCGCGGACGTGCAGTTGACGGCCACCAATGTGCAGGCCGCGCACGACGCCGGCTTTACCGGCGCAGGCGTCGTTATCGGTATCGTGGACTCGGGCATCAACGCCGCCAACCCGGCGCTCATTGGCCGCGTGGGCCCGCAGTACAACTACGTCGATCCCTCCACCAACAATCTCAGCGTAGGCGACGTGCTGGGTCATGGCACCTTCGTGGCGCAGGTGGCGGCGGGTCGTCCGGTCGGCATGTTCACTGGCGGCGTGGCACCGGATGCCTCGCTCGTCTCGGCGCGCATCATCGCTGACAAGGAGCCCACCGACGACGGCTCGGGCCAAGGCAACAAGGTCACCTCCGCCGATCCGCTGGGCGACGTCAACGCGAAGATGGTGGGCGCAGGCGCCCGCATCATCAACAATTCCTGGGGCGGCCTCTACTGGGATGCCGCCGATACCGCGACCACCGCCAGCTTCAGCAACGCCTATGGCGCGGCGAAGACCGGCGCCGCGCTGTTCGTCTTCGCAGCGGGCAACAGTGCCGACGCCAATCCGTCCACGGTTGCCGCACTGCCGAGCCTGGACGCCTCGCTGGCGAAGGGCTGGCTGACGGTCGTGGCGCTGGACAGCGACCACACCGACACGATCGCTTCGTATTCCAATCGCTGCGGGATCGCCAAGAGCTACTGCCTGGCAGCGCCGGGCACCGTCATCGTCACGTCGTCCGATTCGACCACCAGCAAGGTGTCCTTCGTCTACGGCGCGGGCACCTCGTTCGCCGCCCCGCAGGTCTCGGGTGCGGCGGCGGTCGTGATGCAGGCGATGCCGTCGCTTTCGCTGGACGACGTACGCCAGGTGCTGCTCGGCACGGCGGACGACCTCGGCGATCCGGGCCCGGACGCGATCTATGGCTACGGTCGTCTCAATCTCGGTCGCGCCATCCGCGGCCCGGCAAAGTTCGACTGGGGCGATTTCCAGGTCAACGTAACGGGCGGAAATCTGACCTTCGCCAACGACATCTCCGGCGCTGGCGGTCTGCAGGCCACGGGTAATTCCCGCCTCACGCTAAGCGGTACGAATTCGTATACGGGCGCTACGACCGTCGGTTCGACCCTGACGCTGGAGGCGATGCACGGCATTCCCGCAGCGCTCACCGTGCAGGGCAACGCCACGGCGATCGTCCACGGCGACATCGGCGGCGACACCCTCGTCTCGTCCATTCTGCAGACCGCCGACGTCACCACGCACGTCAACGGCAATTACACGCAAACGTCAACCGGGCGGTTATCGCAGTTGCTGGGCGCCCCGCTGATCGTCAGCGGCAGCGCTTCGCTCGCAGGCGATTTCTACGTGGCCGGTGCCGTATCGGGGTATGTGCCGACGTCGCACCAGCAGGTCGTCGGTGCGCAGTCGATCACCGGCACGTTCGCTACGACGACCAAGGCGAACGGCGTGTTCCTCAACGCCACCCTGCAATACCTGCCCAGCGAGGTGTGGATCAATACGACGACGCTGAGCGTCAGCCAGGTCGCGAGTACCAGCATGAGCCAGTCGGCAGCGGCGCAATCGTCGGCCCAACGTCTCGACGGCGCGTTCCAGCAGATCGACCAGAGCCTTTCGTCTTCTTCGGCCAGCGGCACGTCGTTTGCGACCGGTACGCTCGTGGCCGCGGGTGGCATCCAGCAGGCGGCGAACGTCCAGGTGGCGCAGGCGTCGCTCGAATCGCTGTCCGGCCAGCTCTACGCGGCAAGCACGGCCGTGACGCTGGCAGGCATCGAAGCCGGCAACGATGCCTTGATGACGCATCTCGACCAGCAGGGTGCCGGTGGCGCCTGGACGCAGGCGTTCAACGGCCAGGGCGGCTTGAGCCGTGGCGGTTTTGGCAACGTCGGCTTCAGCCTGGACGGTGGACTCGCCGGTACCGATGTGCGTCTCGGCAGCAACGGCTTTGCGGGCGTCGCGGTCGCGCAGATGCAGAGCAGCGGCCAGCTTTCCGGCACGTTCGATCGCCAGCGCAGCCGTTCCACCGAAGGCATGTTCTACGCGGGCTCGCGCGGTGCGAACTGGTATGGCGTCGGTCGCCTGGGCTTCGGCAGCTTCCGCGGCAATACGCAGCGACTGCTGCGCTTCGGTGACCAGGCGTCGTTTGCCGGTGGCGACAACACCGGCCGCTACAACGTGGCCTATGGTGAGATCGGCTACCGCACCGACGTCGGTGCGTTCTCGCTGTCGCCCTTCGCAAACGTGGAGTACGCGAGCATCCGGCGTGACGGGTTCCAGGAATCCGGCGGCGAAGGCTTCGGCCTCAGCGCCAACGGCCAGACCACCTCGCGCTGGCAGGCGGGTTTCGGCCTGCGCGCCGGCGCGTCGTGGCTCACCTCGGCAGGCAAGCTGCATCTCGATGCCAAGCTGGGCTGGCAGAACGCTTTCGCCACCAAGGGTGAGGTGTTCTCCGCGCGCTACACGGGCATCGCGCAATGGGCGCCGGTGGACGGTATCGGGCTTTCGCGTCGTGCAGGCACCGCAGGCATGACGTTGGGCTGGGATGTGAGCGAGCGCACGCAGGTGGGCCTGGACGTCGATCAGCGCTTCGCCGATCGCGATCACTCGCGTTCCGCAAGCGCCACGTTCCGCATGGCCTGGTAAACGAGTGGCGCTCTCGTAGGAGCCGCCACGGCGGCGAGGAAAAACTTGCCTTGAGGTTGGGCGATGGGGAGCCGGGAGGTGTGGGTCTCGGCTTCATCGCTTCGTTCGCTTCTCGCCGCTATAGCGGCTCCCACATCTGTTCGGTTTCCTTGATATTGGGTGATCTGGGCGATGGGAACCTGCGGGTGGGAGCCAGCCTGCTGGCGATTGGGACTTGCGGGTGGGAGCCAGCCTGCTGGCGATGGGAGCTTGCCTCACCGCTACACCGCTTCGTTGGCTTTTCGCCACCAGGGTGGCTCCTACCTTCGCTTCGGAGGTTTCGCGCCGCGATATAGCGGCTCCCTCATTACCCGGCGGCGGATCAGGATTTGCCGTGGAACAGTTCGCGGCCGATCAGCATGCGGCGGATCTCGTTGGTGCCCGCGCCGATCTCGTAGAGCTTGGCGTCGCGCAGCAGGCGGCCGGCCGGGTACTCGTTGATGTAGCCGTTGCCGCCGAGCGCCTGGATCGCCTCCAGCGCCACCTTCACCGCATTGGTGGATGCATTGAGCAGGCACGCTGCCGGATCGATGCGCGACTTCACGCCGTTGTCGAACTGCTGCGCCACCATGTAGGCAAAACCACGCGACGACTGCAGCGCGGTGTACATGTCGGCGACCTTCGCCTGCATCATGCCGAAGGTACCGATCGGCGCGTTGAACTGCTTGCGCTCGCGCACATAAGGCAGCACCAGATCGACCGCGGCCTGCATGATGCCGATGGGGCCGCCCGAGAGCACAAGACGTTCGGTGTCGAGACCACCCATCAGCACGCGCACGCCCTCGTTCACTTCGCCGACGATGTTCTCGGCGGGAATCTCGCAGTTCTCGAACACCAGTTCACAGGTGTTGGAACCACGCATGCCGAGCTTGTCGAGCTTCTGCGCGGTGGAGAAACCCTTCATGCCCTTTTCGATGATGAAGGCGGTCATGCAACGGCTGCCGGCAGGGCGCGGCGCGGTGCGCATGTAAACCAGCAGCACGTCGGCATCGGGTCCGTTGGTGATCCACATCTTCGTGCCGTTGGCGACCCACACGTCGCCCACCAGCTCGGCGTGGCAGCTCATGGAACCCACGACGTCGGAACCGGCGCCCGGTTCGCTCATCGCCAGCGCGCCCACCCACTCGCCGCTGGTGAGCTTCGGCAGGTACTTGCGCCGCTGCGCCTCGTTACCGTTGTGATAGATGTTCTGCACGCAGAGGTTGGAATGCGCACCGTAGGACAGACCCACCGAGGCAGAGGCGCGGGAGATCTCCTCCATCGCCACCATGTGAGCCAGGAAACCCAGTCCCGAACCGCCGTATTCCTCCGGCACGGTGACGCCGAGCAGGCCCATCTCGCCGAGCTTCAGCCAGAGGTCTTCCGGAAAGACGTTCTCGCGGTCGATGCGATCCGCCCGCGGCGCGATTTCCTTCTCGGCGAAGGCGTGCACGCTTTCGCGCAGGAGGTCGAGGTCTTCACCAAGGGAAAACGGGCGCATGCGTGGAACTCCGGAAGGCGAGAAAAGCTGCCCATCGTAGCGTGCGGCGGCAGCCAAGCCACGGCGCGACGCAGCAAAGGTCGTTCGATCGCGCTGCCCCGAGCAGGCAGCGCGCGGCAGCGAAAGCTGGCGGCGTTACTTCCCGCGGTCGTCCCGAGACGTCTGGCCAGGGTCGATGACGAGCGCCTTGGCCTGATCATCCAGCGCCTTGCTGTGATAGAGGTCGAGGCACTTGAGGAGATCGAACCGCACCCCCGGTGCTTCGTCTTCGGCAAGCGGGTTACGGTAATCGCGGGCCAGATAGCCGCGCACCAGCGTCGAGGTGGCCGAGGGCGCTTTCTCGAGGTCGTAAGCGGTCCAATCACGCAGCGCGCTGACACTGCTGCCGGCATCCATCGATGCCCCGTGATCGTTCTTGTACGCCGTGGCGATACACGTCGCGAGAACCATGTCCTTGTAGTTCTGCACATGGGTTCGGGTGCCGGCTTCCGGTCCTTTCGGCGTGGCGGGTACGCCCTGCGCCAGGACGATCGTCGGCAGTAGCCAGAGCAACGTCATGCCGATGGTTTGCCTGATCATGAAAGTCTCCGGACGTTTGCGCGATCTATTCAATACCTTAGTTATCGACATGGGTCACCGGACCGGATGCGCGAACAGGGCTGCGACTTTCTCGTGCACGCGGATCAGCAACAGGCATTGGTCGGCGACGAGCCGCATGGCCGGGGAGGGATCGGTCGCGGCGGTCTCTGGCAGCGCGAGTGGCGTTGTGGGTATCGAGGGCATGTCGCCCTGCCGAACACGCGTCGCGAGCTCGTCGAAGCGGTCGGCAACGGCCGAACACAGGGCAACGACCACGGCCGATTCGTTCGCGGGGAGCGCTCGCCGGTGGACGCCTAGCGTCGACAGATGCGACAGGCCCGCCTGCAGCGCGGCGAGCAGGCGCAGGGCCTGCTCGCCGCGCTCGCGGGAGTGGCCCGGCTCGGCAAGCAGTTCCGCCACGTTGCCGGCTACGGCCGCCTGCGCCGCATGCGCGTCGCGGCGCACGATGCGATAGGGCAGATCATCCTGCCTGCCGTTGGCGTACTGCGCCGCGATGGCGCGTAGGTAGTGCGCATACGCTAGCAGGGCATCTGCGGCGATGTCTTCGAGACGACGCACGCGCCAGTCCGGCAGCACGAAACGAATGGCTGCGATGGCGATGAAAGCGCCCAGTAGCGTGTCGAGCAGCCGCGGCCCGATGGCGTCGTAGCCTGCGCCGACAAGATCGAAGCACAGCAGCACGAACAAGGTGATGACGGCGGTCGCCAGCGTGTAGCGCCGCAGGCGGAAAGCGAAGAACGCCGCGCCGGTCGCCACCAGCACGGGGAGTCGCCACTCGCCGCCGGGCAACAATTGCAGCATGGCCCAGCCGACGACGAGGCCGGCGGTGGTGCCGGCGATGCGTTGCAAGGTGCGTCGACGTGTTGCGCCGTAGCTGGGCTGGCAGACGAACAGCGTCGTCATCAATATCCAGTAGCCATGCGTGGGATGCAGCAGACGCATCGCGAGGTAGCCGGCGAGCATGCCGCTCGCCAGGCGCATGGCATGGCGGAAATGCATGGAGCGGCGATCGAGGCGGACGCGAATGCGTGCGAACGCCTCACGCATGGACTCCGGCTCGCTGTCCTGCAGGGATACGTCGGTGCCTTCGCGCAGGGCGCCTTCGTCACCGATGGCTTCCTGCAGCCGTTCCATGTTGTCGAGGAGCGCGGTGAGCGCGTCATCGAGCGTCCGCGCCAACGTCTGGGTACGGCGGCAGTGCGCGACGGCGTTGCGCAGGTCGTCCAGGGCGGCGCGCGGCAAGGCGATCGTGCCCGTGGGCGCACCGTGGCGTACCGCATCGGCGCGCCCGCGGCAGGCGATGGCCTGCAGGCGAAGCAGGCGGCCGAAACGGAACATGACGTCGCTGTGATAAAGCGCTTCCGCCATCTCGTCGTACGGATAGTGCGACGAGGTGATGCGTTCGTGGATGTCCTGCGCCACGAAGAACATGGCCAACCGCGCGGCGGAGCGTCCGCGAGGCTGGCGGTGACCGATGCGATCCAGCAGCGCGGCACGGGTGGCGCCCAGTGCATCGACGGTGAGCCGGTTGCGTCGCGAGTATTCGACGGCAAGCGCGTCGCGGTCGAGGTCGTGGACCGGTTCGAACAGCGCGGCCTTGGCGTCGATCAGCGCGGCAAGCGACTCGAACAGGCGGGCCAGCGCGTGGCGCAGCGCCCGTTGCGGCGCGAAGGCGCTCCAGAGCAGCGAGAGCAGCCCGTACCACGCGGCGCCACCGAGGATCGCGAGTGTGCCGAGTCCTTCATGCTGCCCGGCGTGCACCGCGTCCGAGGCGATCATCGTATAGACCGAGAGGATCAGGGTCGCCGTGGCGATGGTCGCGTAGCGTCCGCTCGCGGCGCCGAGCATCACGAGGCCGAACGTGCCGACCGGCAACAGCAGCGCAAAAAGGAGAGGGGAGCCGATGGTGGCCTCGACGATCGTCGCCGCGGCGCCAAAGCAGGCTAGCGTGACGAGCAAGCCACGCAACCGGCCGCGCCAGGCGTCGTCGGTTTCGGCCAGCGCGCATGCGATGGCACCGAGCAGGGCCGGGACGATGGCCCCGGTGTCGCCTTGCCACGTGCACAGGGCGACGATGCCGGCATGCGCCAGGAAGACGCGGACGACGTCGGCGAAACGATCCGATTGGGCAATGCGATGAAGGAAACGCATGGATGTAGCTTATCGCGATGACGGCGCCGCTTCGCGGCGCGCCACCGTGGAAGGCTATCTCGCCGCGTTTTTCAGCACAGGCCGCCGTTGACGGCGAGCACCTGGCGGGTGATGTAACCCGCTTCGGCGCTCAGCAGGAAGCGGACGGCCGCGGCCACTTCCTCCGGCGTTCCCGTGCGTTCCATGGGAATGGCCTTGAGGATGTGCTCCACCGGCACTTCGGGTTCGAGCATGTCGGTATCGATGAGGCCGGGGGCCACGCAGTTCACGGTGATCTTGCGCTTCGCAAGTTCGACCGCCAGCGCCTTCGCGGCGCCGATCACGCCGGCCTTGGACGCGCTGTAGTTCACCTGCCCGCGGTTGCCGACAAGTCCGGACACGGAGGTGATGCAGACGATGCGTCCGACGGCTCGGCGTCGGATCATCGGCATCACCAGCGGATGCAGCACGTTGTAGAAGCCGTCGAGATTCGTGCGCAATACCTGATCCCAGTCGTCCCCGCTGAGCGCGGGGAACGCGCCGTCGCGGGTCAGACCGGCGTTGCAGACCACGCCGTAGTAGGCGCCGTGCGTCGCGACGTCCGCCTCCAGGGCGGCCGCCGTCGCGGCGCGATCGGCCACGTCGAACTGAACGATGCGCGCGGCGCGGCCCTTCGCCACGATCTCGGCGACGACGGCTTCGGCTTCGTCGCGACGCGAACGGCAGTGCACGACGAGGTCGTAGCCGGCATCGGCGAGGTTCAGCGCAATGGCGCGGCCGATGCCGCGGCTGGAACCGGTGACGAGGACGGTATCGGTCATGAAAGGCTTCCGTTGGAGTCGAGGTTGTTGCGGGGATCGAGGAACGGCGAGGGGTCAGGCGGGCTGAAGACGCTGAGGCGCGCCTCGGCATGCATGCCCGGAGCATCGATGCGGCAGGCGAAACCACCCATGCCGTCGTCGTCGTGGAAGCTGCGCACAGCTTCTATGACCAGGCGTGCGCCCAGCGGGAAGGCGTCCACGTTCGCGCGGTAGGTGCGCGTGCCAAGCAGGAAACCGGGACGGATGTCACCGCCGGCGGCAAGCACCTGGCAGCCATTCCAGGCGGCGATGGTCTGGGCCATCAATTCGACGCCCGCCCACGCGGGAAAGCCTGCGGCTTCCACGAAGGCATCGCCACGCCGCACGGTCCGCTCGCAGACGATGCGTTCCGCCTCCCAGGTCACGACGCGGTCGAGCAGGATCATCGTGCCAGCGTGCGGCAGCAGCGTTTCGATCGGCCAAAGCGTCATGCGTCACCCGCCAGGATCAGGCTCGCGTTGTTGCCACCGAACGCGAAGGAGTTGCTCATGAGATAACGCTGGCCCGAAGGCAGCGACGCCCCCTTTTCGGTGAAGGCGAGCGGGGGCAAGGCGGGATCGGCTTCGCCGTTCCACGCATGCGGCGGAAGTCGTCGCTGCGGGTCGTGCAGCGCGAGCCAGCAGAATCCCGCTTCGAGCGCGCCTGCCGCTCCCAACGTATGGCCGGTGAGCCCCTTGGTGGATGAGCAGGGCACAGCCCGGCCGAAGGTTTCCGCCATGGCATGGCTTTCCATGGCGTCGTTGTGCTCGGTAGCGGTGCCGTGCAGGTTCACGTAGTCGATCGTTCCGGGGTCGATGCCTGCCATGACCAGGGCGCGGTGCATGGCGTCGCTGGCGCCACGTCCATCGGGTGCAGGCGACGACATATGGTACGCGTCCGAGCTGGCGCCGCCGCCGACGAGGGCGACCGGCGCGGCGTCGCGGGTCATCAGGAACAGGGCCGCCGCCTCGCCGATGTTGATGCCTTTGCGCTCCAGGGAGAACGGCTGGCACCGTTCGGACGAGGTGGCTTCCAGCGCGTGGAAGCCATGCGTGGCGAGGCGGCACAGCGTATCGGCGCCGCCGCAGATCACGGCATCGCACAGGTCCAGCTTCAGCAAGCGCCGCGCGCTGATGAGCGCGCGTGCGCCCGACGTGCATGCGGTAGAGATTCCGTAGCAAGGCCCCGCCACGCCCAGCCACTCGGCGAGAAACGCGGCCGGTGCGCCGAGTTCCTGATCGCTGTAACGGTAATCGTCCGCCCAGGAACCATGGACGGCGCGCGCAGCGATCTGCGCCGTGGCCTCTTCGATGCCCGTGGTGCTCGTGCCCACGACGACAGCCACGCGTGCCGCGCCGAAGCGCGCGATGGCGGCGCGAATGTCGCCTTCTATTTCTTGCGCGGCGAGCAGCAACAGGCGGTTGTTTCGTGTGTCGCGATGCGCGAGGCCTTCCGGCACCGGCGGCAGAGCGGCGCCGACCTCGCCCAGAGGCAAGGAACGTCCGGGTACCCAGCCTTCGGTGGGGCGCAGACCGTGCGTCGCGGCGCCGAACAGCGCCTCCGCGACGGCGGCCTTGCCGACACCCAGCGAGCAGGCGATGCCGAGCGCGTTGAGATACGCGTGGCTCATGCGTCGGCGAGCGGCTTGCGTGCTGCCACGTTCACGAGGGTTTCTTCGCGCCGGCCGGGCGGCGGTGGCGCCTTGAGGCCCCAGCGCTCCAGCAGGCCGAAGTCCTTCGCGCGGCTCCACCACAGGTACGGTAACGAGACGTTGGCCTGCTCGAACACGAAACCGCGCTGGCGCAGCATCGCCAGGTATTCGTCGGCGCTTTTCTGCACGTGCATCGGGTGGCGGAAGAACCAGCGGATCACCCATGTGTCGATGTACGCCTTGGTCGACTCGGCGAACAGCAGCAGGCCACCGGGCTTAAGCACACGCCAGAATTCGTCCAGCGCACGTTCCTGCTCCACCAGGTGATGGAACGTCTGGTGGCAGAACAGGACGTCGACGCTCGCGTCGGGAAGATCGATGCGTGCGCAATCGCCCAGTAGCAGCGTGGCGTCGATGCCTTCGCGCTCCGCCTCCGCCTTTGACAGCGCCACGCTGTGCGGATCGGCGTCGAGGCCGATCAGGCGTCGCGGCGCGAACGCATCGCGCAGCAGGCGGAAGGAGCGACCCTGACCGCAACCCACGTCGAGCAGGGTGCCGCCGCTGACGGACGGATCGCCGACGAGGCGTTTCAGATCGTTGATGGCGACCCGCAGCACATGGTGTTGCCAGGTATGCGTACGCAGGAAGACGAAGCCGATGCGGGTTTCCTCGACGTAGGTGGCGCTGGCGTACTTCATGCGTGGGTTCCAGGGGCGGGGAGGGACGACACGGCGGCGAGTTGCCGCTCGATGTCGTCGACGAACACGGCAGGCGACACCAGTTGCATTTCGCCGTTCGCAAGGCTCACGGCGACCTGCACGGTGCTGCCGCGCGTGAGCCGTTCGCCCGTCGCGGCATCGCTGACGGTGTAGTGAATCTTCAAGCGGTTCTGCCATTCCACGAGTTCGGCGCGCACGCGAAGCGCCTGGCCGAAGCGCGCGGCGCGTGCGTAGCGGACCTGCAGGTCGATGATGGGCCAGACATAGCCGGCATCCTTCATGCGCACGTAGTTATGGCCGAGTTCGTCCAGCAGGACGCAGCGTGCTACCTCGAAATACTTGACGTAGTGGCCGTGCCAGACCACCTCCATCGAATCGACGTCGAAGAACGGCACCACGATATCGATCTCGGTGGCGTACACACCTTTAGCGCGCATCGGCGGCTCCGTGGGTAGCGTGCCAGTAGGCGTGGAAGTTGAACCATTGCAGCGGTGCGGCCAGACAGCGGTCGCCGAGCCAGGCAGCGTAGCGGCTGACGGCGTTCGCGATGATCGTGCTGCGACGGCCACGTTCCCAGGTGGCCGCGTCGTCGAAGCGGCGCAGATGGATGCGGTAGCGCTTGCCGTACTTCAGACAGCAGACCAGGTTGACCGGGCAGCGCAGCATCGCCGCGACCAGCCACGGGCCCTGGGGGAACGGCGCGGGGGCGCCGAGGAATGGCGCGTCGACGGTGCGGCCGCCATGCGCCGGCACGCGGTCGCCCGCGATGGCGATCCATTCGCCGCGATCGAGACGTTGCGCAAGGTCGAGCATCGCTGCGGTGTCGAGGTCGCCCACGTGCATGAGGTTCAGGCGACGATCGCCCGATTCGCCGAGCAGCCGATTGAAATGCGCCGCGTTGGGCAGGTGCATCAGCACGTTCAGCACCACGCCTTCGCCCAGTTCGGCCATGGCGCGGCAGACGTCGAGGTTGCCCAGATGGGTACACACCAGCAACTGCCCGCGCCCGCCCGACAATAACGCGTCGCGCACACCGTCCGGATCGTCCATGTCCACCGAGGACAGGCGCAGCTTGCCGCGCCATACGTCGAAGCGGTCGAGCATGCAGTCGCCGAAGGCGAAGTACTGCGCGAGCACGGGGCGGACACGCGGGAACAGATCGCTGCGGCCGCTCCACGCGGCGAGGCGTTGCTGGTATTCCGCCACGTGTCGGCGTGCCGCGCGTCCGGTCGCGAAGAAATACAGCACCACGAGCGCGATGACCGGCGACACGATGCGCCGACCGAGCACGCGGATCGCCATGGCGGTGAGCTTCATGCCGACGAAGCTGCCCCGTTCCTTCTGCGCGGCCCAGTGTCCCGTCGCTGCGGCGTCAGGCATGCGCCGTCTCCAGGCGGAGCTGGGCCGAGGACGCCGGTGCACCCCCCACGGCATAGGCGAAATGCAGTCGACCGCGCGCGGCATCGTGGCGAAGCGTCAGGCGCAGCGTGTCGCCCGGTCGCAGCAGGCGCTGGAACTTCAGTGCGTCGATGGCGCGGCACGTGCGCGGCGTACCCAGGCGCGCTGCGGCGAAGTCGAGTGCCCAGCCGATCTGCATCACCCCCGGGAGCACCGGCGCATCAGGGAAGTGTTCGGCGAAGCAGGCGAGATCGAGCGGAAGCATCAATTCGAGGACGTAGCTGTCGTCCTCCCGCCGCTCGGAGATGACCGTGGCTACCGTCGGCAGGGGCGCGCGCAGCAGCGCATCGGTCTCGCCCGGCTCCGGCAGTTGCGCCACGAAACGCCACGCCAGCGGGGTGGACAGGGGATCGTCGCCTGCGGCGTGCTGGCCCAGTTCGTTCACCAGGCCCGCGTGGCCATGGCGCAGCAGCGCGGTTCGGCCCGAGGGACTGAGCGCCACCACCATGCCCGGGCCGACCTTGCCGGCATAACCGCCCGCCGCTGCCGCCACCCAGGGATGCGATGCGAGCCGCGTCGCCGCGCCGTCCATGGGCGCCTTGTTGATCCGCCGCCGCAGGCGCTGGCGCAGGATCCACTCGCCGACGAAAAGGACACCCATGACGGAGTAGGCCAGGATGCCGTTGTAGAACGTCCACCACGACAGGGGGCCCCAGGCGGCGAGCAGCCCCGACACGGTGCCGTTCAAGGCGAAGAACGCCACCCATACCCAGGTCACACGGCGCGTGTAACGCACAGCGACCGGTGGCAGGTCGGGCTCGGCGACACGCGCGATGCGCTCGATCATCGGCGGACCGAATTTCAGGCTCAGGCCGAAGGCAGCGAGCAGCAGCGCGCAGATGAGGCTGGGATACCAGCGCAGCAGATGCTCCTCGCCACCGAAGGCGAGCACCGCGCAGTACACGAGGGTGATGCCGAGCATCCAGCGTCCGCCCGGCTGGCGCATCAGCGCGGGGGCGCGCACGAGCCACAGTGCGCCGAGGATCAGGCCGAACAACGGCGTCGACACGTGGTCCATGCCGAAATACACGATGAAGGGGTAGAGCACCCCCACCACCAGCAGGATGAGATCGCTCAGCTTGCGCATGACGACTCGCTCGCCTGCACGTAAAGGGCGAGGCTGCGCACGGTTTCGAAATGGCGGCGCGCCTCGCGAGAGTCCGACGCGATGGCGAGGCCGTAGCGGTTCTGCAACGCCAGCGCCAGTTCCAGCGCATCCACGGAATCCAGCCCCAGGCCCTGGCCGAACAGTGGTTGGTCCGGGGCGATGTCGTCGACGGCGAGATGTTCCAGCGCGAGCGTATCGATGATGAGGCGGGCGATGTCGCGTTCGAGATCGGTCATGCCTGAAGTTCCCTGGCGTAGAGCGCGTGGAGATGTTCGTTGATGCGGCGCGAGGCTATCGGCGCGGGAGCGCCTTCGCTGAAGGCCTCCACTGGAATGTCGTCGCCGACGCGCAGATGCATGCGCACGCGGCGATGCGGCACGCGATACCACGGCTCGGCCTTGGTCAGCGTCGTGGGCCGCACGGTGATGAAGACCGGCGTGATGACGCGCGCGCCGCGCACGGCGATGGCCGCGGCACCACGGTGAAATACGGGCGGCTCGCCGGGCGTGGTGCGCGTGCCCTCGGGGAACACGATCAGCGTCTGGCCTTCCCGCAGGACTTCGGCAGCGCGGTCGAGCATCTCGGCGCTGCCGTCGTTGCTGATGTACTGCGCCACCGTCACCGGTCCGCGCATGCAAGGGTTCTTCCACAGGCTGTGCTTGACGATGCAATTGGCGTCGGGCACGTGGCCGAGCAGGAACACCACGTCGATGAGTGACGGGTGGTTGGCGACGATCATCTGCCCCGGGCGACCCAGGCGTTCGAGCCCTTCGAAACGGTAGTCGAGTACGCCAGTGCGATACATGAACTGCGAATGCAGCCAGAAGGCGCGACCCACCGTGCGTCGCGCGCGGCGGCGCCGACGTGCCGGCGGACCGGGCCAGTGCAGCACGACCGGCAGAATCAGCACACGAAGCAGCACGCCACCGATGCCGAACAGCGCGAAGCTCAGCGCCGTGAAAACGAAGCGCCACGCCCAGGCGTCGCGGCGGCGGGTCACGCTATCGGCTGCCAGGTCCATCGTCGTGTCTTCCACGGGTGGTCGAGGGGCGCGCCGTGATGCATGGCGCGGACGAAGCGCAGGGCGTGCGGCAGGTCGTTGCCCGCCGCGCTGCCGTCATGGGCGCGCAGCGACAGCCGCCAGCGCGGGCCGGGCCCGGCCAACGACAGCCGCAACGCCAGCGTATACGAGAACGGTACGTCGTCGATCCATCCGTCATAGGCGGTGGCAGGACGCTCCTCGGCAATGACCGCGAGGACGGACGGCGCACCGTCCGCCAGCAGGGCGGCGGCCTCGACGATGGCGTGTTCGAACGTGTCGGCCTCGCCGGCCAGGGCGATCGATTCCCCGCGCTGGCCCCGCAGGATCGACCATTGGCCTGCAATGGCATTGTGGACGGACAGGCCGAACTGCGTCGGAGAGAGCGGCGCGCCTCGTCCGATCTCGTCGAGCATCGCGAAGGTGCGGGTGGTCTCGCCGTGGCGGGAGGCGAACACGAAGGGCAGTTGCTCGTCGTCGTCGCACAGCGGCCAGGCGGTGTGCATCACGATGCGCGCCAGGCGGCTCAGCCGGCGGCGCTGCATCGGCGGGACGAAATCGCAGGCCGGTTGTTCGCCGTGATCGACGATGGCGTGCGGTGCATCCGCCCAGGCGGCCCAGGCGGCGGCGTCTTCCACACCGGGTGCCCAGGCGCGCCATGCGTCGATGCAAAGCTCGATCACGTGGCTTGCTCGTCGAAACGGCGGAGGGTAAGCGCGGCGCAACTGCCACCGAAGCCGAAGGTGTTGGACAGGATGGTGTCGACGGCAAGGACGCGTTCGCCCTCGATCAGTGGTGCGTCCGCAAACGCAGGATCGCGCCGAACCGGCGTCGCACCGCCCAGCAGCACGCCCTCGGTCAGCATGGCGATGGAGGCGATGGCATCGAGTGCGCCCGCCGCGGCCGGCGCGTGACCGATCAGGCCCTTGATCGAGGACATCGGCGGCACGGGTGCGCCGCGCTCGCCGAACACGCGGCGCAGCGCCTCCCATTCGGCGAGATCGCCTGCCACGGTGGCACACGCATGCGTGTTCACGTAGTCGGGCAGGACGCCCGCGAGATCGATGGCCTGATGCATCGCCTCGGCCATGCCATCGGCTGCCGGGCTGATCATGCCGTCGGGGTCGGAGGCTGCGCCGTAGCCGGCCATCTCGGCCAGGATGTGGGCGCCGCGCGCCAGCGCGTGGTCCAGCGATTCCAGCACGAGCACGCCGGCACCGCCGCCGAGCAGGATGCCGTCGCGATCCGCGGCATACGGCGTGGACACCCGCTGGCCCGCGACGCTCGTCGTGGACAGCGCGTTCATCACGTCGAAGCACATGGCGGCCTTGTCGTGCAGTTCCTCCGCGCCGCCGCAGACGACGATCTCCTGACGGCCGAGCTGGATCCATTCCATCGCCTGGCCGATCGCATGAGCGGCACTGGTGCACGCGGAGCCGACGGTGAAACCGCGACCGCCGAAGCCGAACGCCTGGGTCAACGTGGCGGTAATGGCGCTCCCCATGCTGCGCGGCACGATGAACGGCGAGAGCCGACCGATGCCCTTCGCGTGGAAGATGTCGAGGCCTGCCTCGTATTCGCTGAGCGCCGCGGCACCGCCCATCACCACGCCCACGTCGCGTTCGCGCACGCGTGCCGCATCGAGGCTGGCTTCGGCGAGCGCTTCGCGTGTGGCGTGCCAGGCGAACTCGCCGGCTTGCGGCAGGTAGCGGCGGAGCTTGCGCGGCGGTGGTTCGAGCTCGGCGATATCGGCCGGCGCGCCGACCTGGCAACCCATGCCGAGCGCGGTGAACTCCGGCATGGCACGAAAACCCGCGCGTCCCGCGCGCAATCCGTCGAACAGCGCGCGCCGGCCTGCACCGAGGCAGGACACCGCGCCCATGCCGGTGACGACCACGCGCCGCATCAGGCGTACGCCTTGAAGACCAGCGAGGTGTTGATGCCGCCGAAGGCGAAATTGTTGCTCATCACGTACTCGGTGCGGATCTCGCGGCCCTCGCCGGTGAGATAGTCCAGCGCGGCGCATTCGGGATCGGGCGTGTCGAGGTTGATCGTCGGCGCGAACCAGCCGCCGCGCATCATTTCGATAGCCCACCATGCTTCCAGCGCGCCGCACGCACCCAGCGTGTGGCCTACGTAGCTTTTCATGGAGCTGATCGGTACGCCGCTGCCGAGCACATCGGCCGTGGCGTGGCTCTCCGCGACGTCGCCGCGGTCGGTGGCCGTGCCGTGCGCGCTGACGTAGCCGATCGCCGTGGCGGGCAGATGTGCGTCGGCGAGCGCCATGCGCATCGCGGCCGCCATCGTCTCGCGCGTGGGCTGGGTGATGTGCGCGCCATCGGAATTGGTGCCGAAGCCGACGACTTCGGCCAGGATGCGCGCGCCACGCGCCACGGCGTGCTCGTACTCTTCCAGCACGAGCGTGGTGGCGCCTTCGCCGACCACGAGGCCGTCGCGTCCGGCGTCGAACGGCCGCGGCGTGAGGTCCGCCGTGTCGTTGCGCGTGCTGGTGGCGAACAAGGTGTCGAACACGGCTGCGCCGGGACCGGAAAGTTCTTCCGCGCCACCGCACAGCATGAGCAACTGCTTGCCCTGCTGGATCGCCTCGTAGCCGTAGCCGATCGCCTGGCTGCCCGACGTGCATGCGCTGGACGTGGTGATGACACGGCCCTTGAGGCCGAAGAACACGCCGACGTTCACCGCGGTGGTGTGCGCCATCATCTGGATGTAGCTGGTGGCGGTCACGCCCTGCATGGACCCGGTTTCCAGCATGTGACCCACGGTACGCGCCGGTTCGATGCTGCCGCCGGAGGAGCCGTAGGCCACGCCCATGCGGCCATCGCCGATGCGCTCGTCGCCCAGCAGGCCGGCATCGGCCAGTGCGCGTTCGCTGGCCGCCACGGCCAGTTGCGCCACGCGGCCCATGGAGCGCACGTGCTTGCGCGACCAGTGCGGCGGCAGCGAGAAATCGTCCACGGGGACGCCGAGCCGGCCGTTGAGCTTGTCGAAGTAATCCCATTCGCCCATGCGGCGCACGGCGTTGCGGAAACGGCGCAGCCGCGTCTCGATGGTGACCCAGTCGTGGCCGAGCGGCGTGATGCCGCCGATGCCGGTGACGACGACGCGCTTCATGCCGCGTGCTCCCTTGAGACGATGGGTCGATTCATGCGTTGGTTCTTTGCCGCGTAAATTTGCGAGCGATCAGGCGTGGCACGCGCGGCAGCATGCCCAGCACGAGTCGCGTATGCATGGCGGTGATGCGAGCGTTGTCGCGCCACATGCGGAAGTGCGAAAGGCCGTCCTCCGGGTAGATGACCCGGGTCGGCAGGTTACGCACCGGCACGCCACGCCAGAAGAGCCGCACTGCGATCTCGGTGTCGAAGTCCATGCGCGAGGGCAGGGGCTTGCGCGCGATTTCCGCCCGCGTCTCGTCCAAGGGATAAAGACGGTAACCGCACATCGAATCGTCGATGTCGAAGGACAGCGTCTCCAGCCAGACGAACGCGTGGGTGAGGTAGCGGCCATAGAGGCGCGCGCGAGGCACAGAGTCGTCGTAGATCGGTCGGCCACAGACCATCGCGTTCGGTGCGGCTCGGCCGGCCTCGAGAAAGCGAGGCACGTCATTGGTGTCGTGCTGTCCGTCGGCGTCGATCTGCAGCACGTGGCTGTACCCCGCCGCATGCGCCGCGACGAAGCCCGCGGTGAGCGCCTTGCCCTTGCCGCCGTTCACCGGCAGGCGGATCAGGCGCAGGTCATCGCGTCCTTCGACCAGGCGGTCGAGCGCATCGCGCGTCTCTGCGTCGGACCCGTCGTCCACCAGGAACACGGGAAGGCCGTGCGTGACGAGCGCATTCGCCGTGGCGCCGACGGTGCGGCCATGGTTGTAGACCGGTATGACGGCGCAGGGCGCGAACGTTCGCGCCGCATCGCGCGGTCCGGGCCTGCCCCCCACGGGTCCGCTCAGCGAACGAGCAGTGCCTGCACGGTGGCGACCACGTCGCCTACCGTACGCACGCTCTTGAAGTCTTCCGGCTTGATCCGGGTGCCGGTCATGTCCTGCACCTGGATGGCAAGATCGATCGCGTCGATGCTGTCCAGCTCCAGATCCGTGAACAGATTGGCATCAGGAGTGACCTTGGCAGGGTCGATCTCGAAGGTCTCATGGAGGACGGAGCGCAGGCGCGCGAGCACGTCATCGGAGGTGAAGGTTTCGGCTGGGATCGCGCTCATAGCTCGGTAAGTCCATTTCATCCCCGGACGGGCGTGTCCACGTCCCGAAGGACAGCGGCGCCACGCGCCACCACCGAGGCGACGAAGTGATCGGAATGCGTTGGTTGTCGCCGCCCCCTCGGGCGACTCCCCTGACCCAAAAGCATCGCGTAGGCAAAGCCTTACATGAGCATTCGGGCTCGGAAAGTGTAACAGATCACGATCGCGAGCAACGGGTTCTTCACATTTGCGTCTCGCGTACGGAGGCGCGTCCGCCCGGACAGTGGTTGTCCGCGGACGTCCTGCCGGGGCCGGGATGCCCCGAGGAAACCCGGCCCAGCGCGGCAGGGGACCGTTAATGCGTTCCGCTCAATCGTCGTCGATCAGCCGCACGTTCATGGCATAGGGCGGTCCGTCGACGCCCTGTCCGATGTCGAACTCGACGCGGTCGCCTTTCCTCAGGCGCGGGGCGCCGGGAGGCATGCGGAACGTCGGCTCGGAGGAGGTCGTTTGGTCCGGGGGGACATGCGTCTGGCCCAGATCGTTTCCCTCTCGCGATTTGCGCTTGCTCATTGCAGCACCCTCCCTTGCCGTTGGGGATGATGGCGTCTGCCCGGTCAGCTCACCTTGGTGACATCTTCGGCTTGCAGGCCTTTCTGGCCCTGAACTACCTTGAACTCCACCTTGTCGCCTTCCGCCAGGCTCTTGAAGCCGTTCCCCTGGATAGACCTGAAGTGAACGAATACATCCGTTCCGCTTTCTCTGGAGATGAAGCCAAAGCCCTTCGCATCGTTGAACCACTTCACCGTACCCGTCTCACGTGCACCGCTGTTCATGACCGCCTTTGCTCCTTCGATGAATGACCGTGGCGGTGCAAAACACGGCAACGCCGAGATCACGCTGCGCCGACTCGCATACACCGTCAATCAGCCAAAAGGCCAGGCGCAAAAAAGGAAAAAGCCGCCGGTTTCCCGGCGGCTTTTCGTTGTCCACTGCGTGGCGATTACTGCCCGCGCATGCGGCCCTGGAAGCGCGGTGCGCCGTTGCCCATGTGCGGCAAACGGATCTTGCCGATCGCGCTGATGCGCTCTTCGGCCATGCGGTCCGCCGCCTTGTAGGTCGGGATGCTGTCGCGCGCGGCGATCTCGAAGATGCGACCGACGTTGTAGTAGATCGTGCGCATCATGCGCATGGCGCGCTCGCGGTTGTAACCGTCGATTTCCAGCGAGACGTTCATCACGCCACCGGCGTTCACGGCGTAGTCCGGGGCGTAGACAATGCCGCGGCGAGCCAGCTCGTCGCCGATCGCGTCCGTGGCGAGCTGGTTGTTGGCAGCGCCGCAGATGATCTTCGCCTTGATCCGGTCGATGGTCTGCTCGTTGACCGTGCCGCCCAGGGCGCACGGGCTGTAGACGTCGGCGTCGACGTCGTAGATCTCGTCCAGACCCACGGCCTCGCAACCCAGCTCATCGACGCAGCGCTGCACGGCGTCCTTGTTGATGTCGGTGACGAATACCTTGGCGCCCTGTTCGCGCAGCAGCTTGATGAACTCGCTGCCGACGTGGCCGCAGCCCTGCACGGCGTAGCTGTACTTGCCGACGTCTTCATTGCCGTGCTTGTGCTGCAGCGCGGCCATCAGGCCCTGCAGCGTGCCGAACGCGGTGAACGGCGACGGATCGCCCGAACCGCCATGCACCTGGTGCACGCCGGTGACGTATTCGGTTTCGCGGTAGACGTATTCCATGTCGTTGACGTCGATGCCGACGTCTTCGGCCGTGATGTAGCGGCCGTTGAGCGAGTTCACGAAGCGGCCGAAGGCGCGGAACAGCGCTTCGGACTTGTCCTTGGAGGGATCGCCGATGATCACTGCCTTGCCGCCGCCGAGGTTGAGGCCGGCCACGGCGTTCTTGTAGGTCATGCCGCGCGACAGGCGGAGCACATCGTTGACCGCGTCCTGCTCGGTCTTGTACGGCCACATGCGCAGGCCGCCCAGCGACGGACCAAGCACGGTGTTGTGGATCGCGATGATGGCCTTCAGGCCGGCGTCTTTGTTATGGCAGAAGACGACTTCTTCGTGGCCCGTGTTGGCGATGGTTTCGAAAATCATCGAACGCGTTACTCCGGTGACAAGCGGCGGCAGCACCGCCTTTAGGTGGAAACCGGCGGTGGGGACCACCGGGTGGATGGTGACCGTCCAAAAAAATCGCCCCGGCCTTGGAGGCGGGGGCGATATGTCGTGTCAGCTGCCTAGTTTAAACCGTTGCGGGGCTCCGTGTGGGTGCGGCGCAACAGAGCGATGGGGAGCCGCACTCAACGATGCCAATGCGGGTCGCGGTACCAGGTCTCACGCTCGATGCGCCAGCCGTGGCCATAAGGGCGCCACACGGGCGGGCGATAAACGTACCCGGGGCGGCCGGCGTACCAGTGGCCGCCGACCCATACGTAGCGACCGCCGTACCAGTTCCAGTAGCCCGGCGCCCAGACATAGCCGGCGCGCGGCGGCGGTACGCGCTCCCAGCGCGGCGGAGGCGGGCGCGTGCCGACGGTCACCGACACGTACTCCCGCGCAGCGGCGGGCGGCGTATAGGTCGCGGCGCCAAAGGCCAGGCCAGCGGCGGCCAGGGCGGCGAGGGTGCGGATGGGAAAGGTCATGGCGTGTGCCTCCTTCGGCGAGCCCGCGATCGCGAGCGGTTCGCGAGCCAAAACGCGATGCCTTGCGACGGGTTGACCTCGCTACGCCTGGACGATTCAGCTTCGTGAAGGGCGTGGCATCGGATACGCCTCGGCTACCATGGGCCGTCTCATCAGCGCATCGTCTGCCTCCATGAAACCTCCTCGCCGTTTCGGCGTGCGCACCGTCGCGACACTCCTGGGCCTCCGTCTCGCCTATCGCATGGGTAGCCGGTTCGCCCCCGCGCGCACCGTGGCGCATGCGGCGCGCGTCTTCCAGACGCCGCTACCCAGCAGTCGCGAGCGCGCGGCTCATGCCTTGAGGACGACGTCGGCCCGCCGAGAAACGGTCGAGGTGGACGGCGACGCTGTCGCTACCTATGTATGGGGCGACCCCGCGAACCAGCCCTATGTGTTGCTGGCCCACGGTTGGTCGAGTCTCGGCCTGCGTTGGGAATCCTGGGTGCCGCACCTGCTCGCCCGAGGCTGGGCTGCGGTGGCCTTCGACCAGCCGGCGCATGGACACAGTACGGGCGGGTTATGCACGCTGCCGGACTTCGTGCGCACGGTGCAGGCGATGGGACGCCACTACGGGGATGCGGAAGGCGTGGTCGGCCATTCGCTTGGCGGCGCTGCGGTGACCCTGGCGCTAGATCACGGCTGGACAGCGAAGCGGGTGGTGCTGATTGCGGCCGCGGCCGATCCACAGGGCGCGACGCAACGCTTCGCGCGCTTCGTGCGTCTTCGTGAGGCCTTGCGTCCCGCGTTGCACGACGCGCTGGCCGCGCGTACCGGCATCGCCATCGACGAGCTGCACATTCGTCACCACGCACCGCGGCGAGGGCAGCCTTTGCTCGTCATCCACGACGCGCAGGACCGCGAGGTACCGGTGGAAGAAGCACGCGCGTACGCGGCGCACTGGCCGGGCGCACGCCTGCTGATCACGCAAGGGCTGGGTCACCGCGCCATCGTGGACGACGATGCGGTGATCGAGACGGCACTCGCGTTCCTCGCAGGCACCGAGGCCGTGTGAGCACTCGCGTTGCGCCGCAGCATGGGGCGGTGACGCCCGCGCAGTAGAATTCCGGGGTTCCCCACGCCGTTGCCGTCTTCCCCGGAGTTCCCATGAGTTCGCAGCCCAAGCACATTCCCGCCAGCAGCACGGACGCGGAGGCAACGCCGCTGCGCTTTGTCACGGCGGCGAGCCTGTTCGACGGGCACGATGCCGCCATCAACATCATGCGGCGGATCATTCAGAGCCAGGGCGCAGAGGTGATTCACCTCGGCCACAACCGCTCGGTGGAAGACGTGGTGCGTGCAGCCCTCCAAGAGGACGCCGATGCCATCGCGTTGTCGTCGTACCAGGGCGGCCATGTCGAGTACTTCAAGTACATGGTGGACATGCTGCGCGAGCGCGGCGCGAGCCATGTGCGCGTTTTCGGCGGCGGTGGCGGCACGATCACGCCGGAAGAAATCAAGGAACTGCAGGCGTACGGGGTGGAGCGCATCTACCACCCGAACGACGGCATGAAGCTCGGTCTGACGGAAATGATCGAAGACGTGATGGCCCGCACGCGCGAAGCCGCAGGCCGTCGTGTCACTGTCGCGCCACCGACCGCTTCGGTGGAAGACGAGATATCCATCGGCGCGATGCTCTCCGCTATCGAGGAAGATCGCCTCGGCGACGAGGAACTGGCCCGTCTGCGCAAGGCGTGGAAGCTCGCCGGTGGCAAGACGCCCGTGCTGGGTCTCACCGGTACCGGCGGTGCGGGCAAGTCGTCGGTCGTGGACGAACTGCTGCTGCGCTTCCTGCAGGCGTTCCCGCAGATGCGCATTGCCGTGCTCGCCGTCGATCCGACGCGCCGCCGCAGCGGCGGTGCGCTACTGGGCGACCGCATCCGCATGAACTCGCTGCGTAGCCCTCGCGTCTACATGCGTTCGATGGCGACGCGCCGCCAGCATGCCGCCACGTCCGTCGTGCTGCACGACTGCATCGATTTCCTCAAGTCACAGGCCTATGACCTGGTGATCGTGGAGACCGCGGGTATCGGTCAGAGCGATTCGGAGATCGTGGACCTCGTCGATTTCCCGGTCTACGTGATGACCAGCGAGTACGGCGCGGCGAGCCAGCTCGAAAAGATCGATATGCTCGACTTCGCCGAGCTGGTGGTCCTCAACAAGTTCGACAAACGCGGCGCCGAAGATGCCCTGCGCGACGTGCGCAAGCAGTGGAAGCGCAACCGCGTGGCGTTCCAGCTCGCCGACGACGCCGTGCCGGTGTACCCGACGATCGCGAGTCAGTTCAACGATCCGGGTGTGACCTGGATGTTCGCCAACCTGTGCCGTCTGCTGCGCGACAAGCTCGCCTTGCCAGAGTCGGCGTGGACGCCCGATGTCGATACGACCCTGCGCGAGCCGCGGGCCACGGTGCTGATTCCCGGTCAGCGCGTGCGCTACCTGGCCGAGATCGCGGAGCAGGGGCGTGGCGTCAACGGCGCCATCGCGAAGCAGGCCGAGGCGGCCAGCAAAGCGCAGCATTACTACGAGTCGCTGAAGGACATCGGCGACGAGGCGCTGCCGCGTGCGCTCGATCTCTACGATCACGGCCTGCTTACCGTCAGCGGCGACCGCTCGCTGGCGACCTTGCGCCAGCGCTACAACGAAGCGGTGCGCGAGCTGTCGAGCGAGGCCATCGGCCTGCTGCGCGAGTGGCCGGCACGCTTCGAATCGGTCACCGCCGAATTCAACGAGTATCAGGTGCGTGACAAGGTGATCCGCGTGGAGAACTACCGCGAATCGCTGAGCCACCAGAAGATTCCCAAGGTGTCGCCGCCGAAGACGAAGGATTGGGGCGACCTGCTGTCGTTCCTGATGCGTGAGAACCTTCCGGGGCATTACCCGTACACCGGCGGCGTGTTTCCGTATCGTCGCGCAGGCGAGGATCCCACCCGCATGTTCGCGGGCGAGGGCACACCTGAACGGACCAATCGCCGTTTCCATTACTTGTCGCTTGGCGGTGGCGCAGCACGCCTGTCCACGGCATTCGACTCGGTCACGCTCTACGGCGAAGATCCGGCGCCGCGCCCCGACATCTACGGCAAGATCGGTAATTCGGGCGTCTCCATCGCGACGCTTGACGACATGAAGAAGCTGTACTCCGGCTTCGATCTGTCCGCACCGACGACCTCCGTGTCGATGACGATCAACGGCCCCGCGCCGATCATCCTCGCCATGTTCATGAACACGGCGATCGACCAGAACGTCGAGAAGTACCTCAACGAGGACGCCTCGCGCTGGGAAGCGGCCAACAAGCGCATCGCCGAGCTGTATCCGGACGGCAACCGTCCGCGCTATCACGGTGAGCTGCCTAAGGGTAACGATGGCCTCGGTCTTGGCCTGCTCGGCGTGTCGGGCGCGGAAGTGGTCGATGCCGAGACCTATGCACGGATCAAGGCGTACACGCTCGCTACCGTGCGCGGCACGGTGCAGGCGGACATCCTGAAGGAAGATCAGGCGCAGAACACCTGCATCTTCAGCACTGAATTCGCCTTGCGCATGATGGGCGACATCCAGCAGTACTTCGTCGATCACAAGGTGCGCAATTTCTACTCGGTGTCGATCTCCGGCTACCACATCGCCGAAGCCGGCGCGAACCCGATCAGCCAGTTGGCCTTCACCTTGTCGAACGGCTTCACCATCGTCGAGTACTACCTCGCACGTGGCATGAAGATCGACGACTTCGCGCCCAACCTGTCGTTCTTCTTCTCCAACGGCATGGACCCGGAATACACGGTGATCGGCCGTGTGGCCCGCCGCATCTGGGCCCGCGCCATGCGCGAGCGCTACGGCGCCAGTGCGCGCAGCCAGATGCTGAAGTACCACATCCAGACGTCGGGCCGCTCGCTGCACGCGCAGGAGATCCAGTTCAATGACATCCGCACGACCTTGCAGGCGCTTTACGCGCTGTTCGACAACTGCAACAGCCTGCATACCAACGCATACGACGAGGCGATCACCACGCCGACCGAGGAAAGCGTGCGTCGCGCGGTGGCGATTCAGCTCATCATCAATCGCGAGCTGGGCCTCAACTTCAACGAGAACCCGTGGCAGGGCAGCTTCGTCGTCGACGAACTGACCGACCTCGTGGAAGAGGCCGTGTACAAGGAGTTCGAGGCGATCAGCGAGCGCGGCGGCGTGCTCGGCGCGATGGACACGATGTACCAGCGCGGCAAGATTCAGGAAGAATCGATGTACTACGAACACCTGAAGCACGACGGTACGCTGCCGCTCATCGGCGTGAACACGTTCCTGCCGAAGGACCATGGCGGCGAGATCGCCACGGAAATCGAGCTGATCCGTTCCACCGAGGAAGAAAAGGGCCAGCAGATCGACAACGTGCGGCTCTTCGGCAAGGCCCGCAACAGCCTGGCTCCCGAGAGCCTCAAGGTCCTGCAGAAAACCGCACGCGACCGCCGCAACGTCTTCGAGCAACTGATGGAAGCCGTGCAGAACAACTCGCTCGGCCAGATCAGCCACGCGCTCTACGACGTGGGTGGCGAGTATCGGCGCAACATGTGATGGTCAGGGTTACCGCTTCGAGCGGGAACCCTGTTCAGGCGTTCGCGTGAGTCGACGTTTGCTCGTCGTTCTCCTGGCCGCGTTGACGGTTTCTACGGCGTGGGCCGATGAGCAGGTACGTCGCGTGCTCTTCATCGGCAACAGCCTCACCTATGTCAACGACCTGCCCAATGCGTTTGCCTCTCTTGCGCTACCGGGGACACATATCCAGGTCGACATGATTGCCAGTGGCGGCGCCACGCTGGCGGATGCAACGGGCAATCCGTCGGTCAGTCGCGCGCTGGCCGAGGGCGGCTACACGGACGTGGTCCTTCAGGAACGGGGTGGCGAAGCCTTCTGCCCATCAGCCTGCCAGCAGAACAATGCCGCCAGCTTGCCGGCGATGCAGTCGGCCAGAGAGCTGTCGCGCAGAGCGCGCGCCAGCGGTGCACGCGTGTTCTATCTAGGCACCTGGCAATCCAGCAAAGAGACGAACGAAGCGCTGGAATTTGGGGAGAGGGCCATTGCCAAGGCGAGCGACGCTACGTACATCGAGATCGCCAAGCCGCGCCGGAAGCTCATGTTGACGCGTCCTGAGATGGCGTGGACACATGCGGACGGTCAGCATCCCGGTTATGCCACCACGGCCATGATGGCGTTGCGCACATGGCGTGCCATCTTTCATGTGATGCCTGCGGCCGCGCCGTGCGTAGCCGGCGAGCTGCACTATCATGCGCCGAAGCCGGACGGCGTGTTGCACATCGATACCTCGGCGACGCCGCGGACCTGTCTCGTCACCGAGGATGCCGTGCCGGTGCTGGTGGGCGGCTGACGCACGCGCTTGCGCTCAATCCGTGCTGCTAGGCTAACGGCCGGGCAAGCAGGGGCGGATGTATGGCGGAGGACGGTTTGGCGGTGTCGATGTGGCAGCCATCAGCGGCGTGGCGGCTGTTCTTTACGGTGGTGATGTACCTCTATCTGGGCATGATCTTCGCCTTCATCGTCGCGCTGCTCGGGTTTGGGTTGCTACACCGGTTTCATCCCTTGCTGTTGCTCATCGGCGCGTTCGTCGTCTCGATCGTGGTGCATGAAATCGGCCATTACGTCGCGGCGCGACAGCTCGGCATGCAGGTGTTGCGCGTGCGTCTGTGGTGGCTGGAGATCGAGCCGCTGCAACGTGGCTGGCGATGCCGGATCAAACGCTACGCGCACAAGACCCCGACGGGCAGCGTAATGGCCCTGCCGGCCGTGGACAGGCCATGGCGTCGCGCCTTCATCGTCTTTGCCCTGGGCGGTGTTGCGGCGAACGTGCTGCTGCTGTCGATACTTGGCGCGGCGCTGGCTTTCGTGCGCAGCGACGAGGCCGCCATCGCGCTATGCGTGGCGCTGTGCGTATGCGCGGTGCCGTTGGTGAATCTGCTTCCCGTAAAAGCCGTGGTGGACACCGACGGCATCATCGCGTGGCGCTGGTGGCGCCATCCGCCCGCCGAGTCGGACCTGCTCGGTATGCGAGCCTTGTCGCGGCTGATCTCGGGCACGCTATTGTCCGCCTTGCCACAGGATGAGGCGGCGGCCTTTGCCAGGCTGAGCGAGGTGCATGCCGTGTATTGCGCGGTCGTCCTGCATCAAGAGCGCGGCGAATGGCGCGAGGCAGCCGCGCTGGGCCATGCTCTGGACGCCGCCGTGCCAAAGGACGCCGCACTTCGCTCAGCCTATGCGGAGCTGATCCTGTACGTTCGTGCGGAAATCGCTTTTTCGCGCGCTGCCGCGGATCGGGATGCCTCGCTCTTGCCGGATAGTAAAATGCTGCGACAGGTGCGTTGGGCACACGAGTGCCTTCCGGTGCGTTGCGGCGCATTTCGTGCCTGGCTGGAGGGAGACGCCCGAAAAACCGAAGCGATGGTGCGTGAGACCCTGCGTCGAGCCGCGTTGAGCATCGAACGCGCGTCGCCGCAAAGAGAGCGCCTCTTGCTGGAGACGCTCTTTGGTAGGAATGTCTCAACTCTCTAGGCGCTGGACTAGGTGTAGGGTGCTTTCTTTCTGGATGTTGTAGTCGGCGAGGGTGCGAAGGTCTTCGAGTAGTTTCCCGGCGAAGATGAGCCGCTGAATTGGTACAGCGATACCTTCCTGATCGGCTATCTTTTGTTTGACATTTTCGATGGTGTCGCTCGGTTCGACCTCCAGCGTAAAGGTCTTACCCGTTATCGTTTTGATGTAGATATTCATTTTCGCTTCCTTGTGGTAGTGCTCCGTGTGTTCTTCTTACGCCGGAACCCGTTAATTCACGGTAATGCGCAACTTGCACCGCCGATATTTACGGGAGCTGGAAGCAAACTTGCGATTCGGCTACGCCAAACGCTGATTTGCCCTCTCAACGTACCCGTCGTGGCCATTATTGTGTGGTCCCATGAGGGCGCTGCATCGGCGTTAGTTTGAACTCGACCCGCCATTCGTAGTCCCATGGGCCTTGGTCGTTGCGGGAGCGGTACGTTGAGCAGTCAGTCGTCGGGTTCGAAATGGGTCGCAGGTTTGCTGGTCGTGGCGATTGCCGTCGCCGTTGGCATCTTCGTGTATCGCGAGAAGCAAGCGAGGGACGCGGTGACGGCGCCGGCCGCGGAGGCCGCATCAACCGCTGCGGCTTCACAACCCATCGGGCACGACGCGCCGGCTCCGCTGCATCCGGTCGATCCCGCGTCGGCGGGGTCCGCATCGCTCCCGGCGCTGGACCAGAGCGACGACGCCATCCTTGCGGGCTTGCTCGCGCTCACCAGCGACGACGCACTGAAATCGCTGTTGCGCCAGGACGCCATCGTGTCGCGCATGGTATCCACCATCGATGCGTTGCCGAAGCAGACGGTCGGCATGAACGTGCTGCCGTTGCGCACGCCCACGGGACGTTTCCAGGTGCAGTCCGACGACGGCATGTTCGTCGAGTCGAAGAAGAACCTCGATCGCTATGAAACCTACATGTACGTGGCGGACCGGATGAACCCGCAGGCCGCCGCAGCCTGGTACAAGCGCAACTACCCGCTGTTTCAGCAGGCCTACCGCGACCTCGGCACGGGCGGGTATTTCAACGACCGCCTGATCGAGGTGATCGATCACTTGCTGGCCGCGCCGGAGCCCAAAGGCAAGCTGCAATTGATTCCAGCGAAAGTGGGTTACGTGTACGCGGATCCGAACTATGAGCAACTGTCGGTGGGACAGAAATTCATGATTCGCGTGGGCAAGGCCAATGAGGCGAAGTTGAAGGAGAAGCTGCGGGCGCTGCGCGAGGCGATTGTGGCCGACGCGCCTGCTGGCGCGTCGGCGGGGTAGTTGTGGGGGGGCAGCCTGGTGGTGATGGAGCTTGCCGGTGGCGGCCACCCTGGTGGCGATGGGAATCTGCCTCGGCCGCTTCATCGCTCCGTTGGCTTATCGCCAGCAGGCTGGCTCCCACCGGTGCTTTGGGTTATCGCAGCAGGCTGGCTCCCACCGGTGCTTTGGGTTATCGCAGCAGGCTGGCTCCCACCGGTGCTTTGGGTTATCGCAGCAGGCTGGCTCCCACCGGTGCTTTGGGTTATCGCAGCAGGCTGGCTCCCACCGGTGCTTTGGGTTATCGCAGCAGGCTGGCTCCCACCGGTGCTTTGGGTTATCGCAGCAGGCTGGCTCCCATCGGTGCTTTGGGTTATCGCCAGCAGGCTGGTTCCCACCGGTGCTTTGGCTTCTCGCCGCTATAGCGGCTCCCACAACAGGTATCAGGGTTTCTTCGACGGGTCGCGCACCGGCACGCTGATGTTGCACAGGTCGATCTTGCCGGCGGGGCGGGTGTAGAAGTCGTCGCGGCGGTTGCGCTTGGCTTCGACCACGGCGGCGAAGGTCTTGCTGTCCGTGCGCAGCACTTGAATCGGCGTGCGTTCGGCTTCCGGTACGTCCGCCGCGAGGCGCACGCTCTTGATCATCACGCGTTGCCCGGGCTTGTCGTAGAACCCCATGGGCTCGCCGCCGCGCGGGTAGGCCGAAAGAATCTCCATGCCCTTGATGACCTTACCGGCCACGGCCAGGTTGCGGTCGAGATTGCGCGGCGCCTGGCCGATGATTGCGTAGAGCGAGCTGCCGTTGCCGCTCTCGGCACCGGTGTCGCGAGCGACGCCCACCGTGCCGTAGCAGTGTGTGATCCACGCCTCGCCCTTGCCGTCACGTGCCACGGGGAAGCCATCCGAGAATCCGACCTCGGGCGCGTACACGTCGCCGTCCTGCAGCTTCGTGAAGGGGTAGGGCTTGCCATCCTTGCGGGTGAACTCGGAGGCGAGGGTTTCCTTCGCGGTGCCGAGGCTCTTCGCCTTTTTCTTGTCGTCCCCGTCGGGGTCGCCCCATTGGGTGACGAAGTTGTCCTGCACGCGGATGATCTGCGTACCGTCGAAATAATGCTCGCGGATCAGGGTGCGGATGTTCGCGGCATGCAGCGGCGACCAGTCCTGCGCCAGTTCGATGACGACGCGGCCCTGCGGCAGGTCCATGTAGACCAGGTTCTGCGGATCGGGCGTGCGCCATTCGGCCGACGTGGACTTCGCCAGCAGTTCCTTGGGCGTGGGCGATTTCTTCGCTTCGTCTGCCAGCGCGGGCAGGGCGAGCAGGAGAGCGAGAGCGAGACAGGTACGGGCGAGCATGAGATCCCCTGGGCTGATTGACCCAGGGGACGTTATCAGACGCACGCCGGTTGTAGGAGCTCGATCAGAGCCCCAGCACCGCCTTCGGCTCCAGATAGGCCTCCAGCCCAAAGTGTCCGTATTCGCGGCCGAGGCCGGATTGCTTGAAGCCGCCGAACGGCGCCTTGGGATCGTGGGTCAACGTGTTGACCATGACCCGGCCGGCGTCGATGCGCGCGGCCACGCGAGCTGCGCGTGCTGCGTTCGTGGAATGCACATAGGCCTGCAGGCCATAGGCCGTGTCGTTGGCGATCGCGATGGCGTCCTCTTCGTCGTCGTAGCCAATGATCGACAGCACGGGCCCGAAGATCTCGTCGCGGGCGATGGTCATGTCGTTACGCACGTCGGTGAACACGGTGGGGCGCACGAGCCAGCCGCGGTCGTAGCCGTCGGGCCGGCCTTCGCCGCCGACGAGCAGTCGGGCGCCTTCCTCGATGCCCTTGCGGATATAGCCCTGCACGCGTTCCCACTGCTTGGCACTGACCATCGGTCCGATCTCGGTGCGTGGATCGGCCGGGTCGCCGGAGACCGTGGCTTCAACCGCCGCCTTGGCCAGTGCCTCGAACTCGCCCATCCGCGAGCGCGGCACGAGGATGCGCGTGCCGGCGATGCAGGCCTGGCCGCTGTTCATGAAGCCTGCGGCGATCACCAGGGGCACCGTGGTCGCAAAGTCCGCGTCGTCGAGGATCACGCTGGGCGACTTGCCGCCGAGTTCGAGCGTCACGCGCTTCAGCGTCTCGGCGCTCGCCCTGACGATGCCCTTGCCGACCGCCGTGGACCCGGTGAACGAGATCTTCGCGACGTCCGGGCTGGTGACGAACGTCTCGCCGACCACATCGCCACGGCCCGTCACGATGTTGAACACGCCCGGAGCTGCGCCTGCCTCGTGCAGGGCTTTGGTGACGATCTGGGTTTGTCGTGCGCTCATTTCGCTGGGTTTGATCACCGCCGTGCAGCCGGCCGCGATGGCGGCGGCGAGCTTGCCGCAGATGAAGCCGGCGTTGCTGTTCCAAGGCGTAATGAGCGCAGCGACGCCCACCGGCTGCATCACCACGGTGGCGCTGCCCATACGCCGTTCGAAGTCGAACTCGCGCAAGGTGTCGATGGCATCGCGAAACACGTTGGCGGCGTGCGCAGCCATCCAGCGACTGCGCGATGAGGGAGCGCCGTATTCTTCGACGATCGCGGCGAAGAGCTCGTCCTCGCGCGCCGCCACGGCGTCGTGCATGCGTTGGAGCAGGGCGATGCGCTCGTCGACGGACGTGCGGGAAAACGCGGGAAACGCACGCTTGGCCGCGGCAATGGCCCGACGGGCATCTTCCTCGTCGCCCAGGCGTACGGTGCCGATCACTGCTTCGGTCGCAGGGCTGTGAAGCGGGAAGCGCTCGCTGCCATGGGGCGGAACGAAGGCGCCGTCGATGTAGATCTGGTCGATGGAATACATGAGGGAGTTCCGTGGGAGGAGACCCAACCAAGGATGCGGTCGGGCCATTAGTTTGATAAGAAGGACAAACCTGGATGACCTATTAAGCAGAGGCGGACAATGCGCTCGGGCCTGACCGAACTGGAAGCCGTGGTGGCTGTGGCACGCCACGGCAGTTTCCGTGCCGCGGCGGCAGCGCTGGGCCTCTCCACGTCGGCGTTGAGCCAGGCGGTGGCGTCGCTGGAAGCGCGCATCGGTGCGCGGCTGTTCCACCGGACCACCCGCAGCGTCCGCCTGACAGAGGCGGGGGAGCGCTTCGTGGACGAGGTGGGCCCGGCGCTGGCGGACATCCGCGCCGCGATCGAACGCGCGGGCGACGATGGTGGCGAGCCCTCCGGCAGCCTGCGCATCAATACGTCGGCGGGCGCTGCGCGCTGGGTAATGGAGCCACTGCTCATCCCCTTTCTGCGCCGCCACCCTGACGTGCGCCTGGACCTCGTGACCGAGGACCGCCTGATCGACATCGTGCGCGAGGGCTTCGATGCCGGCTTCCGCACCGCCGACGTCGTGCCCGGCGACATGATCGCCGTCCCGTTCGGGCCACCCGTGCGTTTCGCGGTGGTGGGCTCGCCGGGCTACTTCGCGGAGCGCGGCTCGCCGCGCACGCCCAACGACCTCGCGAGCCATAGCTGTATTCGCGCGCGCATGCCGGCCGGGCATCTGTATCGCTGGGAATTCGAGCGCCACGGCGAAGCGCTCGCGGTCGAGGTAGGTGGGACGCTGACGTTGGACGAGCCCACGTTGATGCGCGACGCCGCGGAGGCCGGCCTGGGGCTCGCCTACCTCGCGGAATTCCACGTCGCCGAGGCATTGGCGGCCGGCCGGCTCAAGCGGGTGCTCGACGACTGGACGCCGCCGTTCGATCGGCTGTGCCTGTACTACCCCGGCCGACGCCACGTACCGGCTACGCTCCGCGCACTGGTCGAGTTCATCAGGGAAACCGGCTGAGCCAACGCACCGGGCGCATCCCGCCCTGATCGTGAGAATTTGCGCATGGCCCATGGGTCATGGCAAACCCTTGCGCTTCCGCAGGCATCCTTCCCGCAGGTTTTCACGCCCCGGATCGTCATGCGCTTGCGTTCACTCCTTTTCGTCGTCCTCGGCGCCGTCGTGGCGCTTCCCGTGCAGGCGGAGGTGACGATCGACGGGCATATCGACCCCGCGGAATGGCGTGGCGCCCAGCACATCGTGGACTTCCGGCAGACCCAGCCGTTCACGGGGAAGCCGGGCAGCCAACCGACCGAGGCCTGGGTGTTGTCCACGCCCAAGGGTCTTGCGGTGGCGATACGCGCCACGCAGTCGCCGGACATTCCGCGCTCCCGGCAGCAGGCACGTCGCGACGAGAGCGCGCTGGTCGATCGCATCAACGTGATGGTCGACTTCAATGGCGACGGCCGCGTCGGCTACGACTTCGAGGTGAAGTCGCAGGGTGGCGTGGCCGACGAGGTCATCACCAACGAATCCGACTTCAGCTACGACTGGGATGGCCGCTGGGACCACGCCGTCAGCGAGGATGCGGATGGCTATTCGGTGGAACTGCTTATCCCCTGGTACATCGCGCCCATGCAGAAGGCGCATGGCGACGTGCGCACGATCGGGCTGTATCTCGATCGCGTCGTCGGCAGCACCGGCGAGCGCATGGGCTGGCCGACCATCGCCTTCGATCAGGGGAGGTTTCTTTCGAGTTTCCAGCGGGTGGAGCTGCCGGCGTATTCGCAGTCGCTGGTCGCGGTCACGCCGTATCTCGTCGGCAGGGTGGATCGCGCTCACGGTGGTACGTCGTTCGAGCAGGGCGCCGACATTCTCTGGAAACCGAACGGGCAGACCCAGTTCACCGCCACGATCAATCCGGATTTCGGCCAGGTGGAGAGCGACGACCTCGTGGTGAACTTCTCGCCCGAGGAAACCTTCTTCACGGACAAGCGCCCGTTTTTCTCCGAGAACCAGGGCATCTTCGATTTCAGCCTGCTCGATGACGACTCGCAGCTCGTCTACACGCGCCGCGTGGGAGGCGCATCCGACGATGGGCACGGCGCAGCGGATATCGCCGCCGCGGTGAAGGTGAATGGCAGCGTGGGCTCCACTAACTACGGCATTCTCACCGCGCAGGAAAAAGGCGACGCGGGCCGCACCTTCGGCGCATTTCGCCTGAGCCAGAACCTGGGCTCGCAGACCTTCGGCATGCTCGCCACACGGGTGAATCACCCGTATCTCGACCGCGATGCGAACGTGCTCGGCTTCGATCATCGCTGGCAACCGAACGACGTCTTCTCCATCACGAGCAACGTCGTGGGTAGCCGGATCGACCAGCCACAGGCCGACAGCAGCGGGCTCGGCGCCACCAGCATCGCCTATTGGCAGATGGACGACACATGGAGCCAGCAATGGCTCGGGATGTACTTCGGTCGCCGTCTGGAGATCGACGATTTCGGTTACCTCCCCCGCAACGACATGACCTACCTGCACTGGGAAGTGCGTCGCCGCGTGACGGGGCTGCCGGAAGATTCGGCCTATAGCTCGCACCTGTGGCGATATCGGATATCGGCGCTCGACAACACGCGCGGTGTCACCGTGCATCGGCGATTCCGCATCCAGCGTGACAGCCGCCGTCGCGACGGTGGTAACGAAACATGGCGCCTGGATGCGTTCACGTCCGCGTACGACGATCTGCTCACCCGCGGTGGCAACGCCTTGCATACGCCACCGACGGCCAAGTTGACCTACGAGCGTGAGCGTCCGCGCGTCGGTCGCTGGGCGTGGGAAGCCGAAGGGTTCGTCAAGGGCAATGCGCTCAGCGGCTATCACCGGCTCGGTTACTACTTCAAGTTCACGCCGACGTACTTCATCACCGATGCGTTCAGCGTGTTCACTGGCGCAAGCTACGAGTGGGACCCCAACTGGTTGATCTGGCAGCACGACAATCTGGTCGGCGCCTTCGACGGACGCACCATCGGGATCGACAGTGGCGTGAACTGGAACATCGGGAACAAGCAGGAGCTTCGAGTGAAGCTGCAGACGCTTGCCGTGGGGGCGAAGCTGCGTCGGGCGCTGGAAGTGACGCCGACGGGCGGCGCTGTACCGAGCGACGAGTCGGTGGACGCGCTGGGCGTGGCTAACCTCGGTTTTCAGATCCGCTACCGCTACGAGATCGCGCCGCTGTCGGACCTGTACATCGTCTACAACCGCGGTGGCTACGTGGACGACACCAACGACGATCTCGGATCGCAGTTCCGCCAGGGTTTCAGCCTCAAGGATGTGAACGAGGGCCTCGTGAAGATCGCCTATCGCCTGGAGTTCTAGAGCTCACCGTCATCAATAGAGGAAGGCTTCACGCGGCCTGTGGCATTTCTCCGCGCCACGACGATTGGCGGAGAGGCACGTGCCACAGCGAGAGAACCCGGTGCCGGGGCGGACTATCGGCGAGCACGGCGTCATCGGCAATCTCGACACGGTGGCGTTGATCGCCAGCGACGGCACCCTCGATTTCATGTGCTGGCCGCACCTGGACAGCCCCACCGCGTTCGCGGCGCTGCTCGATCCCGACACGGGCGGGTCGTTTTCCATCACGCCTGCGCTCGATGACGCGCGACGCATGCAGTTGTACGTGCCAGAGACGAACATCCTCGTCACTCGCTGGATGAGCGAGCAGGGCAGCGTGGAGTTGACGGACTTCATGCCGCATCCGGAGGCGAAGGTGCGTGTGCCCCGCTGCGTGGTGCGGCGCGTCCGCGTGCCGCGCGGCCGAGTGCGCATCGAGGCATGCTGCCGCCCGCGCCTCGACTACGCTGCCGGTGCGCCCCAGGCGAACGAATACGGCGACACGGTGGTGTTCGTAGACGGTGCGAGCGCGCTGCGCCTGGGGGCGTCGGTGCCGCTGACGACGGGCGGCGGCGAGGCGCGAGCGACCTTCGAGCTGGACGCGCGCCAGGAAGCCTGGTTCGTACTCTGCGACGAGGAGTGCGATCCGCTGGACGCCGCGGAGTGCAAAGCGGCGCTGGACGCGACCGCGGACGCCTGGCGCCATTGGACCCGACAGTCCAACTACCGTGGTCGCTGGCGCGAATACGTCGAGCGGTCCGCGCTGGTGCTTAAGCTTCTTACCTCGCATCGGCACGGCTCGATCGCGGCGGCCGCGACCTTCGGACTGCCGGAAGCCACCGGCGCCGAGCGCAACTGGGATTATCGGGCGACCTGGATTCGTGATGCCTCGTTCACCGTCTACGCCTTCATGCGCCTCGGCTACATCGACGAGGCGGAGCACTTTCGGCGCTGGATCGAAGAGCGGATGGTGAATCTGGATGACGACGCCACCTTGAAAGTGATGTACGCGCTCGATGGGCGGGACGCTCGTGACGAGGACACGCTCGATCATCTGGCCGGCTATGCCGGATCGCAGCCGGTTCGCATCGGCAACGCCGCGCGCTCGCAAACCCAGTTGGACATCTACGGCGAACTGTTGGACAGCATCTACCTGTCCAACAAGTACGGCACGGCGATCAGTCATGCGGGCTGGGAGCACGTGAAGCGACTGGTGGAACATGTGCGCGCACATTGGCGCGATCCGGACGAAGGCATCTGGGAAATTCGCGATGCGCCGCGGCATTTTCTCCATTCGCGTCTGATGTGCTGGGTGGCGCTGGACCGCGCCGTGCGTCTGGCGAGCAAGCGCTCGCTACCCGCGCCGCTGGTGGAGTGGGCGCACGAGCGCGACCTCATCGCCGACGACATCTGGACGCATTATCGCCATCCGGAACATGGCTACTTCGTGCAGTCGCGCGGCGGTCGGGATCTCGACGCCGCGTTGCTCATGATGCCTCTGGTCCGTTTCGTCTCAGCCACCGATCCAGTCTGGCTGGCGACGCTGGATGCGATCGGCGAACAGCTCGCCGACGACGGCCTGGTGTTCCGCTATCGCAATGCGGACGGACTGGAAGGCGGCGAGGGCGCGTTCACCACATGCACGTTCTGGTATGTGGAGTGTCTCGCACGCGCCGGCCGCCTGCACGAAGCGCGCGAGATGATGGCGCGCGGCGTGCATTACGCGAATCATCTCGGGCTGTTTTCCGAAGAACTGAGCCTGCGCGCGGAGCCGCTGGGAAACTTCCCGCAGGCGCTGACGCATCTGGCGTTCGTCAGCGCCGCGTATTACCTCGACCGGCAGCTTTCCGATCCGGACGGGCAGGTGTGGCAGCCCTAGCGGCGGATCAGATTTCGTTCTCGTCCGGATCCACGAACTCGATCGCGGCCTCGCGCGTGCCCGCGGTTTCCTCGGCGATCTCACGCACGCGCTCGCCGATCTTCTCGTTGGGCACTTCGATCTCCATGGTGTAGGTACGCGAACTCATGTCGTCGGACAGGTTCTGCGAGCTGGAGTCGTCGCGGAAATCGTTCATGAAGTCGTCGATCTCTTCGACCCGCTCGACCCTGTCCACGCCATGGATGGCGGTGAGTACGTCGTCGAAGATGTCGCGGTCGCCGGTGATGCGGAGGTGGATGCGGGGCATGGGTGTCTCCTGGGCAATTAACGAACGATGCTGCGGCGGGCTATGTATGCCGGAGGTGTAGGCAGCGGCTACCATGGGTCTTTTCGAGCCGATCCCATGGCCAAGACCTACGACCAGGCGTACTTCGACAAGTGGTACCGCAGTGCCGAGCACGCGGTGCGCTCCCCGGCAGAACTCCAACGCAAGGTGGCGATGGTACTTGGACAGGCCGAGTTCTATCTTGGTCGCCCTGTGCGTAACGTGCTCGACGTCGGCTGCGGCGAAGCACCCTGGCGCGCCGTGCTGCGGCGCCTGCGCCCCGGCATCGACTACCGCGGCCTGGAGGCCAGCGAATACGCGGTGGCCCGCTATGGGCGTTCGCGGAATATCGGTTACGCGCGCTTTGGGCAACTGGCGGAACTGCGTTTCGATACGCGGTTCGACCTGATCGTCTGCACCGACGTGCTGCATTACCTCACGCCAGCGGAGATCCGCGCCGGCCTCATCGGCATCGGCGAGATGGTGGAAGGCCTCGCGTTCCTTGAGGTCTATACACGCGAGGACGATCCGGGTGGCGACCGCCAGGGCTTCATCGGCCGGCCGGCACGCTGGTACCGCGAGGCGTTTGCCAGCCAGGGCCTGATCCCGGTGGGTTCGCAGTGCTATGCAAGCCCGCGGCTGGCCCGCCACGTGGCGTCGCTGGAACGACTCTGACCGTTAGGGGTTTGCGGTAGCGGTGAACCAGGCGATGGTCGCCAGCGCATTGTTCGCTGCGTGGGCCACGAACGCCGGCCAGAGCGAGCCGCTGCGCACGCGCAGCCAGGCGCAGAACAGGCCCACCAGGATGAGATTGGGCACGGCGTACCAGAGCCAGCCCAGGTCGGGCAGGTGGACCGTGCCAAAGATGACCCCGGAGAGCACGATGGCCCAGTTGTCGCCGAGGCGTGTGCGCAGGATGGACAGCAGCGCCCCGCGGAAAAGCAGTTCCTCGACCGCGGGCCCCACCAGAACGACCACGGGCAAGAGGGCGATGCGCATGGCGAGATGGGCGTTGTCCGCGATCTCGCTGACCGCCTGGGTGACCTCGTGGTCGCCGGCCAGTAGCTGGGTGAGCAGGCCGCCGAGGACGGGCGCGGCAATGCCCAGCGCGGTGCCGATCGCCACGTAACGGCCCTCGGGCTGCGTGAAGCCGAGGCCCTGAGCACCGGCGTCCGTGGCACGTCCAACGCCCCAGCGCCGCAGCAGCAAGGCGAAGGTCAGGCTCGCGGAGCACAGCAGGGTAACCACGACCACCAGGATCAGGCGATCGGGCGCAGCCGGCACCTGCTCCGGATAGTGCCGCGCGATCAGCATCGAGATCCCGCCGAACAGGCCGCCGAAGGCGAACTGCATCACGAAATACGCCGCGATGCAGAGCACCGTCTCGATGACGCCGGGCGGTGCGCGAAGCGGGCGGGGCAGGGCGGGAGGGAAGGAGTCGTCGTAAGCCATGCGGCACCCTAGCCGACGCACGCGATAGGGGCAACGACGCTTCCGACACAGAACGTCACGCCGCCCCTGTATAGTTGATCGCCCCTAAGGAGGAAACCGGGCGCCTCGACGCGCCGACTCATGTTCGCATTCGACTGGCTAGCCGACCCTTCAGCCTGGGCGGGTCTTCTCACGTTGATCGTGCTGGAGATCGTGCTCGGTATCGACAACCTCGTCTTCGTCGCGATTCTCGCGGACAAGCTCCATGCCCGGCAGCGCGATCATGCGCGCCTCCTGGGCCTCGGCCTTGCGCTGGTCATGCGCCTGTGCCTGCTCGCCGCCATGTCCTGGCTGGTGACCCTGACTCGCCCCTTGGTCGAATGGAACGGCTTTAGCCTGTCCTGGCGTGACCTCATTCTGTTGATCGGCGGCGCGTTCCTTCTGTTCAAGGCCACGCTGGAACTTCACGAACGCCTCGAAGCCTCCGAGCACGACGACGGCAAGGCCGGGCGCCGGGCCAGTTTCTGGCTGGTGGTGGCGCAGATCGTGGTGCTCGACGCCGTGTTCTCGTTGGACTCGGTCATTACCGCCGTCGGCATGGTGGACCACCTCTCGATCATGATGGTCGGCGTGGTCATCGCCATGGCCTTGATGATCACCGCAAGCAAGCCGCTCACCGCCTTCGTCAATGCACGCCCGACGGTGGTCATCCTTTGCCTGTCCTTCCTGCTGATGATCGGCTTCAGCCTCATCGCAGAAGGTTTCGGGTTCCATATTCCCAAGGGGTATCTGTACGCCGCGATCGGCTTCTCGATCATGATCGAGGTGTTCAACCAGACCATGCGGCGCAATCGACGCCGTTCGCTGCTGGTCGGGGGCCGGGCCATGCGCGATCGCACGGCCAAGGCCGTGCTGCGTCTGCTCGGCGGTACCGCGGACGACGAGGCCGAGGGCGGCAAGGGCGAGGCTGCGCCGGAAGCGGCCGAGGCCGCCGTCTTCGGCAAGGACGAACTGGAAATGGTCCAGGGCGTGCTCGATCTCTCGCAGCGTCCCGTGCGTTCGATCATGACGCCGCGCACGGAGATCGTCTGGGTCGACCCCGACGAGGATCTGCCGATTCTGCTTACCGAGGCCCGCGAGTCCTCGCACCACTGGATGCTGGTGGCGCGCGGCGATCTCGACGCGCTGGTGGGTGTGGTTTCCTCGCGCGATCTGTTGGCGAGTCTCAACGATCACGGCCGGCTCGACGACGCCGTGGTGCGCAAGCCGATCACGGTGCTGGAATCCCTCAGCGTGTTGCGGTTGATCGACGAATTTCGCCGTGCGCCGTTACAGGTCGCACTGGTGGTGGACGAGTACGGCAGCATCCTCGGCCTCGTCACGCCGGCCGACGTGCTCGAAACCATTGCAGGCGAATTCCCCGACGAAACCCGCGAGGGCGATCCGTCTGCGGTGAGCGAGCCAGATGGTGCATGGCTGCTCGATGCCAGCCTCGACGTGCGGCGTGTGGAGCACCTGCTGGGTCATCGACTGCCGGGTGCCGGCGAAGGCAACTTCGCCACGCTCGCGGGCTTCGTGCTGCAGCAGCTGGGTCGTCTGCCGAGTGTCGGCGACCGCTTCGAAACCGATGGTCTCGCCTTCGAGGTCACGGCCATGGAAGGTGCCCGTATCCAACGCCTGCGCGTGCTGGCGCTGGAACGCGACGAGGAATAACGCTGCCATAGGAAGGTTGTGGGAGCCGCTATAGCGGCGAGAAGCCAACGAAGCGGTGTAGCGGTGAGGAAGGCCACATCGCCAGCAGGCTGGCTCCCACCGGCAAGCTCCCATCGCCAGCAGGCTGGCTCCCACCAGCAAGTAGTAGCCCCCCACCGGCAAGTAGTAGTTCCTACCTGCACGCTTCCCTCGCCGCCATGGCGGCTCCCACAGGGAACCGTGCGGTCAGGTTCCGGCCGCTTCCTCGACGGGCGTGGCGTTGTTTTCCATGATGGCCATGCCCATGCCGCCCGCGGCCATCAGCATCAGTGCCGCCCAGGCGATCATCGACACGATGTAACCCGGGCCGCGTCGCGCCGGGTCGCGAAGGTAGGCTGCGGCGTACCAGACGCGGCCTGCCAGCCACACGAGACCCGCGATGCCGGCCCAGAGGGGATCGACGTACTGCGCGGCCAGCCATAGGGCCGGGATGAACATTACGGCGTTTTCCAGCGTGTTCATCTGTACTCGCCAGGCGCGCTCGAACGCCGGATCGCCGGAGATCGAAGGCGCCTTGATGCCATAACGTTCACGGGCACGGCCTACCATCCACACCGTAGCGAACATGAGGAGCAGGGTGAGAAGGGTGACGACGGCGGGGAGTTGGCTGGTCATGAGTGATCCGTGGGTCGACTTCGACCGCGGAGTGTACCGGCAACGGTCTGTGCGAACATGCCTACAGCGTCTCGCTTGGGGCGCAACGTGAGGGGTTGAACCATGCTCTGGCAAAAAGGGCGTAGAAGCGACAACGTGGAAGACGCCGGTCAAGGCGGTGGCGGAGGTCCGTCGTTCGGTGGCCGTGGGTTGGGCATCGGTGGCATCATCGTCCTCGCCATCCTCGGTCTGGTCTTCTTCAAGGATCCCACCGCATTGCTGGGCCAGGGCGACCCTGGCGCGGCGGCGCCGCCGTCGACGCAACAGGCCCCTCATCAGGCAGCGGCCAACGATCCGCAGGTGGACTTCGTCCGCGCGATCCTCGGCGAAACCGAGGACACCTGGAGCGAGATCTTTGCTGCGAATGGGCAGCAGTACGAACAACCGAAGCTGGTGCTGTTCCGCAACGGCGTCCGCACCGCATGCGGGTCGGCATCGTCCGCGGTCGGCCCGTTCTATTGTCCTGGCGACCACCGCGTCTATCTGGACCTCGGCTTCTTCCAGGAGATGCAGTCGCGTTTCCACGAGGCCGGCGACTTCGCCCGTGCTTACGTCATCGCCCACGAAGTGGGGCATCACGTGCAGAACCTGGTGGGCGTCTTCGACAAGGTGAGTGACGCTCGTCAGCGTGGCGCACGCCTCGAGGGCGCTACGGGTTTGTCCGTGCGACAGGAATTGCAGGCGGATTGCTTCGCAGGCGTGTGGGCCAATCATTCGCAGCAACGACAGCACTGGCTGCAGCCGGGTGACATCGAATCGGCAATCAACGCAGCCACGGCCATTGGCGACGATGCCTTGCAGGAGCAGTCACAGGGCAGGGTGGTGCCGGATTCCTTTACGCATGGCACATCAGCGCAGCGCGTGCATTGGTTCCGCACGGGGCTGGACAGCGGTGATGTCGGCAAGTGCAACACGTTCTCGGGACCGATCTGAACCATGCTCCATCCTTGCCTGCGCTGCGGCGCCTGCTGCGCGACGTATCGCGTGGCGTTCCATTGGTTGGAGACCGACACGGCCGGCGGCATCACGCCGGCCGCGCTCACCGAGCATCTCGATCCGCATCGTGTGGCGATGCATGGCACGAACGCGTACGAACCGCGCTGCAAGTCGCTGGTAGGTGAGGTTGGGGTCGCCGCGCATTGCGGCGTCTATGCAGTACGCCCGTCGCCCTGCCACGAGCTGCAGCCCGCGTGGGAAAACGGCCAGCCCAGCCCGCAATGCGACAAGGCGCGAATCAGGCACGGCATGCAGCCGCTGACGCCGGCGGATTTTTTGTAGGCGCCGGTCCAGGGCGATCAGACCCTGCGGGTGGGAGCTTGCCGGTGGGAGCCAGCCTGCTGGCGATGGGGATCTGACTCACCGCTACACCGCTTCGTTGGCTTATCGCCACCAGGGTGGCTTGTATGTTGTGTCCGCCCCTTTCTCTCGCCGGCAAGGCGAGGGATAAGGGGCTGGGGTGAGGGACGCTAGTGGTATCGGCTCGACCAACGAGACCGACAGTGAGAGACATCCCGACCCATCGTGAGCGTCGATGAAGGATCTGGCGATCCGATCGCCGATGAACAAGCTAACGCGTCGATGGGCTTCACCCCAGCCGTCCTTGAGACTACGAGGAGTGGGACCATGAAGCCAGTACGTCATTTCGGGATCGATATCGACAAGGCGGCTCTGACGGTGGCTTGCCACCAAGTGCCGGGTCAGACGCGGCGGATCGGCAACGACCCGCCGGCCATTGATGCGTGGCTGGATGAGTTGCCGCCGCGCAGCGTGCTGGCCGTGGAAGCCAGCGGCGCCTGCCATCAGACGTTGTTGCAGCGTGCGGTGGCCAAGGGGGTGGCCATTTACCTGCTCAATCCGCGGGACGTGCGCCATTACGCGGAGAGCCTGCGGCGACGGGCCAAGACCGATCGGGTCGACGCCCAAGTCATTGCCCGTTATCTGGAGCGCGAGCAGGACCATTTACGACGCTATACCGCGCCGGAAGAGCATGCGGCCAGCCTGGAATGGCTGCTGCGGCGACGGGCCTTGCTGGTGAGGCAGCAAGGCAGCCTGCGGTTAGGTTTCCAGGACGCGCCGCTGCCCGCTATCGATGCCTTGTTGGCGCAGTACAAAGCCGCCCTGGCCCAGATCGACCGACTCATCGATGAGCAGGTCGCCGCCGATCGGGCGCGCCAACAACAACGCGAACTGCTGCGCACCATTCCCGGCGTGGGGGCGCTTAGCAGTGCGGCCTTGCTGAGCCTTTTCTGGCGCCTGCCAGGCATTGGCGCCGAGGCGCTGATTGCCTATATCGGCTTGGACCCTCGGCCCCGGGAGTCCGGCAGCTACCGCGGCACGCGTAAGCTCTCCAAGCGGGGCGAGGCGGAATTTCGACGACTGACTTACATGGCGGCGGCCACCTTCGCTCGGCATACGGTCGGCCAAGCACTCTACGCGCGCTACCGCGCGCGCGGACTCAGTGCCACCGCCGTCTTCGTGATCCTGGCTCGGAAGATCATCCGACTCGCCCACGCCATCCTCACTAAAGGTCAGCCCTTCGACCCCGAACGCTTCGCTGCCGCTTGCGCCTCAACATAGGATCTCCCACCCTTGCCTTCTCAACCGTGCCTTCCCGCTCGTGCCGGGGATCAAAATGACAAAGGCCCCGTTTCCGGGGCCTTTGTCATTACGCGTCGCGCTTCTTGCGAGGCGGTTTGGCACCGCCCGGACGTCCGCCCGACGGGCGGAAGTTGCCGCGCGGACGCGGCGCGCCACCGCTACCACCGCCACCGCTCTGCGGCGACTCGGTGCCGTCCCATTCGCGGATCTTCAACTGCTGCTGGGCGACCCACACCTTCTTCAGGTGGTTGAAGGTCTCCGCGGGCATGCCGTCGGGGAGGTCGATCAGGCTATAGTCGTCACGGATGCTGACGCGGCCGATGAACTTGGCTTCCACGCCGCCTTCATTGGCGATCGCGCCCACGATGTTGCCCGGCTTCACGCCGTGCTCGTGGCCGACTTCGATGCGGTAGGTGCGCTTGCCGGCCTCGGTGACGTGAGGACGCGGCTGGCGCATGCCTTCGCGCACGGGACGGCGATCGTTGAAGTCGCCGCCGTCGCGCGACGGACGCTCGCGATCGAAGTCGCGCTGAGGGCGTTCACGGTCGAACTCGCGCGGCGGGCGCTCGGTGTACTCGCGCTTGGCCGGCGGCTCCAGCAGCAGCGGCTGGTCGCCCTGAGCGATGCGCGCGAGTGCCGCGGCGATTTCGATCGCCGGTACGTTGTGTTCCTGCTCGTACTTTTCCACCAATTGCTGGAACAGGCCGAGATCGCCCGTCGCCAGCGTTTCGGTGATGCGCTCGTTGAACTTGTTGACGCGGGTATCGTTCACCGCCTCGATCGTGGGCAACTGCATCTGCTCGATCGGCTGACGCGTGGCGCGCTCGATCTGACGTAGCAGGTTGCGCTCGCGCGGCGTGACGAAGAGGATCGCCTCGCCACTGCGGCCCGCGCGACCGGTGCGGCCGATGCGATGCACGTACGACTCGGTGTCGTGCGGGATATCGTAGTTGAGCACGTGGCTGATGCGTTCCACGTCGAGGCCGCGCGCGGCGACGTCCGTGGCGATCAGGATGTCGAGCTTGCCCGTCTTCAACTGGTCGATGACGCGCTCGCGCTGCGCCTGAGCGATGTCGCCGTTGATCGCAGCTGCCGCGAAACCGCGCGCCTGCAGCTTGCTGGCGAGTTCTTCGGTGGCCGACTTGGTGCGCGCGAAGACGATCATGGCGTCGAAGCTCTCGGCTTCGAGGATGCGCGTCAGGGCGTCGAGCTTGTGCACGCCGCTGACCCACCAGTAACGCTGGCGGATGTTCGCCGCCGTGGTGGTCTTGTTCTTGATCGTGACTTCGGCAGGGTCTTTCAGGTAGGTCTGCGCGATGCGGCGGATCGGTGCCGGCATGGTTGCGGAGAACAGCGCGACCTGGCGGCCTTCCGGCGTCGCCTGCAGCAGCTTCTCGACGTCGTCGATGAAGCCCATGCGCAGCATTTCGTCGGCCTCGTCGAGCACCATGAAGCGCAGCCCGGACAGGTCGAGCGTGCCCTTGTCGAGGTGGTCGATCACACGGCCGGGCGTACCGACGATGACCTGCGCACCGCGCTTCAGGCCCTGCAACTGCGGACCGTAGCTCTGCCCGCCGTAGATCGGCAGCACCTGGAAGCCGGGCAGGTAGGTGGCGTACTTCTGGAACGCTTCCGCGACCTGGATGGCGAGTTCGCGCGTGGGCGCGAGCACCAGGGCCTGGGGCTTGTTGCCGGCACGCAGATCGATCCGCGACAGGACTGGCAGCGCGAAAGCCGCGGTCTTGCCGGTACCGGTCTGCGCCTGGCCGATCACGTCGCGGCCTTCGAGCAGCGCCGGGATGGTGGCGGCCTGGATGGGGGAGGGGGTCTCATAGCCGACCTCGGTCAGCGCGCGCACGACGTTGGCGTCGAGGGCAAGCGCGCTGAAACCGGGCAGGGCCGGAGCGTTATTTGTATCGGGGGATGACATGGCGACCTCGGGAGGGGCGCGGCGGCGACATTCGGCGCCGGGCAGTAGACGTATTGTAGCAGCGATGGGCGCGTTTCGCCGTGCATCCTGGCCTAGGTCCATGTCGGCGTTACACTCTTTAGTCAGCTTTTTGTCAGGACAGGCCTATGGCGGCGGTGGAAACCATCTCGGAACAACAGTGCTTCGGCGGTGTGCAGGGCTTTTATTCCCACGTGTCGGAGGCCTGCGGCGGGCCGATGCGCTTTGCGGTCTACCTGCCGCCGAAGGCCACGCAGGGCCCCGTGCCGGTGCTCTGGTTCCTCGCTGGGCTGACCTGCACGGCGGAGACCTTCACGATCAAGGCCGGCGCGCAACGCGTCGCGGCCGAACTGGGCCTGGCACTGGTCATGCCGGACACCAGCCCGCGCGACACCGGGATCGAAGGTGCCACGGGCGACTGGGAGTTCGGCGAGGGCGCCGGTTTCTACCTTGATGCCACCGAGGCGCCATGGCGCGAGCGCTTCCGGATGTACAGCTACGTAGTGGACGAACTGCCCCGCGTCGTCGCGGGCCGGTTTCCGCTCGACATGGGCCGGCAAGGCATCTTCGGTCATTCCATGGGCGGGCACGGTGCCCTGACCCTGGCGCTCCGCAATCCCGGCCGCTACCGCTCCCTCTCGGCCTTCGCGCCCATCGTGGCGCCGGCCAGCGTGCCCTGGGGCGAGAAGGCTTTTCCGCGCTACCTCGGCGACGATCGCAAGGCCTGGGCCCGGTACGACGCCACGGCCTTGGTCGCCGACGGCGCACGCTTCGCGGGCACCATCCTCATCGACCAGGGCGAGGCGGATGGCTTTCTCGTGAACCAGTTGCAGCCGCAGCGCTTCGAAGCGGCCTGCGAGGACGCCGGCCAGCCGCTGGCGCTGCGCATGCGCCCCGGGTACGACCACAGCTATTACTTCATCCAGACCTTCGTGGAGGAGCACCTGCGCCACCATGCGGAGATCCTCTGCGCATGAGCGAGCCGATCCGCATGCGCACCGCGCGCGCTGTGATCCGCCTGCTCGACGTAGAGGAAGCCGAGCTGCTGCGACGCTATCGCGTGGAAAACCGCGAGCATCTTGCGCCGTGGGAGCCGCTGCGCAGCGACTCGCACTACACGCTGGCGGGATGCCAGCAGGCCATCGAAGCCGGGCTGGAAGCGGCGCGTGCGGATCGGGGCTATCCCTTCGCCGTGCTGACGCCCGATGCCAGCGAGATGATCGCCAGCTTCACGCTGGCGAACGTGGTGCGCGGTGTCTTCCAGGCGTGCCATCTCGGCTACGGTATCGGGCGCCGACACGAAGGGCAGGGGCTGATGTACGAGGCGCTGGACGCCGCCATTCGCTACGCGTTCGGCCCGCTGGATTTTCATCGCGTGATGGCGAACTACATGCCGCGCAACGACCGCAGCGGGCGCCTGCTGGAACGGCTCGGTTTCGAGAAGGAAGGCTACGCGAAGCGCTACCTGAAGATCGATGGCGTCTGGGAGGACCACGTCCTCACCGCGAAGATCAGAACGCAGGCCTGAGCGGCGCAGGCTCCGCCGGTTCGCGCGACTTCCGTTCCGCATCGAACATCGCACGCCATGCGGCCCGTTCTTCCCATGCCAGCAGCAGGTATACGGCGAGCAAGGGGATGTGCGGTCCGAGCGTGTGACCCTCGGTGACGAAGTGATAGCCGAAGATCGTCACCACGGGGGCGGCCAGCAGAAGCAGGGCCAGCGGCACGAGGCGTGCGGCGATCAACGCCACGCCGGCATAGACGAACAGCACGCCGAGCAACGGCATGACGAAGCCACTCGCTTCGAGGCCTGCCATAAAGGTGCGTCCCGCGATCGTCAGCGGTTCGGGCGGCTGCCAGAAGCCGAAGATGTGATTCAGGCCGGAGAAGGTGAAGAGCGCACCAAAAGCCGTGCGCAACACGACGACGCTGTAGCGGTGAATGCGGGACATGCGAAATGGATACCTGATGGAGTGGCCTGCCACCCCGCATGATCCGGATTGCCGCATGGGTCAGCTATCGCCCATGCGGCTAGGCCGTCAGGCCTTGTTCGTGGCCGGGCCGCGACGCTGGCGACGACGCTTGTGGCTGCCGGTGCTCTCGCCGGTGCCTGCGGCGGCATGACCGTGCGGGCGATGCGACGGCGAGCGACCGCCACCGTTGCCACCCTGGCGGCCTTGGCTGCTGCCACCCGGACGGCCCTGGCCACCGCCGCTCTGCGAGCGCGGCTGGCGCTGCTGCTGCTTCGGACGGGGCGCGCCGGCATCGAGACGCAGCGGGGTGCTGGGTTCGAAGCCTTCGATGTTGCGGATCGACAGGTCGGTCTTGAGCAGGCGGCCGATGTCGCGCAGCAGGCCCGACTCGTCGTGACTCACGAGCGAGATGGCCTGGCCTTCCGCACCCGCACGACCGGTACGACCGATGCGATGCACGTAGTCTTCCGCGACCATCGGGAGGTCGAAGTTGATCACGACCGGCAACTGGTCGATATCGATGCCGCGTGCGGCGATGTCGGTGGCGACCAGCACGGTGACGCGGCCGGTCTTGAAGTCCGACAGGGCGCGCGTGCGCGCGTTCTGGCTCTTGTTGCCATGGATCGCGGCGGCACGAATGCCTGCCTGTTCCAGATGACGCACGAGCTTGTCCGCGCCGTGCTTCGTACGACCGAACACCAGCGTCTGGCGGCGGCTGTCCTGCGCAAGAATGTGCAGCAGCAGGTCGCGCTTGGCAGCGGCATCCACCGGATGCACCACGTGGGTCACGGTGTTGGCGACGGTATTCGCAGGCGTGGTGGACACTTCGTGCGGATCGCGCATGAACTGCTGCGCCAGCGCCTTGATCTCCGGTGCGAACGTGGCCGAGAACAGCAGCGTCTGACGCTGGCGCGGCACGGCGGCGAGGATGCGCTTCAGCGCGGGCAGGAAGCCCATGTCGAGCATGCGGTCGGCCTCGTCGAGGACGAGCATGTCGACCTTCGACAGATCGACGGAGCGCTGCTGCATGTGGTCGATCAGGCGGCCCGGCGTGGCGACGACGATGTCGACGCCGCGACGCAGTGCCTGCAACTGATTGCCCATGCCGACGCCGCCGAAGATCACGGTGCTGGAGAGGCGCACGTACTTGCCGTAGTCGCGCAGGTTTTCCTGCACCTGGGCAGCGAGTTCGCGGGTGGGCGTGAGGATCAGCGCGCGGATGGGCCGACGGCCCTCGGTGCGATCTTCACGCGCCAGGCGATGAAGAAGGGGGAGCGAGAACGCGGCGGTCTTGCCCGTGCCGGTCTGGGCAGCGGCCATGAGATCGTGGCCGGCGAGGACCTCGGGGATGGCGGCGGCCTGGATGGGTGTCGGCTTTTCGTAACCGGCTTCGGAAAGCGCACGCAGCAACGCGGGCGCAAGGCCCAGCGAATCGAAAGACATGGAGGAACTCCTGCTTGACCCGAGCGTTCCCTGGAACCGCGCTGCGAGTTATGGATTGGCGGCCGCTCGCCATGACGAAGACAGCAGGCTGGCCGGTGTCGAGCGCGCGTCCGGGGGTGGGGGAACGGGCGGGAAACTTTCCACGCCGAGGGTCCGCAAGGGAGTCGGAGCGCAGCACGACCCGCCGAGTATACCTTATTGCGCCGCACAATGGGGCCGCCCTGCGAGAGCCGTTATCGCCAGCAGGCTGGCTCCCACCAGTGCCGCGGTGGGAGCCAGTCCGCTGGCGATCGGGAGTAGTAACAAGCCCCAAGAGTCGGTGGGAGCCGGCCTGCTGGCGATGGGGAGTAGCAACAACCCTCAAGAGCCGGTGGGAGCCAGCCCGCTGGCGATGGGGAGTAGCGATAACCCCAAGAGCCGGTGGGAGCCAGCCTGCTGGCGATGGGGAGCAACAGAATCGATACCGACCGGCTGGAGACTCTGTAGCGGTCAGAAGCTGACGGGCCGACGATGCGGTGGGGCGGTTTTCCTCGCCGCCATGGCGGCTCCCACAAGGAGGTTCGCCGGTCGACATGATGCTGTGGGAGCCGCTATAGCGGCGAGAAGCCGACGAAGCAATGAAGCGGCGAGGCTGGTTTTCTGCGGCTACCCGCGCGAAGCCGTCATCAACCAACTGTTGTACGGCGTGCGGCCGAACAGCGGGCGAAAGTCGACGTGGATGCCACGCGGTTCCAGTACCTGGCGGATGTCGTCCTCGGTCGGAAAATACTGCGCGCCGCCTGGAATCCAGCCCACCGCCTCGATGAATTTTTCTTCCCACACCGTGGCGCGATAGCGCCAGGAACCGTCGCGGATCACGTTGCGCAGGACCAGCACGCCGTCGTCGGCGAGATGATCCACCGCAAAGGCAAGCAGTTCGCTCTGACGTTCGCGCGGCAGGTAATGCAGTACATCGAGCATCGCCACGTGCCCGCGTACGGGTTGTGGCGTGGCGGCGTCCGCTTCGCGCAAGGCGATGGCATCGCCGAGACCGGCGCGTTCGGCCGCATCGCGGCCCATGGCGATCTTGCGCTGATCGTGGTCGAGGCCGACGTATTCGTCGAGCGCACCGCATGAGTGCAGGTAATGACCGAGCAGTCCCAGACCGCAGCCGATGTCGAGCAGCGGAAGACGGCGGCCGGCGATCGCGCGAGCGGTGGCGGCGTAGACGGGGTCGGTAGCGAGCTTGCCGTGGATGTAGATCCGATCGCCGCGACGGCGGAACCGGGCGGCGATGCGTCGCCTCGTGCGGCTATCGGGAATCATGGCGGCTGTCCTTGCGAGGATGGCCGGGGCGCATGCGCCCCGGCCGAACGATTACTGCTGCGACTGCGGCCGCTGACTGTTCTTGTTGATGTAGGCGTCGTATTCGCTCTTGTCGACGCGCCCATCGTGATTGAGGTCCGCTTCCGGGAAATGCGCTCGCAGTTCCTTCAGTGCATCGACGTCCTTGGGGATATCGCTGCGCTTGATGGATTTGCCGTCCTTGCTGATGTCCGAGAAGGCGGGAGCGCCGCTGTCGCCCGATGCATCCTGCGGTGCGATGCCGTGAGCGAGGGCGGCACCGGAAACCAGCGTGCCGAGCAGGGCGAATGTAACGAACGATCGGGAGTGCTTCATCGATTCCTCCGTGTGTCGTGGTGGCGGCCAGTGTAGTGCCGCAGCGTTATGGCGCCGTGAGGCGCGTGTCGGATAGTAGCGCTGTGCTAGCCTCGGCGCGGCCCGAGTTTGAGGAAATTCTCATGCAACTTCCCGCCGCCCTGCGCGACCTGGATTCCACGCAGCGGCACACCGTCGTCGCGAGTTTTCTAGGCTGGACGCTCGACGCGTTCGATTACTTTCTGTTGACCTTTGTGATCCTCGCCGTGGCACACGAGTTCGGTGCGTCGAAACAGGATGTGACCTACGGTTTGTTTCTGACGCTAGCCGCCAGACCGATCGGTGCGTTGATCTTCGGACGGCTCGCCGATCGCTATGGACGCCGTCCCGTGTTGATGGTCGACATCGTGTTGTTTTCGGTGCTCGAAGTGGCCTGTGCGTTTGCGCCTAGCCTGGCCGTGCTGCTCGGCCTGCGCTTTGCGTTCGGTATCGCCATGGGGGGCGAGTGGGGCATTGGCGCGTCGCTGGCGATGGAGTCCATCCCGGCGAAGTCGCGTGGCATGGTTTCCGGCTTGCTGCAGAGCGGTTATCCCTGCGGCTTCTTCTTGGCGGCGCTCGTCAACTGGCTGCTCGTGGATCACATCGGGTGGCGCGGTCTGTTCGTCGTCGGCGCGCTGCCCGCGCTTCTGGTGCTTTACATCCGCCGCAAGGTGCCGGAGTCGCCGGTGTGGAAATCGCGTCGTCATCACGCGCGGGAAAGCGTCTTCGTATCGATGCGCGGGCACTGGAAGCTGTTCGTCTACCTCATGCTGCTGATGGCGGCGTTCAACATGTTCAGCCATGGCTCGCAGGATATGTATCCGACGTTCGTGCAGTCGACGCTGAAGCTCCCCGCGGGGTCGAGCACAGCGTTCCTGCTGACGGCCCTGCTCAATCTCGGTGCGTTGGTCGGTGGCCTGAGCTTCGGTGCGCTTTCGGAGCGAATCGGCAGGCGCCGCGCAATCATCATTGCCGCGCTGCTCGCGCTACCGGTCATTCCGCTGTGGACCTACGGGGGTTCGCTTCTGCTGCTGGGTCTGGGTGCCTTCCTTATCCAGGTGATGGTGCAGGGCGCCTGGGGTGTGGTTCCCACGCATCTGAATGAGCTGGCGCCCGACGCCGTGCGCGGCACGTTGCCGGGATTCGCCTACCAGATGGGCAACCTGCTCGCGGCGATCACCGCCACGGCGCAGACCTGGGTGGCGGAGCGTCGTGGCGGCGATTTCGCCTTTGCGATGTCCTCATGGATCGCCGCCGTGGCGGTGCTGCTGGCGTTGCTTACCTGGCTGGGCCCGGAAGCCCGCGGCGTGGGCTTTGGCCGCCACAGGGCCGCGCGTGACGCCGGGGCCGACCGCGGCTAAAATCCCCGGTTTTCCTCCGTTGGAAACCAACATGCAGGCTGGCAAGGACAAGGTCGTTTCGTTCCACTACACGCTCACCGTCGACGGCGAGAAGGTCGAAAGCTCGGTCGAGGGCGGCGAGCCGTTGTGGATCCTGCTCGGCCACGGCCAGCTCATCCCGGGTCTGGAAGCCGGTCTGGAAGGCAAGTCGGTCGGCGACACGTTCGATGTCGAGATCGCCCCGGAGCAGGGCTACGGCCCGCGCCAGGAAGGCCTGACCCAGCGCGTGCCGAAGAAGTACTTCCCGAAGCAGGGCAAGGGCCTCAAGGCGGGCGACAGCACCGTGCTTTCGCTCAAGGAAGGCGGCAATCGCGTCGTGGTGGTGCAGAAGATCGGCTCCAGCGTGGTGGATGTGGACCTCAATCATCCGATGGCCGGCAAGACCTTGAACTTCCACGTCGACGTGCAGACGGTGCGTGACGCCTCGGAAGAGGAGATCGCCCACGGTCATGCTCACCCGCAGGGTGACGGCGCCCACTGAGCTGCCGTTCCTTCCGTGCAAACGAAACAAGGCGCCTCACGGCGCCTTGTTTCGTTTCCGGCCTGTGGATCGTGAATTACACGACCTTCTTGCCGTTGACCGAGATATCCACGTCGATGTTGCCGCGCGTGGCATGCGAGTACGGGCAGACGTCTTCGTGCGCGGTCTTCACGATCTCCTGCGCGGTGGCGTCATCGACGCCCGGCAGGGTCACTTCGAGCTTGGCCTGGATCGCAAAGCCGGAGCCTTCGCGCGGACCGATGCCCACGCTGCTGGCGACCGATGCGCCATCGACCTTGACCTTCTTCTGGCCGGCGACGAAGCGCACAGCGCCTTCGAAGCAGGCGGCGTAGCCGACCGCGAAGAGCTGTTCCGGGTTGCTGCCGCCACCGTTGCCGCCCATTTCCTTCGGCAGGCGCAGATCGAGCTTGATGAGGCCGTCGTCGGTCTCGGCGTGACCTTCGCGCCCACCGGACACCTTGGCGTGGGCGGTGTAGAGGATCTTCTGTACTTTCGAGATGTTGCTCATAGTCGTGAGTCCTTCGGTGAGGTGAGGGAAGGTCCGGCGACACCGGCCTTGAATGTATGAAAGCACACAATTAAATCGCGCGCAATTGAATTATTCTGAGTGACCCCTGGCGTTGGCATCCATTCAGTTAAGGACGCGGCGTCCGTAGACGAAGTTGTCCTTCCAGTAGGCACCATCCAGGTTGTCCAATCGTACCGTGCCGCCTGAGTTCGGCGCGTGGACGAAACGACCCTCGCCCACATAAACGCCCACGTGGGTCACGTGGCCGCGGCCAAAGAAGACGAGATCGCCGCTGGCGAGGTCCGCTTCACCCACCTTGGGCTTGTCAAGCGCGGCCATCTCCGCCGAGGTGCGCGGCAGGCGCATGCCGGTGGACGTCAGATAGATGTAGTTGATCAGCCCGCTGCAGTCGAAGCCACCTTGCGGGGTGTTGCCGCCCCAGCGGTAAGGAGTGCCGACCAGACCGATGGCGCGGAACAGCACGTCGTTGGCCGCATCCGCAGGAGGCGCGGCGGCAGGTTTCATCGACCAGCCAAGATTCTTGGCAATCGGCACGGCGGAGGCGGGGTTGCGCTGCTGCGAGGTGGATGGCTTGCGCGGGGCGCTGCCGCAGGCGGCAAGCAACGAGAGCAGCGCGGCGATGGTCAGGTGGCCAAGCCATGCCAGCGGGCGAGGATGGCGGTCGATGGGCAACATCGGCAAGTCCGATCGATGAACGGCGGGTCGAGGTTATCAAATCAATGGCTTGCAAGGAATACCTGGGAAACCGCACGAGCTGGATGGGCGGAGTGCGCTACCGGGCCTTCGCATGGCCTTCTGTTACGGTGACGCCTCCCCGACCCAGGAGCGATGCATGACCGTGGAAACCTTCGACCTCATCGTGATCGGCGGCGGATCGGGCGGCCTGTCGGCGGCGATCCGGGCGTCGAAACACGGCGCGAAGGTCGCGCTCGTCGAGCCGAAGGCCCTGGGCGGTACGTGCGTCAACGTCGGCTGCGTGCCGAAGAAGGCGATGTGGTACGCCGCGCAAATGGCCGACGCGCAGTACATCGCCGTGGACTATGGGTTCCACGACAAGCCCGGCAGCCTCGACTGGCCCCGTTTCATCGAGCGACGTCAGGCGTACATCGAACGTATCCATGGGAAATACCAGCAACTGCTCGATACGGGACACGTCACGCTGGTGCACGAAACGGCCCGTTTTCTGGCGCCCGACCGCGTGCTGGCCGGTGGGCGCGAACTGACCGCACCCCACGTCATCGTCGCCACCGGGTCCGCGCCGAACCGGCTGGACAAGCCGGGCTTCGACCTCGGCATGACCTCCGACGGTTTCTTCGACCTGCGCGCCTGCCCGAGGCGCACGGCCATTGTCGGAGGCGGCTATATCGCGGTCGAACTGGCCGGCGTGCTGCGTGCCCTGGGCAGCGACGTGGACATGTACGTGCGCGGTCGCCTCATGAGCGACTTCGACGAAGAAATGGCCTACGGGCTGGGCGAAGAAATGCGTCAGCACGGTATCCGCGTGCATTACACCTGCCAGATCGAGGCCGTACACGAGAAGGACGGCATGCTCCTGCTCGACTGTGACAAAGGCGACCATCCCGGCCCCTACGATGCCTTGATATGGGCCGTGGGAAGGCACGCGAACACCGCGACGCTCGACATCGACCGCATCGGCCTGCGCACCGGAAGCGAGGGTCACATCGAGATCGACGACTACCAGAACACCAACGTGCCCGGCGTCTATGCCGTCGGCGACGTGACCCAGCGGCTGGCGCTCACGCCGGTCGCGGTGGCGGCAGGGCGCAAGCTGGCAGACCGGCTTTTCGGCGGCAAGCCGGAGGCGAAGCTCGACTACCAGAACATTCCCAGCGTGGTGTTTTCGCACCCGCCGCTCGGCACCATCGGCATGTCGGAGGAGCAGGCGCGCGAGCACTATGGGGCGGACGTGCACCTGTACAAGCAGGCCTTCGTGCCGATGCAACTGGCGCTCGCGGGGCGGCCCATGACCACACGGTTCAAGCTGATCTGCGTGGGCGCAGAGTCGCGCATCGTCGGCATGCAGATGCTGGGCCCCGGCGTGGACGAAATCCTCCAGGGCTTCGCCGTGGCGATCAAGATGGGGGCGACCAAGGCGGACCTGGATGCGACGCTCGCGATCCATCCGACCTCCGCCGAAGAGATGGTGCTGATGGGGGATCGCGTGCCCGGTTGAGCGTTACACTGCGGCCATGAGCCCGTATACCCTGCACCGCGGCACTGCACCGCTTCTGATCAGCCTGCCGCATAACGGCAGCGCCATTCCCGACGATCTGGCCGCGCGCATGAAGCGCCCCGCGCGGCGCTCACCGGACACCGACTGGCACGTGGCCGAACTCTACGATTTCGCGCGCGGTCTGGGCGCCAGCGTCATCAAGCCGTTCGCCTCGCGCTATGTGGTCGATCTGAATCGCCCGGCGGATGGACACGCGCTGTATCCCGGGCAGAGCGAAACGGGTCTCGTGCCCACGGTGCAGTTCAGTGGTGAGCCGATCTACCGTGGCGGCGCGGAACCCGACGCCGAGGACATCGGGGATCGGGTCAAGCGCTGGTGGAGGCCTTATCACCGCGCGCTGGCCGACGAGTTGGGTCGCCTGCGGAAGGAATTCGGTCGGGTGGTGCTGTGGGAAGGCCACTCCATTCGCAGCCACGTGCCCATGTTGTTCGAAGGTCGCCTGCCGGACCTCAACCTGGGCACGGCCGACGGCGCGAGTTGCTCCCCCGGTTTGCAGGCCGCGCTCGCGGCCGTGCTCGAAAGGCAGGACGACTATTCGTTCGCGGTGAACGGACGTTTCAAGGGCGGCTACATCACGCGCCATTACGGCCGGCCCGACCAGGGCGTGGATGCCGTGCAACTCGAACTCGCCCAGCTCAACTACATGGACGAAGAATCATTCGAATATCTGCCGAAGAAGGCAGCCAACGTGCAGGTGCTCATTGGCGAGATGCTGCAGCATTGCCTGGATCACGCCCGCGCAGGTTGAACGCCGCGGGCTCGGCGCATGGCATGCAACGTGTCGTCAGGAGCCCAGTGCGGCGATGCACTTCAACTCGATGGCGATCGGCGTCGGCAAGGCGTTGATCTCCACCGTGGTGCGGCAGGCATCGACGCCCGCGAACGCTTCTGCATATAGACGGTTATAGATCGGAAAATCGCGCGCCATGTCGGTCAGGTAGACGGTCACGTCGACCAGGTCTTCGAACCTTGCACCGCTGCCTTCGAGCACCGCGCGTACGTTGGCGAAGACCTGCCGGCACTGCGCCTCGATGTCGTAGGAAAGCAGCGCGCCTTCCGCATCGAGCACGTTGCCGGGAATGGCATTCGTGGCAGGGTCTCGCGGGCCGATGCCTGAGAGAAACAAGAGCGCCCCAACACGGCGGGCATGCGGGTAGGCGCCCACGGGTGCAGGGGCGCCGTCGACGCGAATGACGTCAGTGTCCATGATCGATGCAGATGTTCCTGGCTTCGGTGAAGAAACGCATGGCCTCGACGCCGCCTTCGCGACCGACGCCCGATTGCTTCGTGCCGCCGAACGGCGTTCGCAGATCGCGCAGCATCCAGCAGTTGACCCAGACGATGCCGACATCGAGGCGCGCGGCGAAGCGATGCGCGCGCGACACGTCGCGGGTCCACACGGAGGCCGCCAGGCCATAAGGCGTGCCGTTGGCGATGGCGAGGGCTTCCTCTTCGGTATCGAAGGGAATGAGGCTGACTACCGGGCCGAAGATTTCTTCCTGGTTCGTGGCAGCTTCCGGCGGCAGGCCTTCGATCACGGTGGGAGCGACGAACCAGCCATCGGCACAGCGGCCCTCGACCACCACCCGTTCGCCTCCCGTGAGAATATGACCGCCTTCGCGGCGCGCGCGCTCGATGCAGGCGATGACCTTGTCGAAGTGCGCTCGCGAGACAAGCGCGCCGAGATCGCTGCCGGCGTCGCGCGGATCGCCCACGCGCAGCGCGCGCACGCGCTCGAGGTAAAGCTCGCGAAAGCGCGCATAGATCGATCGCTGCACCAGCAGACGCGACCCGCAGAGACAGATCTCGCCCTGATTGGCGAAGCCGGAGCGGACGATCGTCGCCATCGATGCGTCGCTGACATCGAAATCGTCGAACACGATGGTGGGGTTCTTGCCGCCGAGTTCCAGTGACACCTTCTTCAACTGGGGCGCTGCCGCCGCAGCGATGGCGAGCCCGGTGCGCGTGCTACCGGTAAACGAAACGGCTTTGACCTGCGTGTGCGTGACGATGGCTTCGCCGACGGCGGGACCGTTGCCATGCACGATATTGAGGACGCCCGCAGGAAATCCTGCTTCATCCGCGAGTGTGCCGAGCAGCCACGCCGTATACGGCGTCACCTCGGAAGGCTTGGCTACCACGGCATTGCCCGCCGCGAGGGCGGGCGCAATCTTCCACGTGAAAAGGTACAGCGGCAGATTCCATGGGCTGATGCAGCCCACGACACCGAGAGGCAGCCGCAGCGTGTAGTTGATCGCACCGTGTTCCATGGCGTGCGATTCGCTGCTCCATTGGCCGGCAGCTGCGGCGAAGAAACGCAGATTGGCAATGGCGCGCGGGATGTCGAGCGAACGGGCGAGGGCGACGGGCTTGCCGCTGTCCTGCGATTCCGCTTCGGCGAAGGTATCCAGGCGCGCCTCGATCGCGTCCGCAAGCCGGTACAGGCAGCGCGCCCTCGCCTCGGCCGGCAAGGCGGCCCAGGTGGGCGCCGCGCGTGCGGCAGCCGCGACAGCGTCGCTTACGTCGTCGCCGCTGGAGTCCGGGCACTGAGCGAACGGGCTTCCCAGCGCCGGGTCGACAACGTCGAGATACCGGCCCTCGCGCGGCGCGCGCTGCCGGCCGTCGATGAGGTTGGCCAGGATGTGCATGAGGCGGCCTCAGCTGAGGCCGCGGGTGCGGCCACCGTCGACGGCAATACTGGTGCCGTTGATGTAACCCGCCGCCGGGCTGGCGAGAAACGCGATCAACGCAGCGACCTCCGACGGTTCCGCGAAGCGTGCGGCGGGCACGCTGGCAAGCAGCCCGCGTTCCACTTCCTCACGCGTGCGGCCCGCTTTCACGCTGGCGTCCACCAGTGACTGCAGCCGCGGCGTGCGGGTGTAGCCGGGCAGCACGTTGTTGACGGTGATGCCGTCGGGCGCCACTTCGCTCGCGAGGGTCTTTGCCCAGCCGGCCATCGCGGCCCGCGTCGTGTTGGAGACGCCCAGGTTCGGGATCGGTTCCTTCACGGAGGTTGAAATGATGTTGACGATACGGCCATATCGGGCCTCGCGCATGCCGGGAAGGCACGCTTGCGTCAGCACCTGGGCAGCGATGACGTGCTGCCGGTAGGCGGTGAGGAAGGCCTCCGGCTCTGCATTCCACAAGGGGCCGGGCGGCGGGCCGCCGCTGTTGTTCACCAGCACGTGGACGGCGTGATCTCCGATCACCTCGCCCACGGTCGCCGCCAAGGCGTCGGTGTCGAGCATGTCGGCCACGACGTGGCTGTGCGTCTGTCCGGGTTGGCGTGCGGGCAGTTCAGCCGCAAGGGCCGCGAGGGCATCGGCGGAACGCGAGAGCAGGGTGACGCTGGCGCCGAGTTCGGCCAGTTCGAAGGCCGTGGCCCGGCCCAGGCCCTGCGAGGCGCCGCAGACCAGCGCGTGACGACCGGTGAGACGTAGATCCATGCAGCGCTCCCCTCGAACGGTGGGCGGGCGGGTCAGCCCGGTTTCATCGCCCACCACTGTATCGCCATTGCGGCGAACCAGCACGGCCATGCAAACCAGGGCGTGAGTCGCCAGACGCGCTGCCAGCGATTGAGGTCATCGTCATTGAACAGGGCCGGTGCATCCGAGCGCAGCACACGACGCACGCGCAGCCAGTTCGCCATACCGTTGGGTCGTCCGGTGTCGGCCTCGACGATGGTCTTCCACTGGTCGGGATAGCGCTTGCGCAGCAGGCTCGTAAAACGCCATTGCGCCACGAAGTGCAGGAGGAAGAACGCGACGGCGCCGAGCAGGAGCAGCAGATAGAGGTAGACCGCGATCTGCATGGATCAGGAGCCCTTTTCCTTGCTCTTGTTCTTCTTCTGTTCCGGATCGTCGCCGAGGATGTCGGTCGTGACCACGCTGCGGATCGTGGAGATCACGCCGTTGCCTTGCTCGGCTTTCGAGCACACGGCGTTGTTGATGGCTTTTTTGTACGTGTCGTTCTGCATGCCGACGAACAGCACGCCATCGGGGCCATGCGGGATCTTGAAGCTGCCTGCGGAGTTCATCTTCACCGGCGCCTCGGCCGAGAACGTGGTGGGCGACTGCTCCCAGTAGGTCTGGCCCTGCTGCTGCTTCGCCGACGAGTACACCACGAGGTAGCGTGCCTTGTCGTCCATCACCTTGAACTTGCCGAAGGCACCGGTCGTCTCGCTGGTCCAACCGATGTACTCGCACAGCGAGATATCTTCCGAATGCAGCGGCTGGAAGGCATCGTCGAGCAGCACGACGGTGGGAGCGAAAAGATAGCTGGCACTGAGCCAGCGTCCGTTGAGTTCCGACTTGAACGCGATGGTGTACGGCACCTGCGCGCCCTGGGGCAGTCGGAACGCAAGGAAATAGCTGCGGTCGCCGTTGAGATTGGCGACCGGGCTGTCCTTGCTCAGCTCGAACCGTTTCGGCTGCCAGGGCAGCATGTCCTGATAGGAAAGGTCGGCGAAGCTGCCGCAGCACGGTGCGGCCCCTTCGAGCGTCTTCCGCGCGATGACGACCGTGTTCGTCGGACTCTCCGGCGGGCGGAGATTCGGCGGCACGATGGCGTGGCAAGCGCCCAGCGTGACGAGCGCGAGGGCGAGCGGAAGAAGACGGGACGGGGAAGGGGGCATGATGGTTTCGCTGTACTAGAACTCGGCGCTCCCCGCCGCACGGGGGTAGGGGATGGCGTCGCGGATGTTGGACAGACCACAGACGTAGACCAGAAGGCGCTCGAAACCCAGGCCGAAACCGGCATGCGGCACCGTGCCATAGCGGCGCAGGTCGCGGTACCAGTCGTAGGTGGTCTTGTCGAGGTGGAACTGGTCCATGCGTCGGTCGAGGTAGTCGAGGCGTTCCTCACGTTGCGCACCGCCGATGATCTCGCCGATGCCGGGCGCGAGCACGTCCATGGCCGCCACGGTCTTGCCGTCGTCGTTGAGGCGCATGTAGAACGCCTTGATCTGTTCGGGGTAGTTCATGACGACCACGGGGCGACCGATATGTTCCTCGGCCAGGTAGCGCTCGTGCTCGGTCTGCAGGTCGATGCCCCAGGCGACGGGGTGTTCGAACTTTTTGCCGGACTTCTGCAGGATCGACACCGCTTCGGTGTAGTCGATCCGCTCGAACGGCTTGGCGACGAAGGCTTCCAGTCGGGTGATCGCGTCGGGCTGCACGCGCTCGGCGAAGAAGGCCATGTCGTCGGGACGCTCGTCGAGCACCGCCTTGAAGATGCCCTTCAGGAACAGCTCCGCGAGATCGGCGTTGTCGTTGAGGTCGGCGAAAGCCACCTCGGGCTCGACCATCCAGAACTCAGCCAGATGGCGTGTGGTGTTGGAGTTCTCGGCGCGGAAGGTGGGGCCGAAGGTATAGACCTTGCTCATCGAGAGCGCGTACGCCTCGACGTTGAGCTGGCCGGACACCGTGAGGAAGGCTTCGCGCCCGAAGAAGTCCTTGCGCCAGTCGATGCCGCCCTTGTCGTCGCGCGGCAGGTTGGCGAGGTCCAGCGTGGACAGGCGGAACATGTCACCCGCGCCCTCGGCGTCGGAGGTGGTGATGATCGGCGTGTTGATCCAGAAGAAGCCCTGCTCGGTCAGGATCCGGTGGATCGCCGTCATCATGGTGTGGCGCACGCGCGTGACCGCGCCGAACAGGTTCGTGCGCGGACGCAGGTGAGCCACCTCGCGCAGGAACTCCATCGAGTGCTGCTTGGGCTGGATGGGGTAGGTGAGCGGGTTCTCGACGAAGCCGGTGACCTCGATCCGGGTGGCCTGGATCTCGAAGGCCTGGCCTTTGCCCTGCGAGGGCACGAGCTTGCCGGTGGCGATCACGGCAGCGCCGGCCGTGAGGTGCTTGACCTCGGTCTCGTAATTGGCGAGATCGGCGGTGGCGACGACCTGGATGGGCGCGAAGCAGGAGCCGTCGCTCACGTTCACGAAGGAGAGTCCACCCTTGGACTCGCGCAGGGTGCGTACCCAGCCGCGAACCGTTACTTCGTGCTCGCCCGTTGCCGTGCCCCCCGCGAGGGCCTGCTTGACGCTTACCACCGTCATCGATTGAAACTCCAGAAAAGGCGCCGCATGTCAGGCGCGTAAGACGCGACCTCGCATGATAGTGTAAGGGTCGCGTGAACGGCACCGTTCGTCGGTATACCACGGCTAGAAAACGTTTTCATGACCATTCAGATCACTTCCGCCGCCTCCGACCGGATGCGCGCCTTCCTCGATCGGGCCCCCGCGGCTGCCGGCGTGCGTTTCGCCGTCAAGCGCATGGGCTGTTCGGGCTTCGGCTACGTCGTCGACCTCGCCGACCGCATCGCGGAAGACGACCGGGTGCTCGACATCGACGGCATCCGCGTGGTGGTGGACCCCAAGAGCCTGCCCCTGGTGGACGGCACCCTGATCGATTTCCAACGTCAGGGGCTCAACGCCTCGTTCGTCTTCCACAACCCCAACGCCACGGGTGAATGCGGTTGCGGGGAGTCCTTCACGGTCGCTTAATGTTGTGGGAGCCGGCATGGCGGCTCCTACAAGCCGCCTCGGCTTGCTCTGAACCCCGGTTTCTCCTTAGAATGCGCGGCTGGCCCTCTCTCAGGAGGGTCTTCTTGCCTCACCGCCACTGCGCGGGAGGCTGCCATCCCCGTCAGGGGTGCATCCACAAGGAGCCACCATGCGTCATTATGAAGTCGTGTTCCTGGTCCATCCGGACCAGAGCGAACAGGTGCCCGCCATGATCGAGCGTTACAAGACGCTGATCGAAGGCGACAACGGCAAGATCCACCGCCTCGAAGACTGGGGCCGTCGTCAGCTGGCCTATCCCATCGAGAACCTCGCCAAGGCTCACTACGTGATGCTGAACATCGAGGTTTCGCAGAACGTCCTGAACGAGCTCGAGACGGGCTTCCGCTTCAACGACGCCGTCCTGCGCCACCTCGTGATCCGTCGCGACGAGGCCGACACCGAGCAGTCCTTCATCCTTAAGAGCAAGGAAAAGGACGAGCAGAAGGGTTCGCGTCGCCGTGACGACGACAGCGACGGCGACGACCGCCGTGGCGGTCGCGACAACGACAACGATCGCGACAGCGACGACTAATCGGGGATCACAGCCATGTCCAAGTTTTTCCGCCGCCGCAAGTTCTGCCGCTTCACCGCTGAGGGCGTGAAGGAGATCGATTACAAGGATCTCAACACCCTCCGCCAGTACGTCACGGAGAACGGCAAGATCGTCCCGAGCCGCATCACCGGCACGAAGGCCCGCTACCAGCGTCAGCTGGCGACCGCGATCAAGCGCGCTCGCTTCCTCTCGCTGCTGCCGTACACCGACAACCACGACGTCTGATCGTCACGCGCCCTCCTCACCGGGAGGGCGCGCCGTGAAAGATATTTCGGACAACCGTCCTGGCTGCACGGGGCCCATTCCGTGCTAACGAAAAGGAACATCCTATGGAACTCATCCTTCTTGAGAAGGTGAAGAACCTCGGCAATCTCGGCGACAAGGTCAACGTCAAGCCGGGCTACGGCCGTAACTTCCTCCTTCCGACCGGCAAGGCCGCCCGCGCCACCGCCGACAACCTCGCCGCGTTCGAAGCTCGTCGCGCCGAGTACGAAGCCAAGGCCAAGGAGCAGCTCTCCGGTGCCGAGGGTCGTGCCGCCAAGCTCGAAGGCGCGGAAGTCACGATCGAAGTGAACGCTTCGCCGGAAGGCAAGCTGTTCGGTTCGGTCACGCCGCGCGACGTCGCCGAAGCGCTGACCGCCAAGGGCTTCGAAGTCGACAAGAGCGAAGTGATTCAGGCCGAAGGCCCCTTCCGCAATGTGGGCGAGTACGAGGTCGTCATCGTCCTCCACGCCGACGTGCAGCAGACGGTCAAGGTCAAGGTTATCGGCGCGTAAGCCCGAGTCACCTGCGATCCGGACGGGCGCCGCAAGGCGCCCGTTTTCGTTTATACGCACAGGTTATCCACAGACTTATCCTCTCAACGGGTGAGACAGGTGCGCGTATGATCGCTCCACGGCCCGCCGTTCCGGTCGGCGCCGTCCGCAACACGAGGTAATCCATGTCCTTCAATCCCGAGCGAAGCGAGCGCGGCGACCGCAAGCGCCGACGCGAACCCTCCGCCATCGACGCATTGCGCATTCCGCCCCATTCCATCGAGGCCGAGCAGGCCGTGCTGGGTGGTCTGATGCTGTCGCCGGATTCCCTGGACAAGGTCGCGGACAAGCTTGTCGACGACGATTTCTATCGGCGTGATCACCGCCTCATCTGGCGCGCCATCAACGAGCTCGCCAACAAGGGCATGCCCTGCGACGCCATCACCCTCGGCGATTGGTTCGTCGCCAATGAAATGGCGGAAATGGTCGGTGGTGCCACCTACCTCATGGAACTGGCGAACTCCACGCCCAGTGCCGCCAACATCGCCGCGTACGGCGACATCGTTCGCGAGAAATCGGTGCTCCGCCAGTTGATCGACGCCGGTACGTTGATCACCGAGGACGGCTTCCGTCCCGAAGGCAAGAGCGTGCAGGAAGTGATGGAACTCGCCGAACAGCGCGTGTTCCGCATCGCGGAGTCCGGCGCGCGTGGCAAGAAGGACATCGTATCCGTGCGCGAAGCCACGGCCGAGGCCTTCCGCATGCTCACGGAACGCTACGAAAAGCGCGGCCAGCTCACCGGCCTGTCCACGGGCTTCACCGACCTCGACGAACTCACCTCGGGCCTGCAGCCGTCGGATCTGATCATCATCGCCGCGCGACCGTCGATGGGTAAGACCGCGTTTGCCTTGAACCTCGCCGAAGCCGCGGCGATGCGCGGCAAGAAAGCCGTCGCCGTGTTCTCGATGGAAATGTCGGCATCGCAGCTGGCGTTCCGTCTGATCTCATCGCTCGGTCGCGTTCACGCGCAGCACCTGCGCAACGGCGATCTCGCGGAAGAAGACTGGCCGCGCGTCACCTCCGCGATCACCATGCTTTCCGACGCCAAGATCTTCATCGACGACACGCCCGCGATGTCGCCCGTGGAAATGCGTTCGCGTGCGCGACGCCTGCAACGCGAACACGGCCTGGGCATGATCGTGATCGACTACCTGCAGCTCATGCAGGTGCCGGGCAATTCGGAAAACCGCGCCACGGAAATCTCGGAGATCTCACGCGGGTTGAAGGCGCTGGCCAAGGAACTGAACGTGCCGGTGATTGCGCTCTCGCAGTTGAATCGCTCGCTGGAACAACGTGCCGACAAGCGGCCGATGATGTCCGACCTGCGCGAATCCGGCGCTATCGAGCAGGACGCGGACGTGATCATGTTCATCTACCGCGACGAGTACTACAACAAGGAATCGGCGGACAAAGGCCTGGCCGAGATCATCATCGGCAAGCAGCGAAACGGTCCGACCGACACGGTAAAGCTGGCCTTCCTCGGTCACTACACCAAGTTCGAGAACTGGGCGCCCGATTCCTACGTCGGCAGCTTCGACTGAGGATCGGCGGCAGTACTGGCAACGTCGTTTTGCATCGTCCAGGCAGAGGATCCCCATGACCCGTCGTTACCTGATCTTCGCGGCCTGCATGGTCATGACTCAAGCGGGCGCGACGACGCGTATCGAGATCCCGGAGCGCCCCACAGCCGAGCAACGGAGCGGTATCGAAGCGCGGCTCAACGATTGGGCGGAACAGGGCCGCTACGCCGCGGACAACGCACGGTTGCCCGCGCCGAAGGCCAGCGAACGGCGTGTCGTGTTCATGGGCGATTCGATCACCGATTTCTGGGGTCGCCCGACCGGTGTCTTTTTTCCGGGGAAGCCGTACATCAATCGCGGCATCAGCGGGCAGACCACGCCACAGATGCTCGTGCGCTTTCGCGCGGACGTCATCACGCTGAAACCATCGGTCGTCGTGATTTTGGCCGGTACCAATGACATCGCCGGCAACACGGGCCCTTCGTCGCTGGCGATGATCGAAGACAATCTCATGTCGATGACGGAGCTGGCCCGTGCGCACGGTATCCGCGTCGTGCTGGCCTCGCTGTTGCCGGTGGCTGCGGATGCCGAGCAAACAACGCGTCGACCGCCCGAGAGCATCCGTGCGTTGAACGCATGGATGCGCACCTACGCCGCGAGAGAGCGTCTGGGTTTTATCGACTACTACGACGCCATGACCGACGCGCAAGGCGCGCTGCGGAAAGATCTCACCGATGACGGGTTGCACCCGAACGCGGCGGGGTATGCGGTGATGGCGCCGCTGGCGCAGACGGCCATCGACCACGCATTGCACGACGATCACTGACGATCTGGCGTGGCAAATCGCTCGCCCATTTTAGGATGACATCCTAAAGACGTTCCTGTTGGCGTTACCTAGCATGGGCCGTTGCGTGACGGCCTTCGTGCGCATGCGCCCGGGCGCGCGAGGGCACGACGAATCGGGCCCTTCAGGAACCACCAACATGGACTTTTCCCTTAAAGCGGTTGCCCTCGTGGCAGCCTCGGCTTTCTGCGCTTCGTTCTGCACACCCGTCTCCGCGGGCCTTCCGTTCTTCAACAAGAAGAACAAGGCGCATGACGAAAAGGTCGCGCAGATTCCCAAATGCGCGAAGAAGCTCGGTTCCCTCTCGGTCATCGAGCCGGAGGCGTCGCAGAACTGGTGGTCGGGGCGTCAGCTTCCGGCGCCGACCAAGCTCATCAAGGTGTTCGTCGCAAAGTCCGGTTGCTTCACCCTGGTCGATCGCAACGCGGGCATGGATGCGGCCATGCGCGAGCGCGCGCTGGCGTCGGGCGGCCAGCTCCGTGGAGGCTCCAACGTCGGCAAGGGACAGGTGAAAGCCGCGGACTACGTGCTCGTGCCCGATCTCGTGGACAGCAACAGTGACGCGGGTGGTGGCGGCATCTCCGGGCTGGCGCAGAGCCTGCTCGGCGGCACCGCGGGACGCGTGGCCGGCGCGGTCAAGTTCGATTCGAAGACGGCGGACGTCACGCTGACGGTCACGGATGTGCGCTCCTCGGAGCAGGTGGCCCTGGTCGAGGGACACGGTGAAAAGAACGACCTCAGCTTCGGCGGGCGTGGGCAGCTGTGGGGCAGCGAAAGCCTCGGCGCGGCCGGTCTCGGCGGCTACACGAATACTACGCAGGGTCAGGTCATCACGATGGCGTATCTCGACGCGTACACGAAACTCGTGGCCGAGTTGGGCGGGATGCCCGGCGACGCGTCCGCGGCGAACAGTCGTCAGTCCGGTACGGTGGCCGTCGCAACGCGCCTGTGGGCGCAGTCCAGCGGCAAGGGCAAGGTCGTGCGCGGGCTGGAACCGGGCATGACGGTCTATCCCACCGGCGACAGGATCGGTCTCATGTGGGAAGTGGAGGACGAGCACGGCAATCGCGGCTGGGTTTCCTCTGCGGACTTCGATCTCGCGAAGTAGTCGCGCCACGCCTGCCGAGGTCGGCCATGCCGTTGCCACGCGATTGCCCGGCCGTTGCGGATAAACTGTGGGGTCGCCACTTTCCGCCAGCCAACGCCATGAGCCGTACCACGGTTGCCACGATCCACCTCGGCGCGCTGCGTCACAACCTGGCTCGCGTACGCGCCATGGCGGGTGCGGCCAAGGTGATGGCCGTCGTCAAGGCGGATGCCTATGGCCACGGCCTCGAGCGCGTCGCGCGTGCGCTGGACGCGGACGCCGAGGCCTTTGCCGTGGCCGCCATCGCGGACGGACTGCGCCTGCGAGCGGCGGGGCACCGGCAGCGAATCGTCGTGCTGTCCGGACCCGATACGCCGTTCGACATCGCCGAAATGCAGCGCCTCCGCCTGGAGGCGCTTATTCATCACGATGTGCAACTGCCGTGGCTGGCGGCCGCCGATCCGGCACGCGGGCCACTGAGAGTCTGGCTCAAGATCGACACGGGCATGCATCGCCTGGGTTTTCCGCCCGAACGCGCGCGCGCGGTCCACGCCGCCTTGCTGGCGATGCCGGCGGTCGATCGGGACATCGGTTTCATGACCCATTTCGCCTCGTCGGAGGAATTCGAGGGGCGCGAGACGGCCTTGCAGATCGCGCGCTTCAAGGACGCCACGGCGGATCTGCCGGGGGACCGCGCGCTGTCCAATTCCGCAGCGCTGCTTGGCTGGCCGGATGCACGCGCCGACTGGGTGCGCACGGGTGGTTTGCTGTACGGCCTTTCGGTGGTCGAGGGTCGCTCGGGCATCGATTTCGGCTTTCGCCCCGCCATGTCGCTCGCCACCCGGCTGGTGGCGATCAATCACCTCGTGAAGGGCGAGCGGGTCGGCTACAACGGCACGTACGAATGCCCCGAAGACATGCCTGTCGGTGTGGCTGCCATCGGCTACGGCGACGGCTATCCGCGCAGCGCCGTGGCCGGTACGCCGGTGCTGGTCAACGATCGCCTCGCGCCGCTGGTGGGGCGCGTGTCGATGGACCTCATCACGCTCGACCTGCGTGGCGTGCCCGACGCCCGCGTCGGCGACAAGGTAACGCTATGGGGCGAGGGCCTGCCGGTGGAAGCCGTCGCCGCCTCGGCCGGCACGATCTCCTACGACCTCACCTGCGGCATGACCCGACGCGTACTGTTCGTCGAAGACGAGAACTGAGCTGCGCCACGGTGACGCGTATCGCACTGTGCGACACGCCCGCGCTATATATCGACCTTCGCAACAGGAATCTCCCCGATGGCCAAGGCCAAGACCGCCTACGTCTGCACCCAGTGCGGCGCCGAGCACAGCAAATGGCAGGGCCAATGTGCCGAGTGCGGCGAATGGAACGTGCTATCCGAGTTCGTCGTGCAGCCCGCGAAGCCCGCCGCGGTATCGACCGGCGCGCGTCGTGGCGGCTATGCGGGTGAAGCGGCCGGCGCGCCGCGTATCACGCCGCTCACGGAGGTACTGCTGACCGCGGAAGCGCGTACCAACACCGGCATCGGCGAGCTCGATCGCGTGCTGGGCGGCGGTCTGGTCGATGGCTCGGTGGTGCTGATCGGTGGCGACCCCGGGATCGGCAAGTCCACGCTGCTGCTGCAGATGCTGGGCACGCTGGGCGCCAGCCTGCCGAGCCTCTACGTCACCGGCGAAGAATCGCTGGGGCAGGTGGCCGGTCGCGCCCAGCGTCTCGATCTTCCATTAGGGCCGTTGCATGCGCTGGCCGAGACCTGCATCGAGCGCATTCTGGAACAGGCTGCGTCGGCGCGGCCGCGCGTGCTGGTGATCGATTCGATCCAGACCATCTGGACGGAAATGCTGACCGCAGCACCGGGCTCCGTGAGTCAGGTGCGCGAGTCCGCCGCGAAGCTGACGCGGTTTGCGAAGGAGACCGGCACCTCGGTCTTCCTCGTGGGTCACGTGACGAAGGAGGGCGGCATCGCCGGTCCGCGCGTGCTCGAGCACATGGTCGATGCCGTGCTGTATTTCGAAGGGGAATCCGGAAGCCGCTTCCGCGTGCTGCGCGCGTTCAAGAATCGCTTTGGTGCGGTGAACGAACTCGGCGTGTTCGCCATGTCCGAGAAAGGACTGCGCGAAGTGCCCAATCCTTCTGCAATCTTCCTCTCCGCGCACGCCGGACCGACGCCGGGGAGTGCGGTCATGGTCACGCGCGAAGGCACCCGCCCGCTGCTGGTGGAGGTGCAGGCGCTGGTGGACCAGTCGTCGCTGGGCAATCCGCGCCGCGTGGTGCTCGGCCTCGAACAGAACCGTCTCGCGATGCTGCTTGCCGTACTTCATCGGCATGGTGGCGTGGCGGCATACGACCAGGATGTGTTCGTCAACGTGGTGGGCGGCATCCGTGTGCAGGAAACCGCGTCCGATGTACCGGTGATCATGGCCGTGTTGTCGAGCTTGCGCGATCGTCCGCTGCCCGAAAAGACCATCGCCTTCGGCGAGGTCGGTCTGTCCGGCGAGATCCGCCCCGTGCCCAACGGCGAAGAACGCCTGAAAGAAGCGGCCACGCACGGTTTCCGTCGCGCCGTGGTGCCAGCGGCGAACGCGCCGAAGCGTGGCCGCGTGGGCGAGATGGAAGTGATCGGTGTCGAGCGCCTGTCACAGGCGATCGACGCCAGTCGCGAATGATACCGACGCGGCCGTGGCGGTGAGCCGCCACGGCACGCAATCGCGCATCGCACGGCGGAGCACCCGCTATTGCGGTGGCCCGAACAACACCAGCGCGCGTTCCTTCCACGTCGGCGCGGATTTCAGGGTGCGAAACATCTGTAGCCAGGTATGGAAGGCGATGCGGACGGGGTTGTGGCTGTATATCGGCTTCACCAAGCCGTACCGAGGCGGTTCGTCCTCACGCTCTCTGCGGAACGAACCGAACATCCTGTCGAACACGATCAACACGCCGCCGTAGTTGCAATCGATGTAATCCGGATTGCTGGCATGGTGCACGCGGTGGTGCGATGGCGTGTTGAACAGGAACTCGATCGGTCGCGGCAATCGTCCGACCAGTTCCGTATGCAACCAGAACTGATACAGCAGATTCACCGCCAGCGCGGCGAGCACGACGGGCACCGGAAAGCCGAGCCATACCAGCGGTGCGAAGAAGATCGTGGCGCCGGTGATCTTTCCGGTCCAGCCAAGGCGATAGGCAGACGACAGCGTGTACTGGTTCGACGAGTGGTGAACCGAGTGATTGAGCCAGAACCAGTGGATGCGGTGATCGGCACGATGCATCCAGTAGTAGCAGAACTCCTGGCCCACGAAGAGCAAGGCCCAATGCCACCATCGGTCCATCGTGAAGGTGGCGATGCGCCATGGCCATACTGCATAGAGTAACGCTCCGATAATGCCGGGCCCGAGCAGTCCGTTGATCAGCACGCGGCCTGCTGCATCCCCGAGCGACGCCCAGTAGGCTTTCCAATCGTGGCCGAGTCCGCGTCGTTGTCGCAGCCAACCTTCGGCGGCGGCGATGAGTACTAGTAGCGGCAGCGGTAGCACCAGCAAGCCGAGCGACGAGGTATCCATGGTGATCGCCTTGCTCGTTCAGCGGCCGAAGCGCTGTCGCGCGACGTCGACGGCCTGCTTGAGTTCGGCGGCAGACAGCTTTCCATCGTGGTTGGTATCGATCTTGTCGAAGTTCTTGGCGACACGCGGCAGGCTGGCTTCGGCTTCCTGGCGATCGATTACGCCGTCGCCGTTGGCATCGGCGGCCTTGAGGCGTGCCTGCATGTCCTGCTTGGCCTGGGCGGCGCCTTCGCTCTGCGCGAAGGAGGAGGTGGAGGCGACGAGCAGCGTCGCGGCAAGTACATAGCGAAGTTTCGGCATGGGATACCTCGTGGGCTGAAAGGGTGGCCATCCCTGGCCTGGGGGAGGGTTGGGCATCAGTTACCGCGGCACGCGATCGTCTCGCCTGCCGCGTTGGTGCAGGTGCCGGTGTGGGTAACCGTGCCGTTCTGGACGGTGGTCGAACCGTTGTAGGTGTTTCCGTTCTGGCCGGTGGCGCTGGTGCTGCGGTTGCCGTTGACGTTGCCGGACGCGTCGCGCGCGATGCTTCCGCTGGTGGTCGCGTTGCCACCATTGGGGCCGTTGACCGAGGCACTGCCCTGGCGACCGGCGCTCCCGTCGGCATTGCGATAGAAGCTGCCTTGGCGCTGCGCAGTGCCGCCGTCGGCACCGGCGGCATACGCGCCGCTGCGGCCACTGACATTGCCCTGACCATCGCTGTCCACACGGTGTCCGCGCTCATAGGAACCGCGATCGCCACGGGCGGCCGCACCGGTGACGGCGGTACGTCCGCCATCACCGGTGTGGACCACGGCGTGGCCGCGGACGCGGCCTTGGGCCGAGACGTCGGGAATGGCGACAACGGAAGCGCCGGCCAGCACAAACGTCGCCATCAGCAGGGTCGTTCTGTTCATGGGTATCTCCTTCGGGTCGGCGCGAGGCATCCTCGCGGTGAGGCCAAGCTAATCCCGCCCCGGACCGAACGTATGTCGCCATCGCCACCAGATGTTTCGATCAGGCGCCTCGGAAACATTTGCTTACAAACGGCTCCGAAAGGGCGTTGCGCCGGCTCGCGGCCAGCCGCGATAGTGGCCCCATGGACGAAAACCTTGCCCGCATCCTTCTGGTCGACGATGACGCTCGCCTGCGCGACCTGCTGCTGCGCTACCTGGAATCCCAGAGCTTCGAAGTCAAAGGTGTGGGCGACGGCGCGCAGATGCGCCAGGCGCTGGACCGAGGCCACTACGACCTCATCGTGCTGGACTTGATGCTGCCCGGCGAAGACGGCCTCGATATCTGCCGTCGCCTGCGCGGTCAGGGCGACGCCACGCCGATCGTGATGCTCACGGCCAAGGGCGACGAGATCGATCGCATCGTCGGCCTGGAGATCGGTGCCGACGACTACCTGCCCAAGCCCGTCAATCCCCGCGAGCTGCTGGCGCGCATCCGCTCGGTGTTGCGGCGAGCACGCCCGACGCCGGGGGCGCCGGAGCCCGACGGTGGCATCGTTCGTTTCGGTCCGTTTCGGTTGGATCTCGGGCGCCGCGAATTGAGCAAGCACGGCGAGATGCGGCGTTTGACCTCCGGCGAATTCGCCGTGCTGACGGTGCTGCTGCGGCACCCGCGACAGCCGCTCAGCCGCGATCGCCTGATGAGCCTCGCACGTGGCCGCGAACACGATGCGTTCGAACGCAGCATGGACGTCACCATCGCTCGCCTTCGCCGGCTGCTGGAAGACGACGTGCGCAACCCACGCATCCTCCAGACCGTGTGGGGCGTGGGTTACGTGTACGTGCCGCCGGATGAAAACGCATGATCCGCCTTCCGCTACCGCGCAGCGTGTTCGGGCAACTCGTGCTGGTGATCGGGCTGGTGTTGCTCGGGGCGGCCGTGTTGGCTGTGGCGATGGGGCGGCAGATGACCACCCGCCCGGCTGCCGTGCAATTGCTGAAAGCGATGGACGGCTTTGCTGATGTCGCCGAGGAACTGGCACGCACCCAGCCCCATGAACGCGTGGTGGCCCATTTGCGCGACGCCGGGCTGGCAGTGAGCGAGTTGCCGCCGCCATCGCGGGACCTCCGTGCCGTGCCGGTCATGCGCGAGTTGATCGAACAGGCGCCGCAACAGCTCACACACGGTCGCGAGGCGCGCCTGGGGCGCATCGGAACGGCGAACGTGGTGTGGCTGAAGCTCGATACGCAGCCGGCCTTGTGGGTGTCGTTCGCTCTCGATCAGCGCGCCAGTCGCGTGTTGCGCTTTTCGGTATTGATGTTGATCGTGGGTGCCGTGCTGGTCTGGCTCGCGGCGGCGTACTACGCACACCGCCTGGTGGTGCCGTTGCGGCGCCTGGCGCAATCCGCACCGGCGATCGTACGTGGCGAACCGCCATCGCCGGGGACTCTGGCGGGGCCGCAGGAAGTGGAGGAGCTGGCGCGCGCGCTTGCCGATTCAAGCAAGGAGGTACGCGAGGCCGCCGAGGAACGCGCACTGATGCTTGCCGGCATCTCGCACGACCTGCGCACGCCGCTGACACGGCTGCAGTACGCGATCGAACTGGTGCCCGGCGTCGACTCGGAACTGCGCGCCGGCATGCATCGCGATATCGCCGATATCGACGCCATCCTTTCGCAGTTCATTGCTTACGCGCGAGATGGCCGCGACGAAGCGAGCGAACCGCTCGACCTGGCCGTGCTTTGTCGCAATGCGATCAGCGCGTATGAGGGCGAGTGGCAGGTCGACACGCCTGCCCACGCGCCGATGACAGGCAGACCGATGGCGCTTTTACGCGCAGTGGGCAACCTGCTCGTCAACGCGCAACGGCACGGTGCGCCACCGTACGCGTTGGCACTTTCTCGTCAGGAGGATGCCTGGCGCATCGACGTTGTCGACCGCGGCCCGGGCTTACCCGAGCAGGTTGCGGAGCGCGCTCGTCAGCCCTTCGTGCATGGCGATGGCGGCGGTACCGGCCTGGGGCTGGCGATCGTCGAGCGCGTCGCGCGACAGCATGGCGGCGAGCTGCGGCTCGCGCCGCTCCGACCTCATGGGTTGATGGCAACGCTTGTGTTGCGCGGAAGTTGAACGACTCCACCGATTGGGCAGACATCATGGGCATGAAACGAATGCATGGGATTCTCGCTGCGGTATGCATCGCCGTGGGTCTTGGCGGTATCGCGCATGCCGCGCAAGACGACGCGCCGCGGTCCGAGGCAAGGGTGCTGCGCGACGTCGCTTATGGCGACGACCCTCAGCAGCGTTTCGACGTCTATCTGCCGCCGTCGCCGCGCCATGCGCCGGTGATCTTCATGGTGCATGGAGGAGCCTGGGTGATCGGCGACAAGTCCAATCCGGGCGTGGCCGACAATAAGGTGGCGTACTGGTTGCCGAAGGGCTATGTCGTGGTCTCGGTGAACTATCGGATGCTGCCCGTGGCTCAACCCTTGGAGCAGGCTCGGGATGTCGCCCGCGCCTTGGCTACGGCGCAACGCATGGCCGCGTCGTGGGGCGCAGACCGCGATCGATTCGTCCTGATGGGGCACTCGGCAGGCGCGCACCTGGTCGCCTTGCTGGGTGCCGATCCCGACATGCTGACGGCTGCTGGCGCCGTTCGGCCGCGGGGTGTCGTTTCCCTCGACAGTGCCGCGATGGACGTGGTGCAGATCATGGAGTTTCCGCGTCATCCCAGGCTCTACGACCGCGCCTTCGGCGACGATCCGCGCGAATGGACGGCTGCGTCGCCTTATCATCAGTTGCGGGCGGGCGCGCTGCCGGTATTGGCGGTGTGTTCCCGTCAGCGTTTCGATGCGTGCCCACAGGCACGGCGCTTCGCGCAGAAGGCGGCAGGACTCGGCGTACGTGTCGACGTGTTGCCGCAGGACCTTTCGCACGCCGAGATCAACCGAACGCTGGGGCTGCACTCCGACTACACCGAACGGGTAAATGCGTTTATCGCTGGACTCGTGGTCCCGTAGCGAGACGCATGGCGCCTCGGTGCGCCGTTCCGGGTTAGGGCGTTCTGTGCAGGATCAGCTCGAGCACGGCCTTCGTACCGAAGAACGCGAGCAACAGGATGCCCATGCCGATCAGTGTGAGATACACCGCGCGGATGCCGCGCCAGCCGTATTGCCAGCGGCCCCACAACAACACGCCGAAGACGATCCAGGCGGCGATCGAGAGCACGGTCTTGTGGACGAGATGCTGACTGAAGAGATTGCCGACAAACAGCGTGCCGGTGACCAGCGTCAGGGTGAGAAGTACGAAGCCGACCGCGATCAAGCGGAACAGCAGCACTTCCGTCAGCGTAAGCGGGGGTAGGGCGCGTAGCCAGTGCCCGAAGCGGCTGCGGCGCAAGGCGCGTTCCTGAATCGCCAGGAGCACTGCCAACGCGGCGGCGAGTGAAAGGATGCCAAAGGCCAAGATCGCGATCGTGACGTGCAGTTCGATCTGCCAGGTCATCGCCTCAGGCGCGGTGCGCGGGGCGAGGAAGGTGTCGATGGCCAGGAACACCGCCGACAACGGAAAGATCAGGATGCCCAGGCCGGCGATGGGGCGCGAAAGGTTCACCACAATGGTGAGCGCAGAGGCGATCCAGGCGACCAGCGAGAGCGCGGCGAAGAAGTGCAGGTCGAGCGTGCCGCGATGCGCGGAGAGCAGCACTGCGCCGTGCGCAATCGCGGCGACGGTCGCCAGCGCCATGCCGGCGCGCGCAAGCGGTTGTCCACCTGTCGCGAGCGGCCGGGCGAGGACGCCGGCAGCGGTCAGGTAGAAGACGATGGCGGCCAGGGACAGGATGGTGACGGTCATGGACGCGCAGTGTGGCATAGAGAACAGGCGTTGTAGGAGTTGCCATGGCGGTCAGAAGCCAACGAAGCCTAGGTGGATCCACCCTGCTGGCGAAAACCCAAATCACCGGTGGGAGCCACTCTAGTGGCGATAAGCCAACGAAGCGGTGTCGCGGTGAGGCAAGCTCCCATCGCCAGCAGGCTGGCTCCCACCGGCGACCCTCCTCTCGCCATGGCGATGCTTGTTGCTGCGTTCCAGCGCCCTGGTGCTCTCGCCGGCCGTGCCGCCCCAGTTCGTTCCCATCCCCGCCCCCGACCAGCTATAATCCCTGGTTTATTGCATCTTGACCGAATCCCCATGTTCGAATCGCTCAGCCAGCGCCTGTCCGACACCGTCAACCGCCTGCGTGGCCGCGGGCGGCTGACCGAGGAAAACATCCGCGAAACCCTGCGTGAGGTCCGCATCGCCCTGCTCGAGGCCGACGTGGCCTTGCCGGTGGTGAAGGCGCTGGTGGAGCGCGTGAAGGTTCGCGCCGTCGGTCAGGAGGTCTTGAAGAGCCTGTCGCCGGGTCAGGCGCTGGTCAAGGTCGTCAGCGACGAGCTGACCACCCTGATGGGGGCGGCCAATACCGAACTGAACCTGGCGGCGCAGCCGCCGGCAGTCGTGCTCATGGCCGGCCTGCAGGGCGCAGGCAAGACCACCACCGTCGGCAAGCTCGCCCGCTTCCTGAAGGAACGCAAGAAAAAGCGCGTCATGGTTGTGAGCTGCGACGTCTATCGTCCGGCTGCGATCGAGCAGTTGCGCACCCTGGCGTCGCAGGTCGACGTCTCGTTCTTCCCGTCGGAAGCCGGACAGAACCCGGTCGACATCGCCAAGGCTGCCGTGGCGGCCGCCCGTCGCGAAGTCATCGACGTGCTCCTGGTGGATACCGCCGGCCGACTGCACGTCGACGCCGCCATGATGGACGAGATCAAGGCGCTCCACGGGGCGCTCGATCCCATCGAGACGCTGTTTGTCGTCGATTCGATGACGGGCCAGGATGCCGCCAACGTCGCCAAGGCCTTTGCCGATGCGCTGCCGCTTACCGGCGTAGTGCTGACCAAGACGGACGGCGATGCGCGCGGCGGTGCTGCGCTTTCGGTGCGCTACGTCACCGGCCGGCCGATCAAGTTCCTTGGCGCGGGCGAGAAGTCCGACGCGCTCGAGCCGTTCCATCCGGACCGCGTGGCCCAGCGCATCCTCGGCATGGGCGACGTGCTGTCGCTGGTCGAGGAGGTCGAGCGCAAGGTCGACCAGGAGAAGGCCCAGAAGCTGGCCGAGAAGGTCATCAAGGGCAAGCGGTTCGATCTCAACGACATGCGCGACCAGCTCGAGCAGATGAGCAACATGGGCGGCCTCGCCGGTCTCATGGACAAGCTGCCGGGCATGGCCAGCATTCCGGATAGCGTCAAGTCCAAGGTCAACGACAACGAACTGAAGCGCATGGTCGCCATCATCGGCTCCATGACCAAGAAGGAGCGCCGCCATCCGGACCTCCTGAACGGCTCGCGCAAGGCCCGTGTGGCGCGCGGCTCTGGCACCCAGCCGGCCGACGTGAATCGCCTCCTGAAGCAGTACATGCAGATGGAAAAGATGATGTCCAAGCTGTCCAAGGGCGGCAGCAAGGGCCTGCTGCGCCAGATGCGTGGCGCCATGAAGGGGATGGGTGGCATGGGCGGCATGTTGCCGCCGGGCCGCTAGGACGCTCGGAGTGAGCCGTGAACAGTAAGCAGGAGCGGCGGTCCCCACGTCCGCGGCGGCAGCTCACGGTTTACGCTTCACGGTTCACGCTCAGCCCTTCCATTTCCTGAAATTTTCACTACAATGTCCGGCTTTACCGCGCCCGCTTCTCGCGCGCGCCTTGCCGGTCTTCGGCATTCTGGAGCTCGTAACTTATGGTCAAGATTCGTCTTTCGCGCGGTGGCGCCAAGGGCCGTCCGTTTTATCACGTCGTCGTGACCGACCAGCGCAGCCCGCGCGACGGTCGCAACATCGAACGCGTTGGCTACTACAACCCGGTCGCTTCGGGCAACGACAAGCGCCTCGAACTCGACGTCTCCAAGGTTGAGGCCTGGATCGCGAAGGGTGCGCAGATGACCGACAAGGTCCGTGCCCTGGTGAAGGAAGCCGGCAAGCTGGCTGCTTGATGTCGACGGAGTCCGGTAAGCGCGTCCGAGTGGGACGCATTGTCGGGCTCCATGGCGTGCAGGGACAGGTCAAGCTCGAAAGCTGGACCGAGCCCCGCATCCAGATCTTCCGCTACCAGCCCTGGCTGCTGACCGCGCCGGGCGTTGAGCGGGAAATGGACGGAATCCGCGGTCGCGCACAGGGTAAGGGCATCGTCGCCACCCTGCCGGGCATCGAGGATCGTGATCAGGCGGCTGCCCTGGTCGGCTGCGAGATCACGGTCTCGCGCGACAAGCTGCCGCCGCCCGCGCCGGGTGAGTTCTACTGGACCGATCTCGAAGGCCTTGAGGTCGTAACCACAGAGAACGCCCATCTGGGTCGGGTCAGTCATCTCTTTTCCACCGGCGCCAACGACGTCATGGTGGTGAAGGATGGCGACAGGGAGCGATTGGTTCCGTTCGTCCAGGGCCCTTACGTGCATTCGGTCGATTTCGACGCCGGGCGCATCGTAGTGGACTGGGATCCCGAGTTCTGACGGCGAAACCTGAAGATCATGCGTATCGACGTGGTTTCGCTTTTTCCCGATTTCGTCCGCCAGTCGGCTGCGATCGGGGTGGTCGGAAGGGCGCAGCAGCGCGAGCTTTTGCAGGTGGAAACCTGGAATCCTCGCGACTTCGCCACCGACAATTATCGCACTGTGGACGGTCGCCCCTTTGGCGGCGGACCCGGCATGGTGATGCTGATCGACCCCCTGCGAGCGGCGCTCGCGGCGATTCGTGAGGCGGCACCGGAACCGGTGCATGTGATTTACCTCAGCCCGCAAGGTGCGCGGCTGACGCAGAAAAAGGTGGAAGCGCTGGCAGGCATGCCGCGAATCGCCTTGATTTGCGGACGTTACGAGGGTGTGGACGAACGCCTGATCGAGCACGAGGTCGACGAGGAGCTCTCAATCGGCGATTATGTGCTGTCTGGCGGTGAACTCGGCGCAGCGGTGATCATCGATGCGGTGGGTCGTCTACAGGAAGGCGCGTTGAACGATGCGCAGTCCGCCCAGCAGGATTCCTTCTCGGATGGTCTGCTGGATTGCCCGCATTACACCCGTCCCGTGCATCACGATGTGTGGGGCGGCGTGCCGGAGGTGCTGCTTTCCGGCGATCACGCGGCCATACGCCGCTGGCGTCGCAAGCAGTCGCTGGGTCGTACCTGGCTGCGCCGGCCGGATCTACTAACGCAGCGTGCGCTCGATGACGAATCGAGAGCATTGCTGGATGAATTCCGCCGTGAGTACACGCGGCCAAACGGTGCGGTCGGTAACGACCGCCGTAATGAAAATTGACAGGTGCGCCATGAACAAACTCCTCCAACAGTTCGAAGCCGAGCAGATCACCCGCCAGCTGCCGGATTTCGGTCCTGGCGATACCGTGATCGTCAACGTCAAGGTGAAGGAAGGTAACCGCGAGCGCGTCCAGGCGTTCGAGGGCATCGTCATCGCCAAGCGCAGCCGCGGTCTGCATTCCGCCTTCACCGTGCGCAAGATCTCGCACGGCACGGGCGTGGAGCGCGTGTTCCAGAGCCACAGCCGCTCGATCGACTCCGTCGAAGTGAAGCGCAAGGGCAAGGTCCGCGGCGCGAAGCTGTACTACCTGCGTGGTCTGGAAGGCAAGGCTGCGCGCATCAAGGAAGACGTCGCCGCCGCCGCTGCCGCCAAGGCTGCGAAGAAGGCCGCCGCTGCCGCCGAGTAATCCGCTGCAAGGTGCACGAAAAAGCCCGCGAGCGATCGCGGGCTTTTTTTGTTTCTGGGGTTGCCGAAGAAACACTGTGGGAGCCGCCATATAGCGGCGCGATACCTACGAAGCAAAGATAGGAGCCACCCTGGTGGCGAAAAGCCAACGAAGCGGTGTAGCCGCGAGGCAAGCACCTATCGCCAGCAGGCTGGCTCCCACCAGTGCAAGCCTACGTTGCCGCCGCGGCCGCTCCCACAAGAAGGCCGTGGCCTCACACGGGCATGTATTCCTCGGCCAGCACCTTGGCGGGTTCCTGCAGGAAGTTGCCCTGGATGAAGTCCACGCCGCAGGCGAACAGCAGCGACGTGCTCACAGCGTCCTCGACCCATTCGGCGACGGTCTGCTTGCCGGACGAGTGGCTTTCCTTGCAGATCTCGGCGATCTTCTTCTGGTTTTCCGGGTGCTGCGGCAGGTCGGTCATGAAGCTGCGGTCGATCTTCAGGTAGTCGGCCTCGACGTGGTTCAGCATCTGGAACGAGTTGAGGCCCGAGCCGAACTGCTCGATGGCGAAGCCGCCACCCGCCTTGCGCCACCCGGTGACGAATTCCTGGGTCGGTCGCAGGCTGGTCAGTACCTTCGATTCCGGCATCTCGATGACCAGCTTGCTGCGACGCAGGTTGGCCGTCTGTAGCCGGCGGATGAGCCAGGGCAGCAGTTCCGGGTCTTCCAGCGATTGCAGCGTCATCTTTACGAAGTAGGTGGTCGTGAGCCCATCGTTCTCGCGGTGGGCGAGGGCATCGATGGCATGGCCGAGCACCCAGCGATCGATCGCAGGTAGGAGGCCGTTGCGTTCGGCGACCGGGAAGAAGTACGAAGGCAGCACGTCGCCCTTGGGCCCGCGCATGCGGACAAGGATCTCGTAGAACTCGCCGGCGGCGTCCTGCAGGCTGATGATCTGCTGGTGGTAAAGCCGCAGGCCGTCTTCCGAGAGCGCCTGACGGACCAGATCCAGCCAGTACTGCTCGCGTTCGGCGTCGGCCTTTTCGCGCGCCGCCGGATCGTGCAGTTCGACGCGGTTTCCGCCTTGATTCTGTGCCGCACGCAGCGCGGTGCTGGCCTGATCGAGCACCGTTTCCGTGTTGGCGTTCTTCTCGGCGAGCAGCGTGCCGCCGAGGGTGACGGTAACGGTGAGAGAGCGGGAGCCCGCGTCGAAGATGGTTTCGGCGATGGTGGTGCGCAGACGCTCGGTGAGCGCCGCGTGTTCCAGGTCGCCGCGCGGCGACAGCACCAGGCCGAGCGTGTGGTCGCCGAGCACGCCGGCAATGTCGTCGTCGTCGATGGACTCGTTGACCTTCGCCGCGATGGCGGCGAGCAGGTGATCGGCGTTGCCGATGCCCGCGCTGGCGACGAGATCCTTCCAGTTGTCCGGTTCGAGCAGCACCACCGCCTGCCCGGCGCGACCGGCCGCGGCAGCGGCCACGGCCTCGTCGATGCACTCCAGCGTGTGTGCGCGGTTGAACAGGCCGGTGACCGGATCGCGCTGCAACTGCGCCACGAGCGCCGGGTCTACGGTCTGCTGGCGGAACACGATCTGCAGGCACGCCTCGCCTTCGAAGGTCGCGTGGGCGAACTCGACCATGGCCTTGAACGTGCTGCCGTCGTCTCGGCGCGCGAGCAGTTCCATGGGGGGTGGTACCTTGTCGCCCTTCGACAGCCCGCGCAGCGTGCTCTTGAAGTCGTCGGCATGGGTGCCGGCAACGAGATCGAGGATGGGCAGGCCAATGATGTCGTCGACCTCGGCAAAGCCGAAGGCTTCGAGGTAGGCCTGGTTCACGCGCACGTGCATGCCTTCGTGGACATAGGCGATGGCGTCGCGGGAGGAGTCGAGCAGCGCGTCGCAGCGCCGCTCGGTTTCGCGCAGCGAGGTTTCGAGGCGGCGAACGAGCCGGCGTGTGGACAGCGCGTCGAATTCCCGCTGCACCACGGTCAGCACCTGATCGGCGCGCTTACGCAGCACGACGCCGCGTACGCCGTTGGCGAACATGTCGGCGATCGTTTCGTCGTCGAGGGTGTCGACGACGGCGATGAGGGAGAGATCGCGGCCGCTGGCGTCGAGCTGCCGCATGACCGCGGCAGGATCGATGCCTGGCACGCCGGGATTCATCAGTACCAGGTCGGGCACGGTGTCACCGAGGGCCGCCTGGATTTCGTCCGGACTGGTGGCGCGGGCGGGTCGCACGGCGATGCCGCCGTTGCGCAATACATTGATCAAGAGTTCGGCGTCTTCGACCGAGTTCTCGATGAAGAGGATCCTGATGACGTTGTCGTGTTTCATGCCGTTCCGGTTGCCGCTTGCTCATCCCGCGGTGCGGCTTGGCCGTACCGCTCCCCCATAGCGCGGCCCGGCAGGTTCATGTCTGCCGGGTGTTGCCCATACTAACGCGCGAAATCGGCAATGGGACGTTTCGAGGGATCGCCCGGCAATTCACGGACCAGACGGGGGACCAGGTAGCCCGGCAGGCGGCCCCGGAGGCCTTCGAGCAGCTCCAGCGCGCGGTCGTCGTCGATCTCGAAGTGCGCTGCGCCCTGCACCTTGTCGAGCTGGTGCAGGTAGTAGGGCAGCACGCCGGCCGCGAAGGAGCGTTCGCACAGCGCCGTCAGCGCGTCTACATCGTCGTTCACGCCACGCAGCAGTACCGACTGGTTGAGCAGCGTGGCGCCCGCGGCCCGCAAACGCGCACAGGCCGCATCCACGGCGGCGTCGAACTCGTTGGCGTGATTGGCATGCAGCACCACGACCTTCTGCACAGGCAAGGCCGATAGCCAGTCGATGAACGCGTCGTCCACGCGTTCCGGCAGCACGATGGGCAGGCGCGTATGGATACGCAGGCGGATCACATGCGGCAGGTCGGCCAGGCCCCGGGTTAATTCCTGGAGCTTGTGGGTGGCGAGCGACAGGGGGTCGCCCCCGGACAGGATCACCTCACGGATGGAGTGGTCGGCATGCAGGTGCGCCAGCGCCTCGCGCCATTGCGCCGCGGCGGCGATTTCCTCGCCGTACGGGAAGTGGCGGCGGAAGCAGTAGCGGCAATTGACCGCACAGCTCCCGCTGGCGATCAGCAGGACCCGCCCGTCGTACTTGTGCAGCACCCCATGGCCGGCGCGCGAGGCCATGTCGCCCACGGCGTCCACGGAAAAGCCGTCGGCCGTGGCGGCCTCCTGGGCGCGTGGCAGCACCTGGAGCAGCAGGGGGTCGGCCGCATCGCCCTGACGCATCCGTGCGACGAAGCCACGGGGCACGCGCAGAGGGAACCCCTCGTCGCCCGGCGGCAGGAGGTCGGGGCGATGCGCGAGGCCGACAGCGGCCAGGAGTTCGCCGGCATCCGTGATGGCGTCCCGCCAGAGCTCGCGCCAGCCTGCGGTGGGCGGCGATAGGCGGGGAGTGGGGCTTGCGGTTATCATTGCGGACCTTGGATCGGGCCGTAATGCCCGTGACGGACCCTATTTTAGCCGCCCACGGGGCGGATTTAACCCTGGAGCAGAAAGCGCATGGCGAGTCTTGGCCTCAATGACGTCAAAACGGGCAAGAAGATCCTTCACAATGGCGATCCGTGGGTCATCACCGAGGCCGACTTCATCAAGCCGGGCAAGGGCCAGGCGTTCACCCGTATTCGCGTCCGCAACTTGAAGGACGGTCGCACGACCGAACTCACGCTGAAGTCGAGCGATTCGTACGAAGAAGCCAACGCCACGGATACCGACGCCACGTTCTCGTACGTCGAGGGCACCGGCAACGATCGCGAGTGGGTCTTCATGCACTCGGAGACCTTCGAGCAGTACCGCGCGAACCTGGCCGCCATGGGCGACGCGTGGAAGTGGCTCAAGGGCGACGAGGAATGCGTCATCACCATCTTCAATGAAACCCAGATCATCGCCGTGCAGGCGCCGAAGTTCGTCGAGCTGAAGATCGTCGAGACCGATCCGGGCGTGCGCGGCGACACCTCGGGCGGCGGCGGCAAGCCGGCCACGCTTGAGACGGGTGCCGTGGTTCGCGTGCCGCTCTTCGTCAACCAGGACGAGATCATCAAGGTCGACACCCGCACGGGCGAGTACGACAGCCGCGTCAAGTAAGGCCACTCTTCGCCCTGATATCGCGGCACGGCAGCCTCGGAGCACTTCCGAGGGCCGTGCCGCTCTTGCATGAGGCTCCCGCTTTTCCTACCGAGGCCCCGATGACCGCCAGCCCTACCGATATCGATCTGCTCCTTGAGGCCCGTTGGGTCGTGCCCGTCGAACCCCATGCCGTGGTGCTCGACGAACACGCCGTCGCGGTCCACCGCGGCGAGATCGTGGCGATCCTGCCCATCGCGGAAGCCCGTGCCCTCTACGCCCCGCGCGAACGAGTGGAACTGCCGGAGCATGCGCTGATTCCCGGCCTGATCAACGCGCACACACACAACCCCATGACGCTGTTGCGGGGCCTGGCGGACGACCTGCCGCTGATGACCTGGTTGCGCGAGCACATCTGGCCCGCGGAAGGGCGGGTGATGGGGCCCGACTTCATTCGTGATGGCGTCGAACTCGCCGTGGCGGAGATGATCCGCGGCGGCACGACCTGCGCGAACGAAAACTACTTCTTCCCCGACGTGATCGCGGCGACCTATCGCGCCATGGGTTTCCGCGCCGTGATCGGTCTTCCGGTGATCGACTTTCCCACCGCGTGGGCGAAGACGTCCGACGAGTACTTCAGCCGCGCGCTGGAAGTGCACGATTCGCTGCGTGGCGAGCCGCTGCTTACCACGGCGTTCGTGCCGCATGCGCCGTACACGGTGTCGGACGAAAATTTCGAACGCATCCGCGTGCTTGCCGATCAGCTCGATATTCCCATCCACCTGCATACGCACGAAACGGCGCACGAGGTGGAAGAGGCGGTGGAGAAGGACGGCATCCGTCCGTTCCAGCGCCTGCAGAAGCTCGGCATCGTCAACGATCGCCTGGTTGCCGTGCATATGACGCAGTTGACCGACGCGGAGATTGCGGCGTGCGCGAAGGCCGGCGTGTCGGTGGTGCATTGCCCGGAGTCGAATCTCAAGCTCGCCTCGGGCTTCTGCCCCGCCGAGAAGCTGCGCGCGGCCGGCGTCAACGTCTGCATCGGCACCGACGGTTGCGCCTCGAACAACGATCTGGACATGTTCGGCGAGATGCGCACCGCCGCCCTGCTGGCGAAGGCCGTGGCGGGTGACGCAGCCGCCTTCGACGCTGCCTACGCGCTGCGTGCGGCCACGCTCAATGGCGCTCGTGCGATCGGTCTCGGTGAGCGGGTCGGCTCCATCGAGGTCGGCAAGCGTGCCGATCTCGTCGCCGTTCGCCTCGATGCGCTCGAAACGCAGCCGCTGTACCACGTGGCGTCGCAGCTGGTGTATGCCACGGGGCGGCATCAGGTCAGCGACGTGTGGATCGACGGCCGGCGCAAGCTCACGGATGGCGATCTCGTCGATATCGATACCGCGGCCATCCGCGCCAAGGCGCGCGCGTGGCGCGAACGCATTGCAGCGGGGGATGCCGCATGAGCGAACCGGTGCACCTCTACCTTGTGCTCGCGATGCGCACGCCGCATTTCCAGGCAGAGGCTGGCGAGGCGCACAAGGCGTTTCTTGCGGCGCTGACCGAACAAGGTGTGCTGGACGCCACCGGTCCGTTCACCGATGGCAGTGGCGGTGCCTATCTGCTGCGTGCGGCCGATCTCGCGACCGCTACCGAACTTGCCCACCGCGATCCCTTGCACACCACCGGATCGTCGACCCTTACCGTCCATGAGTGGCGCGTGCGTCGCTTTGCGGCGAAGGAGTAACACCATGCAGACCCAAGCCAACCCCAACGTCAGCGCGGAAGAAATCGCCCGCTTCGAAAAACTCGCCGCCCGCTGGTGGGATCCCGATGGCGAATCGCGACCGCTGCATGACCTGAACCCCGTACGCGCCGCCTATGTGGCGGGCCGCGCAAACCTGCGTGGCGCCCGTGTGGTCGATGTCGGCTGCGGTGGCGGCCTGTTGAGCGAGGCTCTGGCGCGCGCAGGCGCCAACGTCACGGCGATCGATCTGGGCGACAAGCTCATCGAGATCGCCAAGCTGCATCTGTTCGAGTCGAACCTGCAAGTCGATTACCGCGTGCAGTCGTCGACGGCACTGGCCGAGGCCGAGCCTGCCTCGTTCGACGTGGTCTGCTGCATGGAGCTGATCGAGCACGTGCCCGACCCGCAGGCGCTGATCCGCGACCTCTCGGCGATGCTGAAGCCCGGTGGCCAGCTCTTCCTGTCCACGCTCAACCGCACGCCTGCTGCATTCGGTGCCGCGATCGTCGGGGCGGAGTACGTCATGGGTCTGCTGCCGCGGGGCACGCATCGCTACGCGCAGTTCCTGAAGCCGTCCGAAGTCGCCACGATGCTGCGTCGCTTCGACCTCGAACTGGAAGACATCAAGGGGCTGGCGTACAACCCGCTCACGCGCAACGCCAGCCTCTCGTCCAATACCGCGGTCAACTACGTGCTGGCGGCGAGGAAAGCGGGATGAGCATCCTGCCGTTCCGGCCGGACGGGGTGTTCTTCGACCTCGACGGCACGCTGCTCGACAGTGCGCTGGATCTCCACGCTGCGCTGGTCGATCTGTGCGCGGAGGAGGGCGTCGCCCCGCCGCCGTACGAGCGAGTGCGACCGGTGGTATCGCGTGGTTCTCGCGCCATCATCGGCGTGGGGTTCCCCGAGATCACCGCGGAGGCGCTGCTGGCGCTCGTGCCGCGCTATCTCGCCATCTACGAGGCGGCGATGGCTCGCCACACGGTGGCCTTCGATGGCGTGGAAGCCCTGCTCGCGGGTCTCGACAACGCCGCGATCCGTTGGGGCATCGTCACCAACAAGCCTGGATTCCTGACGGACGCACTGTTGCCGCAGGCTGTGCCGCACTGGAAGCCGGCAGCGGTGGTCTCCGGTGACACGCTGCCGGTGAAGAAGCCCGATCCCGCGCCGGTGCTGCACGCGTGCGCACTCGCCGGGTGCGAGGCGGCACGCTCGGTGTTCGTCGGGGACGACCGTCGCGACATCCTTGCGGGCAACGCGGCGGGGCTGTTCACTGTGGCGGTGCGCTGGGGTTACCTCGATGGCGGCGATCCGGACGCGTGGGGCGCGGATGCCGTGCTCGATCACCCGGACGATCTTGCCGCGCTGCTGGGCGTCAGGGAGGCTGCGGCGTGAGCGACAGCGCTACCCAGAGCTTCATCGACAAGTGGTTGGCGGTCCAGCCGCAGCAGCGCGTGGCGCTCGGTTTCGTCGCGCCGTCGGTGCGCGACGAGCGCGTGGCGCTCGCAGCCTTCGAGCAGGAACTGGTCGCGACGGCCTACGGCATCCGTGAGCCGAGCGTGGCCGCGGCGAAGCTGCAATGGTGGGCGGAGGAATTGTCCGGTGCCCCGGCCAGCGGCGGTCGCCATCCGTTGACCCAGGCACTGTTCGCGAGCGAGCGGGCTCGCGCGATTCCCGCGGACATCTGGCTGGCGCCGGTGCTGGCAGCGATGGCGCAACTGGAGCAGGGCACGCCGTCGGATTTCGCGGCACAGGTCGCGGCCTCGCAAGGGCTGCACGGCGCGCTGGCGCGCCTCGAGAACATGTGGTGGTTCGGTCCCGACGCGCCGACCGAGGCCGCGTCTCGCGTGGCGACGCTGTCGCATCTGGTGTTCGCCTTGTCGCGGCTCGAGCTCGATGCGGAACGCGAGCGCCTGCCTTTGCCCATGGCGCGACTGGCGCGGCACGGCCTCGCGCGCGCGCAACTCAAGATCGATTCGCCAAGCCGTCGCGACGCGTTGCGTGCGCAACTGGGCGAACTGGCCGACGGCCTGCGTGAGGCGCTGGCGCAGGGGGAGCCGATTAGCACCTTCCGCGGATTGGAGGGGCGGACCTCGCTGTCCACGGCGCGCTCGGCCGCCCGCGCAGGCGAGCCTTTCGCCGAGTTGCATCGACGCCAGTCGCGCACCGGCCCCGCCACGGCGATCCGGGCATGGCTTGCGGCGCGGCATGCAGAGCGATTCAACTGAACGGACCGTTTCCCGGCACTCACCATTGAGCCACCTCCCCGGGCCCCCATGTGGTCACGGTAAGCCGCCCGCGGCACGTCCCAAGGATTTTCCCTGATGTACATCCACGATTCTCCCCATCGCCTGCTGCCGGACGTCGCTTCGCAGGAACATGCCCTGGCCGTCGGCACGCTCGACTGGGTAGGCATGGACGGCATGGAAATGCCGGTGGCGTTCGATGCCGGCGACGGCGACGTCCGCTCGACCGGCGCGCGTGTCGGTGCCTTCGTCGATCTCAAGAAGCCGGAAGCGCGCGGCATTCACATGTCGCGGCTCTATCTGCTGGTCTCCGACGCCTTGTCGGCGGCCCCGTTGACGGTTGCCGGCGTACGCGGCCTGTTGCAGTCGTTCCTGTCCTCGCATGAAGGCCTGTCCGATCGCGCGCGTATCACGATCCGCTTCGAGCATCTCGTGCGCCGCAAGTCGTTGCGCAGCGAGAACAGCGGCTGGCGTGCGTACCCGGTCACCATCGACGCCACGCTCAACGGTGACGACTTCCGCATCGAGATCACCACGGACGTGGTCTATTCGTCGACGTGCCCGGCCTCTGCAGCGTTGTCACGGCAGCTGATTCAGGACAACTTTGCCAAGACCTTTGCGGCCGGTGAGCCGCTGGATCGGGAGACGATCCTGGCATGGCTGGGTACGGAGCAGGGCATCGTCGCCACGCCGCATGCGCAGCGCAGCACCGCCACCATTCGCGTTCGTCCCGTGGGCGAGGGCGTGTTTCCCCTCGTGGACATGATCGATAACGTGGAAGCTGCGCTCGGTACGCCCGTGCAGACGGCCGTCAAGCGCGCCGACGAGCAGGCCTTCGCCCTCGCCAACGGGCAGAACCTGATGTTCTGCGAGGACGCGGCGCGGCGCATTCAGAAAACGCTCGAGGTCGATCCGCGGATCGCCGATTTCCACCTGCGCGTGGCCCATCACGAAAGCCTGCATCCGCACGATGCCGTGGCGTTCGCTTCCAAGGCGCGCTGAAGCGGTTCGCGTCCAGGGCCTGTTACAGGCCCTGGACAGGCCCTAGGAATTGGGTTCGATGCCTGGCAGCAGCAGGGGATCGAGGCGCACACCGAACCAGTTGAAGCCCCAGTGCAGGTGCGGGCCCGTAGCGCGGCCCGTCTTGCCCGCCGCGCCGATGATCTGCCCCTGGTGAACGCGCTGGCCGACCTTCACGTCGATCCGCGACAGATGCAGGAAGTTGGACGACAGCCCGAAGCCGTGGTCGAGCAGCACCGTACCGCCGGTCAGGTAGAGATCGGGGTTGGCGAAGGTGATTACACCGTCTGCGGGCGCCTTGACCGGCGTGCCTTCGGGCACGGCGATGTCCATGCCCGAGTGCGGTGCTTTTGGATCGCCGTTGTAGATCCGCTGGTTGCCGAAGCGGCCGCTGATCCGGCCCGTGACGGGCCAGATGAAGCCATGTGCGAAATCTTCCCGGGCGTCGTCCCGCGAACGTGCAGCGACGACCGCTGCCTGTTCGCGCTCGATGCGCGCGGCCACGGCCGGCGGCGGGTTCACCGTGCCGGGCGGCACGCCCTCCACGCGCTCGATCGGCCAGTCGCGCGGGACGACGGCGAGGTTATGTCGCACGTCGCCTACCGTCACGACGACAGGGCCTTTCTCGTCACGCCCCACGCCGAAGACGTAGACCCCGTCGGGGGCTACGTGTACCGGTCTGTCGTCGACTAAGACGCGGGCGCCGGGTTTGGCATGCGCGACCACGAGTGCGCCCTGGGACACGCTCGTCGGAAGGTCCTGGGCAGCCGCCTGCGCCTGGCCGGAGAGCAGTAGCGCGCCGAGCGCGCCGAACCATTGCCTCATCGATCGAACGCCAGCCGCTGGCCGCGTACGTTGCCGTCCACGGTCTTGCCATCCCACACGCGCTGGCCGTTGACGAAGGTGGAGACGATGCTGCTGCTGAAGGTGGTGCCTTCGAATGGCGACCAGCCGCACTTGGACAGCACCTCTTCTCGCGTCACGGTGTGCTTGCGCTTCGGATCCACCAGTACGAGATCGGCGGCGTAGCCTTCGCGCAGGAAACCTCGCTTTTCGACGTCGAACAGCTTTGCCGGCGCGTGACAGACGGTTTCGACCACGCGCTCCAGGGTGAGCTTTTTCTCAAACACGCGTTCCAGCGCGGCCTGCAAGGCAAATTGGACCAGCGGCAGCCCCGACGGCGCCTTGTCGTACTTCTGTGCTTTTTCTTCGAGCAGATGCGGCGCGTGGTCGGTGGCGAGGACGTCGAGACGGCCCTCGGCCAGCGCCTTAATGATCGCCTCGCGATCGGCCTCGTCCTTGATCGCCGGGTTGCACTTGATGAGGAAACCCTTCTCGTCGTAATCGGCCTTGCCGCCGAAATGCAGGAAGTGCACGCAGGTCTCCGCCGTGATCCGCTTACCTTCGATAGGACCCGGTTCGAACAGGGCGAGCTCGTCGGCGGTGGAGATGTGCAGCACGTGGAGACGGGTGTTGTGCTTTCTCGCGAGCGAGATCGCGAGGCGCGTGGACTTGATGCAGGCCTCGCGCGAACGGATATGGGGGTGTTCCCAGGCGGGGATGTCCTCGCCGTACTTTTCGTGCGCCTTCGCGAGGTTCGCATCGATCATCGGCGTGTCTTCGCAATGCGTGATGATCGGTGTCGGCGCATCGCGGAAGATGTGGTCAAGGGTTTCCGGGTTGTCGACCAGCATGTTGCCGGTGGAAGCGCCCATGAAGACCTTGATGCCCGGTGCGCTCTTAGGATCGAGTGCGCGGATGGCCTCGAGGTTGTCGTTGCTCGCGCCGAGATAGAACGCGTAGTTGACCACGGAGGTTTCGGCAGCGCGCGAGTACTTGGCTTCGAGCGAGTCGCGGTCCAGTGCCGGTGGCTTCGTATTCGGCATTTCCATGAAGCTGGTGATGCCGCCTGCCGCACACGCGCGGGATTCGCTGGCGATGTCGGCTTTCTGCGTGAGGCCGGGTTCGCGGAAATGCACCTGATCGTCGATCATGCCCGGCAGCAGCCACAGGCCGGTGGCGTCGATGACCTGTTCGTCACGCCGATTTTCCAAGCCTTGCGCGATCGTTTCGATTTTTCCGCCGCTGACGCGGACGTCGGCGGTGAAACGTCGGCCTTCGTTGACGAGTTCGGCGTTCTTGATGAGCCAGGCGTCAGTCATGGGTATGTGCTCCTTGAGCGCCGCAGCGGCGCAGGACGAATTGGTCGGGTACGGGATCGTGGCCGCCTTCGCAAAGCGGCTGGCAGCGCAGGATGCGCCACGCACTGAGCGTGCCGCCGCGCAGCGGACCGAAGCGGGCGATGGCGACCCGGGCATAATCGGAACAGGAGGGATGGAACCGGCAGCGGGCTCCGAGCAGGGGGCTCAGCCAGCGTTTGTAGAGGGAAAGCAGGAATAGGAGGAGGCGGGTCACTGTGTGTCGGTGTTCGCCGGCATAAGCAGTCCACAGTATCCCAGAAGATAGGTTGCTGGGGTAACGCATCTGGGCTATAACACCCCGCCGCCACGGCCACCGAGGTGAAGGAAATGGCGAAAGACGCTCGTAGTTCCGCAACCGCCAAGGGCGCCGCCAAGAAGGGCGGAGCCGGCGACGTGAAGAAGGCCAGGACGGTAGTGGCCGGGGTGAAGTCGACCAAAACAACCGCGAAGTCGCCCGCGAAGACGGCGGCCCAGCCTGCCCCGAAGAAAGCGGCTGCGCCGGCGAAGAACGCCGCAGCGAAGCCTGCACCGAAAGCGGCCGCCAAGAAGGCGCCAGCGAAGGCTGCCCCGGTGAAGGCTGCCAAGGCGGCACCGGCAAAAACCGCCACGAAAACTCCGGCGAAGGCCACAAAGGCGCCCGTAAAGGCGTCTCCGGTCGCCGCCAAGAAAGCAACGCCGCCGGCCGCTGCGAAGAAAGCGCCGCCGGCACCGGTGAAGTCGGCGCCCGTCCCGGCGCCTGCACCCGCCAAGAAAGCCGCAACCGCCGTGCCCGCCGCCAGCCCTGAAAAGGGTCGTTCGGCATCGGCAGTTGCCGCCGCGCCACCCAGGACTGCGTCCGCGGTGGCCGGCACCAACCCATCCAGAAACGAGAAGTCCGCTCAAGCAAGCATGAACAGCACTGCCTCCCATACCGCCGACAACGGCATCACGCGCGAAGACGGCCGCTATGCGCTGCCCGCTTCGACCGTCATTGACCTCCCGAAGGGCTACAAGCCGGGTGACGACGAGGAGTACATGAATCCCCGTCAGCTCGCCTATTTCCGTAACAAGTTGAAGGAATGGCGTGAGCAACTGGTCGAGGAATCGCGCCAGACGATGGACAACCTCCGCGAGGAAGTCCGCGACGTCGGCGACGAGGCCGAGCGCGCCACGCGCGAGACCGAGAATTCGCTCGAACTGCGCACGCGCGATCGCTACCGCAAGCTCATCTCCAAGATCGACAAGGCCCTGCGCCGTATCGAGGAAGGCCGCTACGGCTTCTGCGAGGAGACCGACGAGGAGATCGGTGTCGATCGTCTCGACGCGCGCCCGATCGCCACGCTGTCGCTCGACGCGCAGGAGCGTCGCGAACACCTGCAGAAGCAGATGGGCGACTGATCGTTCTTTCCGGCACCCGGTAACGAAAGAGCCCCGCAACGCGGGGCTCTTTCGTTTGGTGAGGCCAGCAAGGCGGCGATGGGAATTTGCGGGCGGGAGCCAGCTTGCTGGTAGGAGCCAGCTTGTCGGTGGGAGCCAGCCTGCTGTCGATGGGAGCTTGCCTCGCGGCTACACCGCTCCGTTGGCTTTTCGCCACCAGGGTGGCTCCCACCGGCGCTTCGGTTGTGGCTCCCACTCGCGTTTTTGGGTTTTCGCCGCGAGGGCGACCCCTCTCAGCCCTTCGCCAGCGCTTCTGCTGCGTACGCCTTGAGCTTCACCAGCATCGCTGCCAGGCCGTTGGAGCGGGTGGGGGAGAGATGCTTGGCGAGGCCGATCTGCTCAATGTAGGTCGGCTCGGTCTCAACGATTTCTCGGGCGGAGCGATCGGAATACACGCGTAGCACCAGGGCGATGAGGCCGGAGACGATAGCGGAGTCGCTGGCTGCGTCGAAGTGCATGCTCGAGGCGTCGCCCGAGGGCACCAGCCAGACCATCGACTGGCAGCCATGCACGCGGTTTTCCTCGGTCTTGCGCTCATCGGGGAACACGGGCAACTGGCGCCCCAGGTCGATGAGGTATTGGTAGCGCTCGGTCCAGTCGCCGAAGAAGGCGAACTCCTCCGCGATGGCGGCCTGGGCTTCGGCGGCAGTGGCTTCGCGTGCGGTCGTCATGCCTTCACCACGCTCCAGCGCGTGCCTTGCGCGCTGTCCTCGATGGCGATGCCAAGGGCTTTCAACTGATCGCGGATCGCGTCGGAACGTGAAAAATCCTTTGCCGCGCGGGCGGCACGACGCTCTTCGAGCAGCGCCTCGATGGCGGCAGCGTCGATCGCATCGCCGGGGTTGCCCTGCCGGAACCACGCTTCGGGATCTTGCTGGAGCAGGCCGAGCAGGGCACCGCCGCCCAGCAACGCGGCCTTGGCGGCAGCACGGGCGTCACCCTGAGCGCGCCGCGCCTCGTCGGCAAGCTGGGACAGCTCGGCCAGAGCCTGCGGCGTGTTGAGGTCGTCGCACAGGGCGGCTTCCACCGCCGCGGGCACGACGGGTTCGCCAGCATCCACGTCGGCGAGGTCGCGCAGGGCGCCGTACCAGCCGTCGAGCGTGCGTACGGATTGGGTCATTGCGGCGTCCGACCAGTCCAGCGGTTGCCGATAATGGCCGCGCAGCAGCATCAGGCGCAGAGCCTCACCTGGATGCCGCTCCAGCAGTTCATGCAACTGGAGCACGTTGCCGATCGACTTCGACATCTTGCGCCCCTCGAACGTGAGCATGCCGTTGTGCAGCCAGTAGCGGGCAAAGGGCTTGCCGCCGTGGGCGCAGACGCTCTGGGCAATCTCGTTTTCGTGGTGCGGAAAGGTCAGGTCGACCCCGCCGGCATGGATATCGATGGTGTCGCCGAGGTGGGCCTCGCTCATGGCGGAGCACTCGATGTGCCAGCCCGGGCGCCCGCGGCCCCAGGGGCTGTCCCAGCCGGGCAGGGTGGCATCGGAGGGCTTCCACAGCACGAAGTCGCCCGGACTGCGCTTGTACGGCGCGACCTCGACCCGCGCACCGGCGAGCAACTCGTCGGGATCGCGCCCCGACAGTGCGCCGTAAGCCGGAAACGATTCGACGTGGAAGAGCACATGCCCTTCGGCCTCGTAGGCATGGCCCGTGGCGATGAGGCGCTCGATCATCGCGATGATCTGCGGAATATGCGCCGTGGCGTGGGGCTCGACGTCGGGCGGGGCCACGCCCAGCCGCGCGATGTCCTCGCGATAGGCCTTGGCGTAGCGGTCGGTGATCTCCACGATCGGCACGCCCGCAGCGGCCGCTGCGGCGTTGATCTTGTCGTCGACGTCGGTCACGTTGCGGGCGTAAACCAGCTTTGGGTAATGCCGGCGGATGAGCCGGGCCAGCACGTCGAAGACGACCGGTGGCCGGGCGTTGCCGATATGGATGTAGTTGTAGACGGTGGGCCCGCAGACGTACATCGTCACCCGCTGGGGATCGAGCGGCGTGAACGCTTCCGTGCGGCGAGACAAGGTGTTGTAGAGCGAAATCTGCATCGTGAATCCGTGGACGAGCGCGGCGGGCGGCCGGTCGCCGATAGTACCAAGCCTGCCCGCATCCCGGCGCACGCGCATGCGCCGAATCGGTTGACACGCGGCACGCTGCCGCACCCGTCCGTTCTAAGCGTGGATTCAGCGTGAACTTGTTGAAATGCACGCCAGTAGGCGCTCCTTTTGCGCCTGGCTGGAGGTTCTCCCACATGTCTCGCCTGTTGTTCATCCCCGCTCTCGTTCTCGCGGTCTTCGCCAGTGGCGCCATGGCGCAGGATGGTCGTTACGGTCCGCCGCCCGGGCCCGACGACAACACCCATTTCGGCTGGGCGGACGTCCTGCGGGTCGACCCCGTCTACGGTGTGGCTCGTGTCGAAACGCCTCGCCAGGAGTGCTACGACCAACCCGTCGTCCGCCGTGAGTCGAGCGGCAACAGCACGGCCGGCACCATTCTCGGCGCCGTGGTCGGTGGCGTGCTGGGTAACACCGTCGGCAAGGGCGACGGCCGCAAGGCCGCTACCGTGGTCGGCGCGGTGGCCGGCGGCGCGGTCGGCAATGGCATTGCCCGCAACGGCGACCGTACCTACGAAGGCACGGAGACCCGGTGCCGCGACGTCAGCTCGATCTCCGAGCAGCGCCGCATCGCCGGCTACGACGTGGAATATCGCTATCGCGGCGAGGTCTACGTCTCGCGGCTCAACTACGACCCGGGCGAGCGCCTGCGTGTTCGCGTGAGCGTCGCGCCGGCCGACTGACCCGGTCGGTGAAGCTCTTGGAAAGGCCGCGGGAGACCGCGGCCTTTCTCGTTTCCGGCCATGCCGGCGCCGTGTGGTCCCCGCCCGCCTGACTTGTTGCGCGTCGCACCAAATCCCGGCATGATCGCGGTTCAACGTTTCCAGGCCCAGCCGTGTCCCACACTGTTTACACCGCGATTGTCTTGACCAGCGCCCGTATGGCCGCCGGAATGACGTCGCGTGCTCGTCGACCGTACATGGGACCATCGGCCGGGTAGGCTGTCGCGCGCGTTTCATTCGTACCGACTAAAAAACCCGGCCACGTGCCGGGTTTTTTCGTTTCCGATTTCTCTTTCCTCCACCGCCTCCGGGCCATCGACCCATCTGGATCGCCATGACCGTTCGCCATTTCCTTTCCACCCAGGACTACAGCCGCGCCGAGATCGACGCCCTTCTCGACCAGGCGGCCGAGTTCAAGCGCTCGCCCCAGGGCCAGCAGCTGGCAGGCAAGTCGATCGCACTGTTGTTCTTCAATTCGTCGATGCGCACGCGCACGAGCTTCGAGCTCGGTGCCTTCCAGCTCGGCGGCCATGCGGTAGTGCTGTCGCCGGGTAAGGACGCATGGCCGATCGAGTTCGAGGTCGGCGCCGTGATGGATGGCGAGACCGAAGAACACATCGCCGAGGTCGCTCGGGTGCTCTCGCGGTACGTGGATATGATCGGCGTGCGCGCCTTTCCGAAGTTCGTCGATTGGTCGGTGGACCGCCAGGACAAGGTGCTTGCCGCGTTCGCGCAGTACGCCACGGTCCCGGTGATCAACTTGGAGACGATCACGCATCCGTGCCAGGAGCTTGCCCACGCGCTCGCTCTGAAGGAGCACCTCGGCGACCTGCAGAACCGCAAGTACGTGCTGACCTGGACCTACCATCCGAAGCCGCTTAACACCGCTGTGGCGAACTCGGCGCTGCTGATCGCGACGAAGATGGGTATGGACGTGACACTGCTGTGCCCGACGCCCGAGTATGTGCTCGACCAGCGCTACATGGATTTCGCCGAAGCCAACGCACGCGAGAACGGCGGATCGCTGCGCGTGTCGCATGACATCGAATCGGCCTACCGCGACGCGCACGTCGTCTACGCCAAGAGCTGGGGCGCCATTCCGTATTTCGGCCGATGGGATGAGGAAAAGGCGATCCGCGACGCGCACCGACATTTCATCGTCGACGAGGCCAAGATGGCGCTGACCGACCACGGGTTGTTCAGCCACTGCCTGCCCCTGCGCCGGAACATCAAGGCCACCGATGCCGTGATGGATTCCCCCGCATGCATCGCCATCGACGAAGCCGAGAACCGCCTGCACGTGCAGAAGGCGGTCATGGCCTCGCTCATCTCGCAGTCGTCGGGCGCACCGTCCGGCCTCGGCTTCTGATTCGTCTCGCCCCTTTCGATTCCATGACTTTCTCCGGAGCCAGCATGTCCAGTAACGATATCGTCCTCGCCTTTTCGGGCGGCCTCGACACCAGTTTCTGCGTCCCCTACCTGATCGAGCGCGGCTATGCCGTGCATACCGTCTTCGTGGACACGGGCGGCGTCTCGGCGGAAGAGCGCGAATACATCGAGCAGCGCGCTCATGAGCTGGGCGCAGCGTCCCATCGCACGGTAGACGCCGCGCAGGCCATCTGGGACAGCTTCGTCACCCCGCTGATCTGGGCCGGCGAGTTCTACCAGGGGCAGTATCCGCTGCTGGTGTCCGATCGCTATCTCATCGTGAAAGCCTCGCTGGAGCGTTGCGACGAACTCGGCACCAAGTTCTTCGCGCACGGCTGCACTGGCATGGGCAACGACCAGGTGCGTTTCGATCTCACCGTCAAGGCACTCGGCGATTACACGATCGTCGCCCCCATCCGCGAGATCCAGCGCGAGCACACCCAGGTGCGTGCGTACGAACAGAAGTACCTGGAAGACAAGGGCTTCGAAGTGCGGGCCAAGACCAAGCACTACACGATCAACGAGAACGTGCTCGGTGTGACGATCTCGGGCGGCGAGATCGATGCGTGGGAGATTCCGGAAGAGGGCGCGGTCGCCTGGTGCGCGCCTCGTGCCGAATGGCCGTCCGAACCCTTGCGCATCGAACTCGGCTTCGAGAAGGGCACGGCCGTCTCGTTGAACGGCAAACCGGCCTCGGGCCCCGAGATCCTCGGCTTCCTCAACCGCGAACTCGCCAAGTATGGCGTTGGTCGCAGCATGTACACGGGCGATACGAACATCGGTCTCAAGGGCCGCATCGTGTTCGAGGCGCCGGCACTGACCGCGCTGCTCACGGCACACCGTGCGCTGGAGGAAACGGTGCTGTCGAAGCAGCAGAATCGTTTCAAGCCCGAGATCGGTCGGAAGTGGACCGAGGTCGCCTATGAAGGTTTCTTCAATGATCCGATCAAGGCGGATCTCGAAGCCTTCCTCGTCTCCACGCAGCGCAAGGTGGACGGCAAGGTCATCATCGAAACCCGCGGCGGCACGGTGTATGCGGTGAAGGTCGAATCGAAGCACATCCTGCAGTCGTCGAAGGCGACCTACGCCCAGGCGGCCGACTGGGGCGTGGCCGAGGCGGAAGGTTTCATCAAGCTCTACGGCATGAGCTCCACGCTCTGGGCCGAAGTCGATCGCGCCAACGGGAACTGATACAGGCTCATGGATAAGCTCCTTCAGGACACACTCGACCATCTGCGCGCGCTCGTCGGCTTCGACACGCGCAACCCGCCACGAACGATCGGCACCGACGGGATCTTCGATTACCTGCGTTCGAACCTCCCCGGTTTTGACGTACAGGTAACGGACTTCGGCGCCGGTGCCGTGAATCTGTACGCCGTGCGCGGCAAGCCGAAATACCTGTTCAACGTGCATCTGGACACCGTGCCCGATTCGCCGCATTGGACGGCCAGCCCGTTCGAGCTGCGCGTGGGTCAGGATCGCGCGGTCGGTCTGGGCGCGTGTGACATCAAGGGCGCGGCTGCCGCGCTCGTGGCGGTCGCCAATGCGACGCAGGGCGACATGGCCCTTCTGCTTTCCACGGACGAAGAGGCCAACGACGCACGCTGCATCGATGGTTTCCTGAAGAAGCCACGCGACTACGAGGCGATCATCGTCGCCGAACCCACGCGCGGTGAAGCGGTGCTGGCGCATCGTGGCATCCATTCCGTGCAGATGCGTTTCCAGGGCCGTGCGGGACATGCCTCCGGCGAGCAGAAGCCTTCCGACAGCGCCTTGCACCAGGCCATTCGCTGGGGTGCGGCAGCGCTCGATCACGTGCAGGCGCAGGCGCACGAGCGCTTCGGCGGCCTGACCGGCCTGCGTTTCAACATCGGCAAGATCGAGGGCGGCATCAAGGCGAACGTCATCGCGCCGACGGCGGATGTGCGTTTCGGCTTCCGTCCGCTGCCCTCGATGGACGCCGACGGCCTGCTGGAAACTTTCCGCACGCTGGTGGAGCCGTTGCCGATCGAATTCGGCGAGACCTTCCGCGGCGATTCGCTGCCGGCGGGCGAAACGGCCACGGCCGAGAACCGACGCCTCGCCGCGCGCGATCTCGCCGACGAGCTGGGCATCCCGGTCGGTAATGCCGTCGATTTCTGGACCGAAGCGGCGCTGTTCTCCATGGCCGGCTATACGTCCTTTGTCTACGGCCCCGGCGACATCGCCCAGGCGCACAGCGCCGACGAATGGGTCGCCCTCGAACAACTGGCGGACTACGCCAAGGTCATCCATCGGATCGTCGACAGTGGACGCTAATAAGAACACTCGCAAGACCATCGTCCGGCTGCTGTCCTCCATGGGCAGCGCACGGGAAATCCAGCAGTACCTCAAGCGCTTCTCGCAGTTGGATGCCGCTCGCTTTGCCGTGGTGAAAGTCGGTGGCGCCGTGCTGCGCGACGAACTGCCGGATCTCACCTCGTCGCTGGCGTTCCTTCAGCAGGTGGGCCTCACGCCTATCGTGCTGCATGGCGCCGGTCCCCAGTTGGACGAGGACCTGGCGGCGGCGGGCATCGAGAAGAAGACCGTGAACGGTCTGCGCGTGACTTCGCCCGAAGCCCTGGCGATCGTTCGCCGGGTCTTCCAGGCGCAGAACCTTCGTCTGGTGGAAGCCTTGCAGGAAGCCGACACGCGGGCCACGTCCGTGCCGTCCGGCGTCTTCACTGCCGATTACCTCGATCAGGGTACGTTCGGCCTGGTAGGGCGTGTGCGTGACATCAACCTCGCGCCGATCGAGGCCAGCTTGCGCGCTGGTTCGATTCCGGTCATCGCGAGCCTCGGCGAAACCGACGCGGGTCAGATCCTCAACATCAACGCCGACTTCGCCGCCAACGAACTCGTACGCGTGTTGCAGCCTTACAAGATCGTGTTCCTCACGGGCACGGGCGGCCTGCTCGACGGTGACGGCAAGGTCATCGATTCGATCAACCTGTCCACGGAATACGAGCAACTTCTGCGTCAGCCGTGGCTGCATTCCGGCATGCGCTTGAAGATCGAGCAGATCAAGGATCTGCTGGACGATCTGCCGCTGACCTCGTCGGTGTCGATCACGCGCCCCGCCGAACTGGCGAAGGAACTGTTCACGCACAAGGGCTCCGGCACGCTCGTACGCCGCGGCGAACGCGTGTTGCGCTTCGAGTCGTGGGACGGCGTGGACCTGCCGCGCATGCAGCAGTTGATCGAATCGAGCTTCGGTCGTGCGCTGGTCGGCAATTACTTCGAGCGGACCAGGCTGTATCGCCTTTACGTTTCGGAAAACTATCGCGCCGCCATGGTGCTGACCCAGGAAGAGGGTTTCGCGTACCTGGACAAGTTCGCCGTGCTCGACGATGCGCAGGGCGAAGGCCTGGGGCGCGCGGTGTGGCAGGTAATGCGCGACGAGAACCCCCGGCTGTTCTGGCGTTCGCGGCACGGTAACCCGATCAACCACTTCTACTACGCGGAATCGGACGGCTGCTTCAAGCAGGCGCGCTGGAAGGTGTTCTGGTACGGCCTGAACAGTTTTGCCGACATCGAACGCTGCGTGGCGCATTGCGCCACCCGCGAACCCACCTTGCAGGACTGAACGCTCATGGCCACCAAGACCATCGGCATCGTCGGCGCACGCGGTCACACCGGCGCCGAACTCATCAAGCTCATCGCCGGCCATCCGGACCTGGAGCTGGCCTTCGTTTCGTCGCGCGAACTGGACGGCCAGCGCCTCGATGCGCACAGCGATGCCTATCGAGGCGATCTCGCCTTCGTCAACTTCGACCCGGCCGCCGTCGCCGCGACTGCGGTGGACGTGGTGGTGCTGGCGCTGCCCAACGGCAAGGCGGCCCCCTATGTCGACGCCATCGACAAGGCGGGTACCGGGACCGTGATCGTGGATCTTTCCGCGGACTATCGCTTCGACGAGCGCTGGTATTACGGGCTACCGGAGTTGTACCGGGATCGCTGGCGCGGCGAGAAGCGGATCAGCAACCCCGGCTGCTACGCCACGGCGATCCAGGTTTCCATCGCTCCGATCAAGGATCTGCTGGCCGCGCCGCCGGTGTCCTTCGGTGTCTCCGGTTATTCCGGCGCGGGCACGACGCCATCCGACCGCAACGACCCGGAGAAGCTGCGCGATAACCTCATGCCCTACGCGCTCACGGGCCACATGCATGAGAAGGAAGCCAGCCGGCACCTCGGGATGCCTGTGGAGTTCATGCCCCATGTGGCGCCGCATTTCCGTGGCCTTACCGTGACTACCAACCTCTATCTCGCCAAGCAGGCCAAGCGCGAGGACATCGTGCGCCGGTTCGAGGCACGCTATGCGAAAGAGAAGCTGATCCACGTGGTAGACGAGGCGCCCTGGGTGAGCCAGATCGCGCATCGGCATCATCTCGACGTGGGTGGTTTCGCCTTGTCGACCGACGGCCGTCGTGTCGTTGTGGTGGCGACGCTGGATAACCTGCTCAAAGGCGCCGCCACCCAGGCGATGCAGAACGTCAACCGCGCGCTCGGCTTCGACGAGCTCACCGCCATCCCGCTCTGAGAAAGGACGCCCCCATGACTCAACCGCTCTGGCAGAAGTCCGACACGCACGTCGATGCCCGCATCATGCGTTTCCTCGCCGGCAACGACGTCGTACTCGATCGCGAGTTCTTCCTGCACGACATCACCGCCAGCAAGGCGCACGTCGAAGGGCTCGCCAATATCGGTATCGTTTCGTCCGACGAGCAGGCTGCGCTGCTGCGCGAACTCGATACGCTCGCCGTCGATTTTGCCGAAGGCCGTTTCGTTCTGGACGACCGCTATGAAGATGGGCACTCGGCGATCGAGGCGCGCCTGACCGAGCGCCTGGGCGATGCGGGCCGCCGCGTGCATACGGGCCGCAGCCGCAATGATCAGGTCCTGGTGGCCACGCGGCTCTGGCTCAAGGAAAAGCTGGGCACGCTGCAGGCGCTCTGCCGCGAGGTGGCCGAAGTCTGCCTCGCACGTGCGGAACGCGAGTCGCTGCCGATGCCTGGCTACACGCACATCCAGCGCGCCGTGGTCTCGTCCACCGGCATGTGGTTTGCTGCGTTCGCCGAGGCTTTCATCGACAACACGCTGCGCGCGCGCCAGGCTCTCGACCTGATCGATGCCAATCCGTTGGGCACGGCCGCCGGCTATGGCGTCAACATCGCGCTCGACCGCGCGCACACCACAGCGGCGCTCGGCTTCGCGCGTATGCAGGTGTCGCCGATCTATGCCCAGCTCTCTCGTGGCAAGTTCGAAATGGCGGCGCTCGATGCCGTTGGTACAGCGCTGCTCGATACGCGCCGCCTCGCTTGGGATCTCTCGCTGTTCACCACGGCGGAATTCGACTTCGTGAAGCTGCCGCCGGAGTACACCACCGGCTCGTCGATCATGCCGAACAAGCGCAATCCCGACGTCGTGGAACTGCTCCGCGCAAGCTACGCCTCGGTGGCTGCCGCGCGCACCGAGATCGAGCAGTTGCTTTCGCTTCCCTCGGGCTACCAGCGCGACCTGCAGTTTTCGAAGGGCTCGCTGTTCCATGGTTTCTCCATGGGCCTGGGCGCTCTGGAACTGCTGCCGGATATGCTCGCGCGCCTGGAGTGGAAGGCCGAGACCATGCGCGCCGCCATCGAGCCGGCGATGTACGCCACTGACGTGGCGATCGAGCAGGCGGCCGCGGGCGTGCCGTTCCGCGATGCCTATCGCGCCGCAGCGGCTACTGCGGCCTCGGCGGGTGAGGGGCGTACTCCCGAGTCCAGCCTCGCCGCGCGCACGTCGCCCGGCGCAGGGCATGGCCTGATGTTGGACATGTTGCGAGACAGGCTGGCCGCGATGGCGGACTGACGTTTCGCGGGCGCCGACCCCTTCGGCGAAGAGGATGGCGAGAGGTGATGGACCAAGCGCAAGGATTCACGCCACAGCCGCTGCCTCCGTGGCATCGCGCCGTGCTCAAGGTCGGCAGCAGCTTGCTGACGACGCCGGACGGCGCGCTTACGGAAGTCCACGCACAAGCGCTCGCGAGCTTCGTTGCGCGTAGCCGGGACGCGGGACGCGAGGTGGTGATCGTATCGTCCGGTGCAGTCGCGGCCGGCCGCGGTCTGGCGCGTCCGGATCGCAGTACGGGACTCCCCGGGCGGCAGGCACTCGCCGCCCTGGGGCAAACCCGGCTCGTCGCACTGTGGCAGGGTCTGCTCTCCGTACCCGTGGCGCAGGTGCTTCTGACACACGACGACCTGCGCCATCGTCGTCGGTATCTCAACGCGCGCGCTACGCTTCGCGAGTTGCTTGCGCTAGGCACGGTGCCCGTCGTCAACGAGAACGACACCGTGGCCGTCGACGAGTTGAAACTCGGCGACAACGACAACCTTGCCGCGATCGTCGCCGCGCTCGTCGATGCGGATGTGCTGCTGATCGCCTCCGACGTCGCCGGATTGTTCACCGCCGATCCCCGAACGGATGCGCAAGCGCGGCCCGTGCAGGACATACCAGCGCTTGCCACGTCCTCGTTCGCCACCGCCGGTGGGGCAGGGAGCAAGGCGGGTACAGGCGGTATGCGTACGAAGCTGGAAGCGGCCACCAAGGCCGCCGCTGCGGGCATCGAAACCGTGCTGTTCGACGGGCGTGACCCCGCCTGCGTGGCGCGGCTCGCTGCCGGCACGCTCACCGGCACACGGTTGCGTGCTCCGCAGAGCCGCATGGCCGCGCGCAAATACTGGTTGCGGCATACGCCTCCGATCGGACGCGTGCTGGTCGATGCCGGTGCGGCGCAGGCGTTGCAGACGCGTGGCGCGTCGTTGCTTCCCGGTGGTGTCGTGGGTGCCGAAGGCGAATTTACACGCGGCGACGTGATCGAGATCGGCGATGGGCAGACGGTCTTCGCCCGCGGTATAGCGCAGTACGCCGCGAGCGACGTTCGCCGTATCGCGCGTCTGCATACGCGCGATATCGAAGCCGTGCTCGGCTACAGTTACGGCGAGACCGTCGTCCATCGCGACGACCTCGTTACTTTGGGAACAGAACCATGACAACGCCTCTTCGCGAACGCGCTCTGGCCTCCCGTGACGCGACGGCGGCGATTGCCGCCCTGGATACGACGAGCAAGCGGCGACTGCTCCACCGTATGGCCGACGAACTCGCAGCATCCGCAACGCATGTGCTCGATGCCAATGAGCGCGACATGGACGCCGCCAAGGCGAACGGGACGAGCGCCGCCATGCTCGACCGACTGGTCCTCGATGCACCGCGCATCGCCAAGATAGTCGTCGCGATTCGCGACGTGGCAACGCTGCCCGACCCGGTCGGTGTGGTGACGCGGCGTGAGACGCGGCCCAACGACCTCGTCGTCGAACGCGTGCGCATTCCGCTCGGCGTCATCGCCATGATCTATGAGGCCCGACCCAACGTCACCGCCGACGCGGCTGCGCTGTGCCTGATGGCCGGCAACGCCGTGATCCTGCGAGGGGGCTCGGACGCGTTGCATTCCAATACTGCCATCGCCGAAGCATTGCAGCGTGCGCTGATGGCGGAAGGGCTGCCCGAGGCCACGATCACGCTTATCGACGATACGCGCCGCGAGACGATGGTCGAGTTGCTGCAGTTGACCGATGTCGTCGATCTCGCCATCCCTCGCGGCGGCGAAGGCTTGATCCGATTCGTGACGGAGCACGCGCGCGTGCCGGTAATCAAGCATTACAAGGGCGTCTGCCATCTCTACGTGGATCGTGCGGCGGATCCTTCGATGGCATTGCGCCTGCTCGTGGACGGTAAGACCAGTCGGCCGGGCGTATGCAATGCGCTGGAGACCCTGCTGGTACACCGCGACGCGGCGGCCGTTTTCCTTCCCACGGCTATCGCACGCTTGCGCGAGCTTGGGGTAGAGATTCGCGGCGATGACGCGACACGCGCGCTCGTGCCGGATGTCGCCAGTGCCACCGACGACGACTACGCCGCCGAGTTTCTCGACCTGGTCATCGCCGTACGCGTGGTGGACGATCTGGAGGCCGCCATCGCGCACATCCGTCGCTACGGCTCCGACCACACAGAAGTCATCGCCACGCAGGACGAGGCCGCCGCGGATCGCTTCGTCCATGCGTTGCGCTCGGCCGTCGTCATGGTGAATGCATCGTCGCGTTTCAGCGACGGCGGCGAGCTAGGCCTGGGCAGCGAAATCGGCATTTCCACAACGCGCTTGCACGCCTACGGCCCCATGGGCGCCGAGGCGCTCACAGTGGAACGCTTCGTCGTGCGAGGCACCGGGCAGGTCCGTCATCCCTAGTGGGATGGCAACGCGTTCACATCCCGATGTTGGATACCCTGCGCGACGGGTCAGTCACGATGACGTGGTGCGTAGCTGATTTCGGTGTGCCGCTGAGAGCTATTGCGGATGCTATCCCAGGCGGCCCACATGAATGTCGGAAAACACTGATATGGCGTGCTCTTGTTCCGGACTACCGTGCAGGACCGCTTGCAAGTCCGCAAGCGGGTTAACCGACAGGAGTTCGACATGTACCGCATGGTCCAACGGGAAGTAGATGCCGTTTGCGTATCCATCGCGGATACCGCACCGATTCAACCCGTCCTTGCAACCTCGCCGCTTGAGGCCATGAACATGGCTGGAGGCGACAAAGGAGCAAACGTACTTCCGATTACCGTGACTATCACGCTCACCACCGTTCTCTGGCCGGGTAAGGCGCACTAATCACTATCAGGGAGCTTCGGCCATGGAAGGCACTGATGTTGTTTTCGAGCGGACTGAGGCTATCGAGCGGTTTCCATCGCCACGCGACTTTGGTGACGTCGACTGGGCTGAAACGCCTCACTGGTATGGAGTTGGAACTCCGTCACGACAGGTGAGCCAGGGCTGGAAGCTCTATGTGTCTGCAACTCCCGCAAACTACATAAGTCTGATTCTGAATGCGGCTCCCGTCTTCCTTCGCCATGGAATTGCGTTCAAGTATCTCCGTTCCATCGATCATCTCTGCCAAGCCAATATTGGCTTGTTCGGCTTTTCGCAGGTTGGAAAGAATCTCGTTGCCTACCTTGAGACCCCGGAAAGCAGTGCAGAAGCTTTGACTGCATTGCGCCAATGGCTCGGTGTTAGTGGGCACTTCGGTCCGGTCGTTCCCAGACTTCAGCAGCTTTGGCGGGGGATACCAGCTTTCCTTAGGTACGGGGCCTATCGCGGTACGACGTTGTCGATCGATGGTCGCGACGTAGTCGACGACAGGGATGACCCGAAGGCAGTGATTGACGTTCTGGACCAGTACGCACTGTGGGATGTTGTGAGACATAGGGAAGCACCTCCAAGTAGGCATGACAGCCCATCGCTGCTGGCTCGATACCCTGTCCGTTCGGTGATCTGCAGATCCGGAAAAGGAGGAGTCTTTATAGCGACGGACGTTCGTTCGGGCGATGAATGCATCGCGAAATTAGGCCTACGGCATGGTGCGGAGTTGCCCGATGGTCGAGACGGTGCGCATTTCGTGCGTCATGAGGCACGGATGTATGCGTTGATGACGGCGAGGGGGATGGGCACGCACTTGCCTCATGTCATCGAATTTTCGGACGAGGCTGATGCATCAATCCTGCTTCTTGAAAGGTTGAGCGGTGAAGACCTGTTTGCCGCCAGAAGTTCCTTGTCATCTGACGTTTCATGGGTCGATAAGGCAGTCGATATCATTTCCAAGGCGCACTTCGCGGGGTTCGTTCTTGGGGACGTCAAGCTATCCAACTTCGTCGTGACCGGATCATCGTTGCGATTGATTGACCTCGAGTCGTGCCAGGGCGTTTGCTCGGATCGAAAGGAGGATATGCCTGTTTCGTTTCGTGCGTTCGGCGTTGACGATATCGATCGATTCACAGCGTATTCCATGCACTTTCTTCTGTCGGTTCTGTTTGTGGATGGAGCGAAGGAATCCCTTCGTGCCAATCGCATTGTCGATTTGAATGAGCTACTAGCTAGCCCGCCGAGAAGGGATGCGTGGGATGAGTTCGCCTTGGCGGCGTTGAAGCGCTTGATGGGGGCAATGACCCCGGGTTTTACCTCGTTTGGACGAAAGCCTCTCCCTTCGAGTTCAGAGGGATAAGCCAGTGAATTCTGTGACAGTGCTCCTTGCCGCGAGAGCTAGTTGGCTCACCTATCGGTATCGATCCGTCGCTTACTTCGCAAGGCAGAGGCGCACCCTATTCACCGTTGCGTTTGTTTTGGTTCCTCTTGCGTCGGTGCCCGAATTACTCATGTCGCCCATTCTCATCATGGGCGACGATACCGCCGATATTCGGCTTCGTGTCGGCGCATTTTTTTTGGTCTTGCTTCTCTGGTCGACCTGGGTTGGAGTGAATCGTCCGTTTCAAGCCTGTACGACGCACTTTGTAGCGCTGTCGGTGGTAGTGTCGCCATCGTTCGCTCGTATCAATGCCGCGGTGCCGCTGGTCATTACAGGATGGCCATTGGTTCCTTTTTTGTTTGGCGCCGCGCTCGTCGGTCGTCCGGAGCGGTTGCCCTGGTATGCGGCGGCGTTGTTTCTCTCCGCTGCCTCAGGTTTCATCGTCGACGCGCTGGGATGGCGCTACAGGCATCGATGCGCGGCGTGGATTCATGGTGGTGCCTCTCGATGGAGTGTCTTGGGGCGTCATGCGATCGTGGACGCGCTACCGATGGGTAAGCCCTGGTTGGCAATGCGCTATCTGCTCATCGCCTTATGTGCGATGTGCAGCTTTCGATGGATTAACGAGGGCGGCATCAGCGCGCCCGAGGTACTTTGCGGCATGGCTGGCATCATCGTGTGGGTTTTGCGTGGCGTGGCCGATGTTCTCCGCGTGGAGACCCATCGCCTGGTGCCGATGCTCTCGACGACACGCTCGTTGCATGCGCTATGTGTGGCGCGCTTGCTTGTCTTGACGATACTCGCCTCCGTGATTGTGCTGCTCGTTGGTATGTTCGTGTCGAGCGGTTTCGCTTCCATCGCCGTGCTGCTGTCGGGATTGGTTGGGGGTGCAACCCTGCTCGGTGTGCTTCGGCACCTTCGCATGGACGGGGCCGCCGACTGGCTTGCTGCATTCAGTCCCTTGATTGCAGGCATGGCGAGGCTCGCATGGCCGAGCTGATCCTGGCCGGCGTTCGCAAGGGCTATGGGTCGCGTTGTGTCCTCCGCGATGCCACGGCCGTCTTGCGACCCGGCTTGCATCTGATCGAAGGGAACAATGGCGCCGGCAAGAGCACGCTGCTGTCCATCATGTCGGGCACGTTGGCGCCGACAGCTGGACGCGTTTTACTCGATGGCAGGGACATGTTTGCCAAGCGCCCGAAGCATCGGAGGCAGCTCGCCTTCGTGCCCGCGGAGCCAACGTTCTTCGAGGGCGTCACGGTGTCGTCCGCCTTACAGCTTTATCTTTCCTTGCAGGGGGCGCGCTGCGTAGCCGATCCGCTCGATGTCGCCGATCCGTTTGGGCTCCATCAGGTGTCGGAGGTTTGCTTTGGCGACCTGTCCTTGGGTTGGCGCAAGCGTGTGCTGTTGCATATGGCGTTGGTAACCGCCGCGGATTTCATCGTTCTCGATGAGCCGACCGTCGGATTGGATCGGGATGCCGTAAGTGTTCTAGTCGAATTGATCCGTACGCAGCCTGCCGACCGGCTCATCGTTCTAACGTGCCACGAACCGTCCGTACTTGAGCGAGCCGAGCTACGTAGGCATAGGTTGGAGAGCCTGCCAGGTGGAAGCATTCTGCGCTTTTGAACGCAAATCCCACGTCACATCATCTGACCCAAGCCGCTGCGGATGCGTTCGGACACGGCGATCATGGCGTACCACGCCCGCTCGATGGCGTTGGCGAGCGGATCGCGGTCGAGGGCTACGGTTTCCGTGCGCCCGCCTTCGTCGGGCGAGTATTCGATGAGCACGCGTCGTCCATCGATCCACGCTTGTTCGCCAGCGAGGTAGAGGGGCTCATCGTACGCGCCCATGCCCGGTTCGGGCGGCATGGCGAAGGCGGTGCGGGTGTCGTGAGGCGCCTCGCGCAGGAGTTCCAATGCACGGGCGAAGGAACCGTCTTCGTCGTCGAGTTCGAGGTCCACGCGGTCCATGCGCGATCCGACGAAAAGTTCGACCGAGCCGGTAAAGATGATGTGCGTGGCGTAGCCGTCGAGGCGCAACCGTGGGTGCTTGAGCACCGTGCGCAGTGCGGCGACGTACTGGTCGATCACCTTGGGGCGGTCGCGTAGCCAGACGCTACTGACGTCGTCCACCGCGGTGAGGTGACCATCGACCTTCGCCACGATGCCGCCGTGCGAGACCGTCGCAGGGCGGTCGGGCAGAGCGACCGGCAGGCCGCCCGCCTTGAGACCCAGCAGGACCCGTCCGGGTGCGATGCGCAGCCAATGCGTCACGGCCTGCACCGCGAATCCATCGCCGCGCTCGCTGTACGGCAGAGGGTAGAGTTCCTGCTCGCTCATGCCGACGTCGCCTGCCAGGATGCGATGGTTTCCACGGCACCGAGGCAATCGAGATAGCGGTTGTAGAGCGGCGTCGGCGACAACCGGATCACGTCGGGCTCGCGCCAGTCGCCGATCACGCCATGTCGTTCGAGATGCGCGAACAAGGCACGGCCGGCGTCGCGCCCGGCGCGTACGCGGACGGACAACTGCGCGCCGCGTTGTGCAGGATCGTTGGGCGTAACGATGTCGAGGGTCTCGGCGAGACGCGTGCGGATAAGCCAGTCGAGGTAGCCGGTAAGACGACGGCTCTTCGCGGCGAGCCGCGCCATGCCCGCTTGCGTGAACAGCTCCAGCGATGCCCGCAGCGGCGCGAGCGCGAGGATGGGCGGGTTCGACAACTGCCAACCGTCCGCACCCGGCGTGGGCACGAACTGCGGCCCCATTTGGAAGCGCGTGGCCTTGTCGTGGCCCCACCATCCGGCGAAGCGCGGAAGCTCGGCGCGCGCGTGTCGTTCGTGGACGAAGGCGCCTGCCACAGCGCCCGGACCGGCGTTGAGGTACTTGTACGTACACCACACGGCGAAGTCGGCGCCGCTGTCATGCAGCGCGAGAGCGAGATTGCCGACCGCATGGGCGAGATCGAAACCGACCACGCAACCCTGCGCGTGGCCGAGCTGGACGATGCGCGCGAGGTCGAATACCTGGCCGGTGCGGTATTGCACGCCCGGCAGCAGGATCAAGGCCACCCGGTGTCCGTGCTCGGCGATGGCGCGTTCGATCGCCTCTAAGGACAAGATGCCGCCAGGGCCGTCCGGCGCGATCTCGACGAGGTCGCGCGATGGATCGAAGCCATGGAAGCGGACCTGCGATTCCAGCGCATAGCGGTCGGTGGGAAATGCGCCAGCCTCCATGAGGATGGCCGGACGCTCCGCCGTCGGGCGATAGAAGCTGACCATCATGAGGTGCAGATTCACGCCAAGCGAGTTCATCGCCACGACTTCGTGCGGCTGCGCTCCCACCACCTCGGCCATCGCGTCGCGCACGTACTCGTGGTAATGCATCCACGGCGAACGACCGCGGAAGTGCGCTTCCACCGCCAGTTCCGACCAGTCGGCCAACTCGGCCTCGATCGCGGCGCGCACGGTTTTCGGTTGCAGCCCGAGCGAGTTGCCGCAGAAATACAGCGCGTCGCCGCCGTCGTGCGGCGGGATGTGGAAGGCGTCGCGGAACGAGCGGAGAGGATCGGCGGCGTCCTGGGCTTCGGCCCAGGCGCGCGTCGCTTCGAAATCATTCATGGAATCGACCGTCAGGAGGGTATGCGTGCAGCGAGTTCGGCGCAGCCCTTGTCGAAGGAGGCGCCGAAACGCGCGTCGTTCGCGGGGCGTACGCAACGCAACTGGATCGCATAGCCGTTGCTGTAGAAATAGCGTTCGAAATAGGCGAGCGTCACGGCGCCTTCCTTTGCCGTGTAGACGTTCTCGGTCGGCGCTGCCGCCTTGCCCGGCGTATATTCCGTGAGGCCGGTGGCGTGGCTGCGAAGGTTGCCCGCGAACTGCTGGAATCCGTTGAGGTTGGGCACCTTCTGCGCGGTGATGGAAACACGGGCCAGGGTGGCGTCCGCCGCACTGGAGCCGGGCACCTGGAACACCTGGGTTTCCGTCTCGCCTTCCGACTGCATGATCGGCACCCATTGATCCGGCACCGGGAAACGAATGGCGCCTCCCATCATCGAGACGTCTGTCGCGCCGAGCGCGGGACTGGCGAACACGAGGGCGGTCAGGAGGACTCGCAGAGGGCGGTTCACGGCGTGGGATTCCCTGTTGGAGCGCGTCGGCGCGCAATCCGCGGCATTCTGGCACAGGGCGCGAACGGTTATCGCGCTTGCGGTGTGCGCCAGATCACGCCACGGCAGCCACGGCCTGGAAGCGCGACAGCGGCACGCCGAGCCATTCCAGCGCGGTGCCATGGAACAACCGTGCACGGGAGACGTCGTCGAGGCCGAGCGCATCGATGCCGCTGCCCGGCTCCTGTTCGCCGAGCGGGAAGGGGTAATCGGTGCCGAGCATGATCCGCTCGCTGCCGGCCGCGGCGATCAGGTAACGCAGCGCGGCGTCGTCATGCACGCAGGAGTCGAAGTAGAGCCGGGACAGGTATTCCCGCGGGTTACGCGCATTGTCCGTGGCGACGAGGTCGGGGCGCATGCGGAACCCGTGTTCGATGCGTCCGATGGTATACGGGAAGCTGCCGCCGCCGTGCGCGAGCATGATCTTGAGCGACGGCAGACGTTCCAGCACGCCGCCGAAGATCAGCGCGCAGGCGGCGCGCGATTGCTCGGCCGGCATGCCCACGAGCCATGGCAGCCAGTATTTCGGCATCGTGTCCGCGCCCATCATGTCCCACGGATGCACGAGGATGGCTGCGCCGAGGTCTGCCGCTGCCTCGAAGAACGGGAATAGCGCGGGTGCATCCAGGTTCCACTCGTTGCAATGCGAACCGATCTGCACGCCTTGCAGCCCCAGCTCATCGATGCAGCGTTCCATCTCGCGGATCGCCAGTGCGGGAGCTTGCAGCGGCACCGTGCCGATGCCGGCGTAGTGGCGCGGATGCGCCTGGCATATGTCCGCCATGGCGTCGTTGAGATGCGTATGCAGTTCGAGTGCCTGGTGACCCTTGGCCCAGTACGAGAACATGACGGGCACCGTGGAAATCACCTGAACGCCCACACCGAAGCGCGCGTAGTCGGCGATGCGGTGCTCCGCATCGAAGGCCGACTCCCAGACTTCGCGGAAGAACTTGCCGTCCTTGTAGATCCGGTGGTGGCCGCTGGAATGGGTCATGACCGGGAACCGATCGTCGCCGTACCGCGTGGCCAGATCGGGCCAGTCGCGGGGCAGGATGTGCGCGTGGGTGTCGATCTTGAGCATGCGGCCGAGTGTAGCGCCGCCCCGCGCCCAGAGCCTCTCGCGCTGCAGCAAGCTCAGGCCGGCGCGGTCGAGCGACGATTCACCACGTGAGCGATCGTGTCCACGTTGTCGGTGAGACGGTCCGTCAGGCGTGCCACGGCCTCGGCCAGCTCGCGATCCCGGGTGCGCGATACCGCCTCGACCACGGTGCGCTGGTGCTCGCGCAGGCCTTGCGGCATGCCGATGCCAACGCCCTGATTGAGTGCGTCCGCTTGCTGGCGCAGCGTCACCGAGGCTTCATGGATGAAGGCGCCGACGGAGGGCCAGGCTTCCGGTACCTCGCCATCGTCGATCAGGGCCTCCAGTGCCATCGCAGTACGCGCGAGGCGGTTGCCATTCGCGTACAGGGTTTCCGCCAGCTCCTGAAGCACGGCGGGCGTACCGGGTTCGGCGCGCATGCGATCCAGGGAGGCCTGCGCGTTGGTGCGCGTCGTGCGCGTGCCCGTCCGAACCGCGTAGCGTGCGTGGCTGTCCGCCGGCGCGACGAGTGCATCGAGGTAATCGGCGTACGCACACAGCATCTCGGAAAGCGCCGTGCGCGCGCGGTGGCGCTCCCAGGACGGCCACAGCACGTAGGCCAGCAAGGCCAGGCCGCTTCCCAGCGCGGTGTTGACGACGCGATCCGACATGGCCGCATGCGGGTCCACGCCCTCGAACGAAAGCAGCACCACCACGGTACCGGTCAGCGCCGCCACGGCGATGCCGTAGTGTGCTCCGGCGAGATAACGGAACGCGACGCAGAGCGCGCCCATTACGCCGATATGCGCCCACACGTCGTCCGGCGCGAGGCGCAACACGAAGGTGGTGAGCATGAGCCCGAGCACGGTGCCCACCACGCGGAGCAGACCGAAATTGAAGGTGGCCGCAAAGTCCGGGCGGAGCACGATGGCAGCGGTCATCGGCAGCCAATAGCCATGGGGCAGGGCGTAATGCCGCGAGACGACGAAGGCAAGGGTGAGTACCACCGCGCAGCGAACCGCATGGCGGAATGCCACGGCATCGGGCGTGAGGTTGGCGCGCAAGGTGGAAAGGGCGGACGCACTGCGCAGCGTTTCCGGCAGCGCGGATTCCGCACGCTGCGCGCGCTCTTCGCCGCGCGAGCCGGCCCAGTTGGCATTGCGCACCACGGCGGCAAGCTGGCCGGAGAGCGCCTGGATATGTGCGCCGAGGCCCATGCTCGTGCCGCCACCGGCCAGCAGGGCGCGCTCGCTGGCCTGCAACGTTGCCAGTGCCCGTTCCGCACGTTGGGGCGGCTCGGCGGCGTCGAGCGCGTCGGCCACGGCGCCCAGCACACGAGCCGTGTCGTTGCGGAACATCTCGCCCATGCCGTCGCGGCGGGTCTCCAGCTCGGTCATGGCAATGAGTTCGAGGCGGATGCGCTCGGCCAGTTCGAGCAGCACGCGGAAAGCCTCCATGGCGCGCCCTCGCGCATGGTGTCGGCCGAGCAAGGTGGTCTGCAGCGCGTTCATCGCGTCGGTCAGGCCAGGTGCCTCGCCATCCTTGTGGGGCTTGCGCGCCAGGTCGGCCAGCCCGCGGTACACGATGGCGAGCGCCTGCCGTTCCGGGCGGTAGCGTTGCAGGGGCCACGCCGCGATCGAGAACACGGCCAGCAGCATGCCGCCCGCGAAGATCAGGCTGCCACCGGCCAACGAGCCGCCGAGATCCTTCGGTGTCGCCGCAGTGATAACCAGTAGAAGCATGCTGGTCATGCCGACGCGAGCGATGTCCGGGCCGAAGACGACGAGCATGCCGCCAAGGAATCCGCAGATCGCGCAGGCGATCGCCATCGGCAACACCCAGTCGCCGATGAAAAAGCCCACGAGCGAGGCCGTTCCCGCTGCCAGGGCGGCGAGGAAGAGTCGATTGAGACGTTGGAGGTAAGGGCCGGGCTGATCCGAGAACATCGTATCCAGCGCGCCGGCCGCGATGCCGATGCCCACCTGCGGGTAACCGGCCAGCATGCCCAGCGCGAGCGGCAGCACCACCGCTGCCGTATTGCGCAGGGCGACCCGCAGGGGGACGTCCGGTCGTTTCGTCCGGAGCAGCGTCTGGATGACGCTGGCGCGGAGCGAGTAGCCGTTGTTCATGGTGTCTGCGGGCTCATTCTCTGAGCCGCATATTCTGCCGCAGTCTCGCTGACTGGACGGCAAGCGAGGGACGGAGACGCAAGAGCGCCTCCGTCCGAACGGTCACGATGCGCGGCCCGCGAATTCGCCGGTCAGCGTGTTCACGGTGACCTTCTCGCCCGTGGTGATGTACTCGGGCACTTGCACTTCGATGCCGGTCTGCAGGGTCGCCGGCTTGGTCCGCTTCGTGGCGCTGGCGCCCTTCAGTTCGGGTGCCGTATCGGTCACCGTAAGCACGACGGAGGTCGGCACCTGCAAGCCCACCGGCGCATCGTCGATCACCTGCACGTAATAGCCTTCCATGTCTTCCACGATGTAGCCCGCGTTGTCGCCGATCACCTCGGGGCCGAGGGTGTACTGGGTGTAATCCTCGTCGTCCATGAAGACGAAGTTGCCCCCATCCATGTACGAGAACTTGGCCTGGCGACGGGTCAGCTCGACTTCCTTCAGATCGTCGTCCGCACGGAGGCTGAGGTCGTACTTGCGGCTGCCGGGAATCGAATAGAGGGTGAAGCGGAAGGTCACGTTGCCGCCGCGCGCGGTCGGAGCACTGCGCTCGATGTCGCGGACCTGGTACACGGTACCGTCGTGTTCCACGACGTTACCTTTCTTGATGTCGGATGCTTTCATGTCGGTTCGACTTCGATGTCGTTGAGGGGATTACTTCGGGGCGAGGCGCACGGCGCCATCGAGACGGATTGTTTCGCCGTTGATGTAACGATTGGCGAGGATGAAAGCCACGGTTTCGGCGAATTCCTCGGGCTTGCCGAGGCGCGACGGAAACGGGATCGACGCCGACAGCGATTCCTGCACCTGCGCGGGCATGCCATCGACCATCGGTGTCCAGAAAATGCCCGGAGCGATCGTGTTGACGCGAATACCGAAGCGAGCCAGCTCGCGCGCCATCGGCAGGGTCATGCCGACCACGCCACCCTTCGATGCGGAATACGCGGCCTGGCCGATCTGGCCTTCGTAGGCGGCGACGGAAGCCGTGTTCACGATCGCGCCGCGCTCGCCGTCTTCACCGGCCGGGTTGGCCTGCATGAGTTGCGCTGCGGCCTTGGCGACATTGAAGCTGCCGACGAGGTTCACCATCACCGTCGTGGCGAATGTCGAGAGCGGCATGGGGCCCTCCTTGCCGAGCACGCGCCCGGCGCCGAGGATGCCGGCGCAGTTCACCACCACGTTGAGACCGCCCATCGCGTCGCGTGCGGCGGCGACGTTGGCGGCCACGCCGTTCTCGGATGTGACGTCCGTGCGCTGGAACGACGCGTTCGCGCCGAGCGTCGCTGCCGCGGCCTGGCCCTTCTCCTCGTTCACGTCGAACAGCGCCACCTTGGCGCCCGCGGCGACGAGGCGTTGCGCGACGGCATAACCGAGTCCGGAGGCACCGCCGGTGACGACGGCCCTGACTTCTTCGAGCTGCATGAAGACTCCGCTGTGTGCGAATGGCAAAGAAGCGCATCTTAGCGGAGGGCGGGTAGCGATGCTTTCCGCAGCGCCGCGATGACCGTGCTCGTGTCAGCCGCGCGCCAGCAGCGCGTCCAGGTTCGGCGTGCCGATCAACCGGGCGAAGGGGACGACCGGGGACGGCGGGTTGACCGGCTCGGAAAGAAACCGGCTCCAGACGCCGACGTCCCACCACTGGCCTAGTTTGTAACCCGCCTTCGGCCACACACCGGCCGGTGCGAAACCCATGGCTTCGTGCATCGCCACACTGGCGTCGCCGGGCAGGGTAATGACGCCGACGGCCTGGTTGATGCCCTGCATCGCCATCGTGTCGAGCAGGGCACCATACAGCCGGCGGGCGATGCCGCGGCGGCGCGCGTCTTCATGCACGTAGATCGAGGTCTCCGCGACCCAGTCGTACGCGGCCCGTTCGCGGAAGCGGCCGGCATATGCGTAGGCCAACACGATGCCTTGTTCTTCCCACACCAGCCACGGATGGTTCGCCAGCCGGGTCCGGATGCGTTCTGCCATGGCGTCGTCGCCCGGCGGCGCGGTTTCGAAGGTGATCGCGCTGGTCCCGACGACTGGCGCGTAGATAGCGTGGCAAGCTGCGGCGTCGGACACCGTGGCGACACGGATCACAGCGGCTTCTCCATGAAGATGCTGCCCGGTTGCTGGCGATGTTCGCCGAAGGCGCGGCAGCGTCTGTAACCGGCGCGTTCGTACAGCTCGATCGATTCCGTCTGCGCCGTACCGGTTTCCAGCTTCACCATCGTGCCGCCCGCCGAACGCGCCTGTTGTTCGAGCGCTTCGAGCATCTGCTTGCCCAGGCCCATGCCTCGACAGGCGGGCAACACGTACATGTATTTCAGTTCCACGTAGTCGCCGTGATCGACGCTGGCGCCGCATGCCAGCGGCAGGCCATCTACACGTGCGGTCATGAAGGTCGTATGCGGCTGGCGCAGGCTTTCCACACCTACCGACGGCGGCGGGAGATGCCTGTCGAGTTCGGACAGGTATCCATGCAACTGCTCGATCAGAGGCAGCACGTCCTCGCGACCGGGATCGTCGATGGCGAACACCAGCGACGGCGGCTTGGGGGCGACGAGCAGGTCGCCGTCGTTGAGGCTGCGCACGTAGAAGCGGTTGCAACCGAAGTGGCCGGTGCCGCCCATCGGCGCGTCGATGCGGGTGAAGCCATGACGCACGTAGAGCGCCTGGGCCGCGTCCATGCCGGTGAGTGTCTCGAGGTAGCAACGCGAGAATCCCGCGCGGCGGGCGGCATCGAGGCAGCGACGCATGAGCTGCGAGGCGGCGCCGGTACCGCGTGCCTCGGGCAGGAAATACATCTTGCGCAGTTCGCAGGTGTCGTCGTCGCCGCCTTCCAGCGGGGCGATACCGCCGCCACCGACGGCGCGGCCATTCATCTCGACGACGAAATACGCGGTGCGGGGACGCGTGTAGGCGGTCGACATGGTCGCGACTTCGGTGTCGTGAATGGCGAAGCCAGGCCCGTCGGCACCGAACTCGGGCATGACCTGGCGGATCACCGCGGCGATGTCGGCATCGTCGCGCGGTTCGATGGGGCGGATGAGAAAGTCGGCAGGCATGGTCGGATGCTGCCACGTATATCAACGGCAAAGAAGCCCGCGCCGCGCGTTGCCTGCGCTGCGCGGGCTGTGTGTCGTAGCTGGCGGTCAGGCCGCCGTGCGGGCGCGCGTCACGCGACTGGCCGTGAGGGTGCCCAGGCGCGCGGCGAGCCATGCGCCGGTCTCCACCAGGCGATCGAGATCCACGCCGGTCTTCATGCCCATGCCGTGGAGCATGTACACCACGTCCTCGCTTGCCACGTTGCCCGTTGCGCCCTTGGCATAAGGGCAGCCGCCGGTACCGGATACCGCGCTATCGATCACACGTACACCTTCTTCAAGGCACGCCAGGATGTTCGCCAGCGCCTGCCCGTAGGTGTCGTGGAAATGCACGGCCAGGGCGCCCATCGGCACCTCGTCGGCCACGGCACGCAGCATCGCGCGCGCCTTGGCGGGCGTGCCGACGCCGATCGTGTCACCCAGCGAGATTTCATGGCAGCCGAGGTCGTGCAGCCGACGCGCTACGCGGACGACGTCCGCGATGGCGACCTCACCCTGGTAGGGGCATCCCAGTACGGTGGATACGTAGCCGCGCACCGCGACGCCATCCGCGCGCGCCCGTTCCAGCACCGGCAGGAAGCGGTCGATGGACTCGTCGATGCTGGCGTTGATGTTGGCGCGGTTGAACGCTTCCGACGCCGCCGTAAACACCGCTACTTCGGACGCGCCCACCTCGCGCGCGCGTTCGTAGCCTTGCAGGTTCGGCACCAGCACGGGGTAGCTCACGCCCGGCGCCTTGTGGATTGCACGAAAGACCTCGGCGGCATCCGCAAGCTGTGGCACCCACTTCGGGCTGACGAAGCTGGTGGCCTCGATGGTGGTAAGGCCGGTCGCCGAGAGGCGATCGATCAGCTCGATCTTCACCGACGCGGGCAGCAGCGTCTTCTCGTTCTGCAGTCCGTCGCGAGGACCGACCTCGACGATGCGTACGTGATGGGAAGCGTTCATGGCAACTCGCAGGTCAGGTCGTTTCGGCGAAGCGGACGAGGATGGCATCCGCCTCGACGAAGTCGCCTTGGGTAGCGGATATCGACTCGATAGTGCCGGCACGCGGCGCCTTCAAGGCCAGTTCCATCTTCATGGCTTCCATGACCAGCAGTTCCTGCCCTTCCGCCACCACGTCGCCGGGCTGGGCACGCACCAGAACGATGCGCCCAGGCATGGGCGCAGCGAGCTGTCGGGCGCCGCCGGCTTCTTCGCTGGCCCAGGCATAGGCGGGCGAGCGCTCGAAGGTCCAGCGGCGGCCTTGCTCGTCGTGCAAGCGCACCCGGTCTCCGTGCAGCACGAGCGGCACGCGGCGTGCCCGATCGTCGAAGCGCGCGGAAAGCACGCCATCGGCGAAGCGCGCCCCGGTGACGGTGCATGCGCGTCCTTCGTGGTGCAGTACGTAGTGGCCGGCGTGACCGTGTGCATCCACTTCGTGGCGACGGCCGTTCTCGGTCAGCGCGACCACGCGCTTGCCGTGATGCCCAAGGCGCCATGCGTCGGCAGCCGCCCAGGGCGAATACGGATCGGCCTCGACGACGTGGGGCGACGCCTCGTCGGCCAGCAGCAGCGCGGTGGCCGCAGCGGCGTAGTCGGCATCGCCAGGCTCGGCGTCGCCGACCAGGAATTCCTCGAGGTGGCGGTCGAGGTAGCCCGTATCGATGCGACCTTCGACCACCACCGGATGGCGTACCAGGCGCTCGAGAAACGCCACGTTCGATTTCGGACCGACGATCTCGGTCTGCGCCAGCGCTTCGCGCAGACGCTCCAGCGCTTGCGTGCGATCGCGATCGTGCACGATCAGCTTCGCGATCATGGGGTCGTAGAAGATGGTGACCGTATCGCCAGCAACGACGCCGCCATCCAGTCGCACGTGGCGGGAAACGGGGGGCAGGGCGAGCGCGCTGAGGCGTCCGGAGCCCGGAAGGAAATTCGCTTCGGGATCTTCGGCGTAGAGCCGCACCTCGATCGCATGGCCGACGGCGTGTATGGCGTCCTGGGTCAGCGGCAGCGGTTCGCCCGAGGCGACACGGAGCTGCCACTCGACGAGGTCCAGCCCCAAGGTTTCCTCGGTGACCGGATGCTCGACCTGCAGTCGCGTGTTCATCTCCATGAAGAAGAACTCGCCGTCCTGACCCACGATGAACTCGACCGTGCCGGCGCCCACGTAATCCACGGCACGCGCCGCGGCCACGGCGGCGACACCCATGCGTGTGCGGCGTTCGTCGTCGAGGAACGGCGAGGGCGTCTCTTCCAGCACCTTCTGGTAGCGGCGCTGCGCCGAGCACTCGCGTTCGTTCAAGTGAATGATGTTGCCGTGGGTATCGCCGAAGACCTGAAACTCGATATGACGAGGATGCTCGACGTACCGCTCCAGGATCACCCGGGTATCGCCGAAGGCGTTGGCAGCTTCTCGCTGCGCCGAAGCGAGCGCGTCGGCGAAGGCCGCGGCGTCGCGCACGATGCGCATGCCCTTGCCACCACCGCCCGCGGCGGCCTTGATCATGAGCGGGAAGCCGGTGCGCCCGGCTTCGTCGGCGAGCCGCGTGGGATCCTGGTCTTCGCCGTGGTAGCCCGGCACCAGTGGCACGGCGTGCTGCGACATGAGCGCCTTGGCCGCGGCCTTGGAGCCCATCGCATCGATGCTTTCCGGCCGCGGCCCGATGAAGACGATGCCAGCGGCCGCGCAGGCACGGGCGAAGTCCGTGTTCTCGGAAAGAAAGCCGTAGCCCGGGTGGATCGCCTGGGCACCGCTGCGCTTCGCCACCTCGATGATGGCGTCGCCGCGCAGATACGATTCCGCGGGGCGCGGGCCGCCGATCGGGTACGCCTCGTCGGCAAGGCGGACGTGCTGCGCGTCGGCGTCGGCGGTGGAATAGACGGCGACGGTGCGGATGCCCAGTCGGCGGCAGGTCCGGATCACGCGGCAGGCGATCTCGCCACGGTTGGCGATCAGAATGCAGTCGAACATGCGGCTCCGGCGAGGTCGAATGAGGGAGGGGGAAAAGCGGGAAAACTAGCAGATTGCGGGCGCGCGGCGGGTTGCGCCGCAGCATCGCGAAGGCGTTGTGATTTGCAGTACGGGAACGGGTCGCCTAGCCTTGAGGGTCCGGGAGGGCGTCCATCGTCTTCCTTCACCCCTCCCACAGCGAGAATCCCATGCAGATCGCCAATCGCCACGCCGTTTCCTTCCACTACACGCTCACCGACGGGCAGGGCAACGTCATCGACAGCTCCGATGGCCGCGAACCGCTTGCCTATATCCATGGCGAAGGCCACATCGTGCCGGGTCTGGAAAAGGCGCTCGAAGGCCGCTCGGTCGGCGACCAGTTCAAGGTCGACGTCGTGCCGGAGGAAGGTTACGGCCCCCGTCATCCGGAACTGGTGCAGGTCGTGCCGCGCGCGGCGTTCCAGGGCGTGGAGGATCTCCAGCCAGGCATGCAGTTCCAGGGCCGCAACGACCAGGGCGCCATCAACGTCACGATCAGCAAGATCGAGGGTGACAACGTCACGGTCGACGGCAACCATCCGCTCGCCGGGCAGACGCTGCATTTCGCCGTCGAAATCACCGGCGTTCGCGAGGCCACCGACGAAGAACTGTCGCATGGTCACGTGCACGGCGAGGGTGGTCACCACCACTGATCGCGGTTTGACGGGGAGTCGCCATTGCGGCTCCCCGTCGTCTTAGTACCAGTCCAGCAGCGAGACGCCGAGGCCCAGATAGGATGCCCGGTGGTTGTAGTCGATCAGGCTTTCGCCATAGCCGTTGAAGACTTCCAGGTAACCGCGCAGGTTGCCTGCGAGCGGGAAGCTCCAGGTGCCGCGCAGCGAGCCATGCGAGCGGTCGCCGCCGCGGAATGAGTGACGCGCCGTAAGGGCGAATTCCTGCCGCCCCACTTCGTGCACGATCTGAATCTCGCCCCGGCCCATGTAATCCTTGATGTCCGGATTGTCGTCGTCCCGGGCGCCTTCAGGGATGCGCCACCAGGGACGAAGCATGATGGTCCAGCCTTCGCGCTCCAGTCCGACATCGGCGATCACCCGATTCCAGCTGCGTGACAGCGGATCGGCGCGGCCATTGGACTGATGATTGATGCCGATCCCGGCCAGTCGTCCCGTCCACCCGAGAATCTCGTAGTGGGTGTTGAACACCAGCATGGCCTCGGGCTCGTAGTTGGTCTCGCGGAACGGGCGCGAGTTTTCCTTGTTGTAGACCTGCCAGCGCGAGGACTGGGTATAGCCCACCCAGACGTCGCCGTTGTCGCCGAAGAGGTTTTCCGCGACCTTGGTCTTCAGGCTGATCTGGAACTTGGCTTCAACGTTGTCCAGCTCCTGCGGCGTGGTGACCGTATGGTCGGGAGCCGGACTGTGCGGCGTGGTGTTCTGCTTGGTCGTCGCGAACACCGGCAAGGCGTACGTGGGCTTGTAGCCGCGCAGGTTGAAGGTGCCGAGCTTCGACTCGGGCGACAGTTCCCAGCGGCTGTCGAGCAGCGAGAGCGGACGGGCCACGTCACGAGAATCGCGTGTCGCCAGATCGACGCTTACCGAGTTCGCGTCCGGGTCCTGCTTTTTCGATGCCTGCGGTAGCCGATCGCGTCCGACCGCCTTGTCGTAGCAAAGCAGCCGTTGCGAATCGGTTTCGATACCCGCGCAGGCGCGGATGTCCAGCGGACTGGGGTTTTGCGCGTAGACGGCGCCCGCTTGCAGGCACGCCAGCGCGACAACGCTGGGGGCGCGGTAGGACTTCATTCTCGTGTAACTCCCTGCTGACCGGGCTGTTCCGGCAAGGCGGGGAGTGTAACGGCCTCACATGTGTGAAGAACGTGCAGCGGCGCGGTAAGGACGCGGTACAAAAGCAGAGGGACGCCATGGTGGCGTCCCTCTGTGTGCACCTGCTGCGCTTAGCGATGCTTACTGTCCAGCAGCGCCGGACTTGGCGACCCAGCGCTGATACTCGCTCTTGGAGATTTTTCCATCGCGGTTTGCGTCCGCGTACTGGAAATCGTTGGCGAGCAGCGGATAGGCAGACGCCTCCGACTCCGTGATGTAGCTCTTCTTACCGGCGAGCGTCGCGAAATCAGGCGCGGGACCGGCCGGTTTGGCCGGGGCAGGACCGCTGTTCACCGTGACCTGACCCTGCGGCGTAGCCATGGTGGCGCCGGATGAGCCTGCTTCCCCTGCCGGCGGCGGGGGCGGGGGCGGCGGCGGTGCCATGCTCGCGGGTTCACCCGGCGGGGGCGGCGGAGGCGGTGCGTCGGCCGCCGGAGGCGGCATGGCGCCTGCCGGGGGCGGCGGCGGAGGCGGCACCGCGCCGGGCGGCGGGGGCGGCGGCGGGGTGGCTTCGCCCGGCGGCGGAGGCGGAACCTGGCGCGAGGCGGGGACATCTTGCGCGAACGCCGCGCCGGCAAGCAGCAGCGATGCACCCATGGCGATGGCGCTTACTTTCTTCTTCATCGAAAGGCCTCCTTTCAAGGTGGTGGTGGCGTCGCACACGCGATCGCGGCGACATCGTTGCCGACGCTACCAAGTAGCGATTTAATGGCGCCCCAACTGACATAAGGCTTCCACCGTGCCGTCACGCGTATCCGACACGCCCTGCACGGACGACGTGCTTCGTCTTGGCGCACGGGCGGCGCAACTGCTGCATCTCGCTGCGCAGGGCCTTTTGAAGCGCGGCACCCGCAAGGCGCGCAAGCCGGACGTCGGCACGACGATCGCGCGCATGGGGCTGCTGCAGATCGACACAATCAACGTCGTGGCGCGCAGCCCTTACATGACGCTGTTCTCGCGCCTGGGTACCTACCGCAACGAATGGCTCGACGAACTGCTTGCCGAGGGCGTCATTGCCGAATGCTGGGCGCACGAGGCCTGCTTCGTGCCTGCGTCGGAATACCGCTATCACCGTGATTACCGGGCGGGTCGTGCCGGTCACTGGGCGCATAAAAGCGCCGAACGCATGCATGTCGAGGCCCGCAGCGACATGGACGCACTGCTCGAGCGCATCCGTCTCGAGGGGCCGCTCCGTGCCGCCGACTTCGAACGCGAGGGACCGGCCACGAAGGGATGGTGGGGCTGGAAACCCGAGAAGCGCTGGCTCGAAGCGTGGTTCGCGCTCGGGCGCTTGATGGTCGCGCGCCGGGACCGCTTCCAGCGTGTGTATGACCTTGCGGAACGTGTAATCGCGCGTTGGCCGGAGCAGCCTTCGGCCGAGATTCTCGACGAGGCGGCCGTACGCCAGCATTTCATCGCGGAGAGCGTGCGTGCCCTGGGCATCGCGAAAGCCCGCTGGGTAGCGGATTACTTCCGGCTGCGGCCAAGGGTCACGGATGCCGAGTTGGCGCCGATGGTGGCCGACGGCAGGTTGCTCCGTGTGGCCGTCGAAGGTTGGGAGGTGCCAGGGTATGTCCATCGTGACCATGCAGACCTGCTGCGGGATGCGCAGCGAAACGCCCTGCGCGCGACCCGCACCACGCTGCTCTCGCCGTTCGATCCGGTCGTGTGGGATCGCGCCCGCGCGCTGGATCTGTTCGGTTTCGAGTACACGATCGAGTGCTACACGCCGGCAGCGAAGCGCACCTACGGCTACTACGTATTGCCCATCCTGCATCGCGGCCGTCTGGTGGGGCGGCTGGACGCGAAGGCGCATCGGCAAAGGGGCCTGTTCCAGGTGCTCGGACTATGGTTGGAGGCCGGTGTGGCCACGTCAACGGCTCTGGTCGAAGGGATCGCCGAAGCCATCGGCGAATGCGCGGCGTGGCATGGCACGCCGCGCGCAGTGATCGAGCGAAGCCAGCCGAGGTCGCTGGCCGCACTCGTCACAAAGCACCTGGCGCGTTGATCAGCGCGTAGAAGCCGGTGCCGGCACGTCGGCGCAGGACTTGCCGTGCAGCGCTTCCTTCAACTGGGTAGCCAGCGAGGTGCAGCGGTTGCCGAGCTGATCTCGCATGTCCGGGTCCTGCGACTGGCGCAGCAGGCTCGTGCGCATCATGTCGTAGCGGCTGTCGATCTGGTCACGGGCGTAGATACCGGCGGCGAGGTGGCAGCTCTTGTAGCTGGCGAGGTACTCGTCGCACGAGGCGATGCCGGTGCTCTCGGGCAAGGCCCCCTGAGCGGCAGCGGAGCGAGTGCTCTTGGTGGTCGTCGTGGACGTCGTCGCCGTGCGCGGCTTGGTCGAACCCGTCGTCGTGCTCGTCGAGCTGGAGCTCACGGTGCGCGTGGGCTCCGCGGCGGGCTTGGTCTTATGGTCCGAGCAGGCGGCGAGCGTCAGCGCGCCGATAAGAAGCGGAACGAGGCGGATGGTGGTTTGGTTCATGGACGTCGGTCCCCTTGGCGAGCGTGGAACGGATGGTAGCCAAAGTCGCATCGGCGATGCGACGCGGCGCAAGGATGAGCCCACCGGGGGTGAAATCGATGTCAGCGAGGTCAGGCACGGTTTCGGCCGCCATCGCTATTTAATGAATTGACGCGTATAGTTCCCGGACTGTGTTTGCCGGGGTCATAGAGTTACGTTGACCCGATGCAGCTGATCACGTATCCGCAACATCGCTTCGCTCCTCGCGTTTCCTTGCACACCAGTAATGCAGCGGCTTATTCCAAGCTGCTGGTTTCATTCGTAAATAGTTTTGGAGTGTTTCTATGTCGGATCGTGAAATCGGCGCCGTCAAGTGGTTCAATGACGCCAAGGGCTTCGGCTTTATCTCCCGTGACAATGGCCCGGACGTGTTCGTTCACTTCCGCGCCATCCAGGGCAACGGCTTCAAGTCCCTGCAGGAAGGCCAGAAGGTCTCCTTCAAGGTCGTGAATGGCCAGAAGGGTCTGCAGGCTGAGGAAGTTCAGCCGGTCTAATCAGCCGAACTGACTTTGTCGAAGAAGGCCGGGCGGCGACGCCCGGCCTTTTTTTTGCCCATCGTTTTGGACGAGTCGTGGCGCGGCTGCGGCAAATCGCCGTTTCTGCGCATGATTTCGCGTGATCCGCGTCAAAAAATCGACCTATGTAAGATTTCCCCTACAGAACTTTGGGCAAATGTGGTTATCATCGGACCTACTGTGTCTGCGCGGTCACGCGAGTGACCCGATGTAAGCGAGCAGTTTTAGCGCTCCATCGCCTCACCCCGGTCCTGCATGCTCAGTAAGTCGCCGGCTCGCGAGCCGGGTTTTCGTGTGTTGGATAGAGGTGTGTGTGATGGCAACTGGTACTGTGAAGTGGTTCAACGACGCTAAGGGCTTTGGCTTCATCACTCAGGATGAAGGCGGTCCGGACGTGTTCGTGCATTTCCGTTCGATCCAGGGCAACGGCTTCAAGTCGCTTGCCGAAGGTCAGAAGGTGGAATACACCGTGACCCAGGGACAGAAGGGTCCGCAGGCGGACAACGTCGTCCCGAAGTGATTTATTCAGGTCGGCTGCCTGCGGGCGGCCGGCCCGATTAAACCTGGCTCCTCTGGCGCTACGCGTCGGAGGAGTTTTTATGAGCGGCTGACCCGAGGCGCGCAAGTCGTCTCGTATGTGGGCGCGCGCTCGGTCGGCCTTGTGGGAGCCGCCATGGCGGCGAGGGGATCCGCAGCTGCCTCATCCAGGCACTGCACGCCGGCCCCGCTTCCTCCCCGAGCAGTCCCGCGCCAGCGGACGAACCGTCAAGACGTACCTCCGGCAGTCGGGTAGGCTTTGCGCTTCACTATCGAGGCCCGCCATGACCGCCATTTCTATCGACGGCAAGACGCGTGACCTGGGCGGCGGTTTCGTCGTTCGACGCATGCTGCCGCACCTGAAGGCCCGCCACGTCGGCCCCTTCGTTTTCTTCGATCAGATGGGCCCCGTGGCCTTCGACGACGACGCCGGCCTCGACGTCCGTCCGCATCCGCATATTGGCCTGGCGACCGTCACCTGGCTGTTCGACGGGGTGATTCGTCACCGCGACAGTCTGGGCAGCGCCGTGGACATCCACCCCGGCGACGTCAACTGGATGACTGCCGGGCGCGGCATCGTCCATTCCGAGCGCACGCCGCCCGAAGCGCGGCACGATCACGAGACCCTGCACGGCATCCAGGTCTGGGTGGCTTTGCCTGTCTCGCATGAGCGCATCGAGCCGGAGTTTCACCACCATCCTGCGGCCGAGCTGCCAAAGGTGGAGCGCGACGGTGCCCGGCTCGTGGTGATCGCAGGTGAGGCGTTCGGTGCGACGTCGCCCGTTCGCGTGTTTGCCCCCATGTTCTTCGTCGAGGCACGTCTCGAAGCCGGCGCGCGTCTCCAGATGCCCGAGCAGCACGCCGAATGGGGCGCGTACGTGGTGAAGGGTGCCGCGCGGTTTGGCGACGTGGAGCTGGGCGCCCTGGACATGGCGGTGGCGCATGACGGCGCACCCCCGGAACTCGAGGCGAAGGAACCCTCGCTGATCATGCTGTTCGGTGGCGCGCCGCTCGATGGCGAGCGACATCTGTGGTGGAATTTCGTCGCCAGCTCCCAGGAGCTCATCGACGCCGCAAAGGCGGATTGGGCGGCGGGCCGGTTCCCGCTCGTTCCGGGCGACGAATACGAGCGGATTCCCTTGCCGGAGTGAGCGGAGATCGACGTGGAACGTTTCGCCAGCTTTCGCGAGTTCTATCCGTACTACCTTGGCGAGCACGCCGACCCGCGCTGCCGGCGATTGCATTTCGTCGGCAGTTGGGTCGTGCTCTTCGCGGTCGCCATGCTCGTCTCGACCGGTCAGTTTCTGTGGCTCGTGCTTGCGCTGGTGGGCGGCTACGGTTTTGCCTGGGTCGGTCACTTCGTATACGAGAAGAACCGGCCGGCGACCTTTCGCTATCCCGTTTACAGCCTGATGGGCGATTGGGTGATGTTCGCCGACATCCTGCGTGGCCGGGTGTCGCTGCGCTAGGGATTGGCGCTTGTGAGAACTTGTTCAGAGCCTCCCTGGGTCGCCGGCCGTCGGGCTCACGCCACTTCCGCCGTTGCGAGTGCGCGCTCCGCGTCCCTCCTGGAACGGCGCGTGGCGCTCCACGCGTCCAATTGCAGCTCGCTTCGTGCGGTCCGGCACACACTGATCAGGCGCTCGACGTCATCGTCGCTCATGCCTGCGTTAAGAGTGAGGCGAAGGAGTGACCGATTGACCGTCGTTGCGGGTGCGCTGAATACGGACCCGAACACGCCGTGCCGTTCCATCACGTCGCGCACGTGCCCCGTCAGGATTTCCTGGCCAGCCTCGAACGCCACGATCTGTTCGGTGCCGTCGCCGATCGGGTAACCAAGCGTCGTGAGTTCCTCGCGCACGTATCGGGTGATCTGGCGCAGCCGCTGCCGCCGCCAACCCTCGGTCTGGATGACCCGATGCGACGCCGACAACCCGGCCAGCTCGTGGGGCAGCAACGAGGAACTGAAGATCGCGGGCAAGGCTTCGCAACCGAAGTAGTCCTTGAAGCGGGTCGTGCACGCGATGAAGCCCGCCCGAGAGCAGTACGCCTTGGCCAGACTGGCCGTGATGAAATGTACGCGGTCGTTGAGGCCCATACTGGCCACCAGCCCCTCCCCACGCGAACCGTGCGTACCGAGCGAATGGGACTCGTCCACCACGAGCACGCAGCCGTGCGCCTGGGCGATGTCCGCGATGTCGACCAGCGGGGCCAGACTTCCGTTGGTGCTGTACACGGCATCGACGACGATCACTCCGGGGCCGTTGCGCAGTACCTGGCGCTCGAGGTGCGCCGGGTCGTTGTGCAGCACCGACACGGCCTTTGCGCCCGCGCTGCGGATGCCCTCCCACAGCGAGGCGTGTGCCAGCACGTCGATGTACACGGGCACGCGTTCGGCCGCGATGGATTGGATCAAGCCCACGTTGGCGGCGAAGCCCGATTGCGCGAGGATGCCGTCCTCGCTGCCGACCGCGCGTGCCAGCTCCGCTTCCACACGGTGCAACGGCTGACCGTCGTCTTGCTGGAAGAGAGCGGACATCATCATGCCGAGGCCCCCTTCCGCGAGGGCGTCACGCTGGGCCTCCACGATCTCCCGGTGGCCCGCGATGGCGAGATAGTCGTTGCTTTGGAGCATGAGGGCGTCGGGCCCCGGCTGCCGCCCGCGCAAAATGTGACGGCCACCCCAATCGATGGCGACGCGTTCGTTGTGAAATCGATCGACCCTGCGTGCAACGAAATCCGGAAGTGCCGGCGCCTTGGCGATCGGGTGGAGGATGGAAACGTTTTCCATGGGATTCTCTCTCTGGTTGAGGGCGGGCGAAGTCCATACCTGCCACCAGAAAGCGAACAGGCACGCGCCGGCCTCGCCCAGGCAGGCGCGAAATCACAGGAAGAGGCGTTTACCGGAAGCCCTGTGAAGGGCGCCGCGCCTCAGGCCATTACCAGAGAGACGTATGACGGACCGTAGGGTCCGAACGAGACGATTTCCAGACGACCGACCGCGCTGCGTGGCGACGGTCGGAACGGTGCTGCTGCCGTTGGCGCGGGAGGCGCCGGTCGTCTAGAGGAACCGCGAACGGCTGTCCGCGGCGAGGCTCAGGTCCTGTTCGCGCAGCCATGCACGGTACGACTTGACGTGTTGCAGGCGGAAGCGCTGCACCTCGTCGATCAGTGCGTAGTAGTACCACTGTTCGCCCGACACCGCCGTAGCGGGATGCAATTGCGATTCCGGATCGATCACGCCCTTGTGATAGAAGCCGTCGCGCGAATTGAACCAGGGCAGCGCGGAACCCCGCTTCAACGCTTCAAGAACGGCGGTTGGCGCACCGAGATCTGCCGCAATTTCATAGTGCGTGCGCAGGTCCTCGTCGGTCTGGACCAGCAGGAACCGCCCGATGCCCCAGGCGTCGACCAGCAGAAGACCGGTCGGGTTGCAGTGCACATAGCATTCCACCGGCTGGAAGGTAGCCGTGACCCCTTGCAGCACCTCGCGGAAGGCAGGATCGCGAAGGAAACGGAAGTTGCCCAAGGCGAGGGTTTCCGCCACGAAGGCGCTGGCGCGCTCGAAGTAGCGATGCTGCAGCTCGGCGATCGCGGTCTGCAGCTTTTCGATCGCCGCAGGGTCGTTCTTTCGTATGAAACGATCGATCACGCCGGAGTTGAAGGCGTCGATGGCCGTCGCGTCATCGGCGCGGCCCGTGAGAAGAATCTTGCCAATATGCGGATTCGGCAAGCGCTTGCAGAAGGTGATGCCGTCCATTTCGGGCATCGCCTGGTCGACCACGACCACCGAGATCTCCGCGAAGCGCTCCGGGTCGTATACGACGCGGTGGATGGAATCGATGTCCAGCGCGACCAGTTCCTGGGTTTCGGAGGGGCGGTCCTTCCAGCGGTACAGCCAGCCGCCGCCCGGCACGGGACGGCTACCGTTGTTGCCCAGCGTGGCCAGCGCACTGCGGGGCGAACTGAAGGTGCGCACGCGCATCATCGGGTCGAGCAGCAGCGGCACGACCTCCAGGTACTCCTCGTGGTCGTCGACGAGTACGGTCGTGGTCGGGAAATGGAAGGGCTGGATATCGCCCTGAGAGTTCAACGTCATCACTGCCGGTCCCCGGTCTCCGGATGCGGGAAGGAGAGGGTGAACTCGGTGAATTCGCCCAGATTGGTACGGCATGCGATGCCACCGCCCATATGCTCCATCGCCGCGTGACAAAAAGCGAGCCCTATGCCGAGGCCAGTGACCGTACCGGCCCCCGCGCTGTCGCTTCCATAGGAATAGAAACGGTTGAAGATGCGCGGGACGACGTCGGGCGGGATGCCGGGGCCGGTGTCGTAGATGCGGATGCGGTTGGCGATTTCGTCGGGTTCGATGAAGATCTGGATCTCGCCCTTGCCGGCCCGGTCGGTATGGAACAGAGCGTTGCGCAGGAGATTGAACACCACGTGGACGACCAATGCCTCTTCGCCCAGCAGGGTGAAGTCGCCCGTGGGTGAGAGGGTGATGCGGTCGCGCTCGGCCCGGGAGCCGTAGGGGAAACGTCGAAGCGCCTGCTCGACGCACTCGCGCGCCCCCAGCGTCGTCAGGGGTACCTCGCCGATCGGTCGTGCCGAAAGCAGGAGCATGTCGATGATGGTGTTCGCATAGGTCACCTCGCGTTCCATCACGCCGATGCTGCGCTCCAGGGCATGCAGGTTCTGTGCTCGCATGTCCGGCACGGGAAGCCCCTCGCGCTCGGCCAGACGATGACTGCGAATGAGGTCGGGCATGAACCGCGCTACCGCCCGCGCGGCAATACGCAACGAGCCCAGAGGGGTGCGCAGCTCGTGGGCGATGTTGTTCGACGCAGCCGTCAGGGCATCGATGCGCGACTGTTCCGCCATGTTCGCCGAGACCGTGCAGGTGGCCCCGCCGACCATCGCGAACAGCAGGAGCGGGATGTATTCCAGCATCGTCCGCGTCTGCAGGTGGGCTTCCGGGGACAGGGCGAACACGAGTCCTGCGAGCATGCTGCCGATGGTGAAGACCACGAGGAAGCTCGCGATGTCGAAAAGCATCATGAGCAGCATGACGCAGGCGAGGTGCGTCATCAGCCATGCCGGCGTGGCGTTGCGCAGTGTCATATAGCCGACGAAGAACGGCATCGCCACCGTCATGGCGAAATACCAATAGGTGGGCAGGTGCGCGCGCAGGCTGCGCGGCCACCAAGGCAGCAGGGCGAGCGGAATGAAGGTGGCGCTGCACAGCAGCCGCATCGGCAGGTTTTCGTAGGGCTGCGGGAAGAGGTAGGCCCAGACCGGGTAATACACGGCCAGGCAGAAGCTGCCCACCACTCCGATCGCGACCATCTTCGGCTGCGAATAGCGCGTGCGCAGGAACATCGTGTTTTCGAAGCGCGACATCACTCGCAGCAGCCAGAGCCGCAGGCGGAGGGCAGCGCTGGTTCGAGCCGGTTTGTCCGGGCTGGTGGACATGGGCGATAACGTGGACGTGAAAAGGTCGGAAGACACGCGGAGGCCCGGGTGTGCGGATGCCGCCAGCATAGCCCACGGTCGCGTTCCGTCGATATGAGACAATCGGCGGACCCTTTTCCTCCAGAGCATTCCGTGAGCACGGCACAGGCCGAACGTTTCGCCGGTATCGAACGCCTCTATGGGCGTGGCAGCCTGGACCGCCTTGGCGAGGCCCATGTCTGCGTCATCGGGGTCGGTGGCGTCGGTTCGTGGGCCGCCGAGGCCCTCGCTCGCAGCGGCATTGGCCGCCTGACCCTGATCGACGGGGACGATGTTTGCCTGTCCAACACCAATCGCCAGTTGCACGCGCTGGACGGCCAGTACGGCAAGCCCAAGGTCGGTGTCATCGCTGAGCGTGCCCATGCGATCAATCCCAGCTTGAGGCTCGAAGCCATGGAGCGGTTCCTCACGCCCTCCACGCTCGATGAGCTGCTCGATCGCCACTACGACGTGGTGATCGACGCCTGCGACGCGCTCAAGGTGAAGCTCGAGACCATCGTCTGGTGCCGGCGGCGCAAGCTGCCGCTGGTGACCGTGGGTGCGGCGGGCGGGCGCACCGATCCCACGCAGATCCGCGTTCGCGACCTGTCGCGCACCGAGCACGACGCCATGCTCAGCATGATCCGGAAGAAGCTCCGCCAGGAGCACGGCTTTCCCCGGAATCCGGATCGGTTCTTCGGCGTGTCGGCGGTGTACTCGCTGCAGAACGTGCGCTACCCCCAGGCGGACGGCAGTGTCTGCGGCGTGCGGCCTCCGGGCAGCGATGCCTTGAAACTCGATTGCGGTGGCGGTCTCGGCGCGGCTACGCACGTCACGGGTGCCTTCGCTTTCGCTGCCGTAGGCAAGGCGCTGGAAAAGCTGACGGCAGCCGGCGCCAAGCGCTGAGTCAGAGTACCTGCGCCACGAGCCGCAACGCCTTTTCCAGCCGTGCGGAATCCTCTTCGGCGCCTAGCGCAAGGCGAATGCCCGCGGGTTGGCGATCGGCAGACACGAATCCGCGCGATGCGGCGATGCGTACGCGGTGCGCGAGCAGGCGTTCCTCCGTCGCGACCGGATCGGCGCAAGGTAGCCAGGCATGCAGGCTCGATCCGTGGGTCACCAGCTCAGGGCCAAGGATGCGACGTGCCGTCGCGTTGCGCTCGGCCATCGTCAGGGCCAGGGTCTCCAACAGCGCCTCTGCCGTGCCGTCATCCATCCAGCGGCCGACGATGGACGGCCAGAGCGTAGGTATGCCGTCATGTTCGCACTGCATCGTGACGGCGGTGAGCGCGCAGGTCGGTGCATCGGGATGCAGCAGCCAGCCGACCCGTAGCCCCGGCCCGAGGATCTTGCCCACACCGCCCGCGTGCAGGGTGCGCTCGGGCGCCAGCACCGCAAACGGCGGCACGGCATCGCGGCCATGCCAGGCGAGTGGACCGTACACGTCGCCTTCGATCAGGGTGAGTCCGAGCGCCTCCGCCACGGCAGCGATGTCCATGCGCCGGGACAACGGCATGGTCGCGGTCGTGGGGTTGTGCAGCGTGGGCTGGACGTAGACGACGGTGGCACCGTTGCGCTCCGCTGCCAGGGCAAGCGCATCGGGGCGCATGCCCTGGCCGTCCATGCCCACATCCACGCAGCGCAGCCCCATGGCGTCGGCGAGCGCACGCACGCCCTGGTAGGTATGGTCTTCCACAAGCAGCACGCCGTTCGGCGCGCGCGCCTGCAGGAGCGCCAGGCGCAACGCATGCCGGGCGCCGAGCGTCAATGCGATGCGTGACGGGTCGACCGCGCCGTGGCCGCCAACGCGCCGCAGCCAGCCAGCGATGGATCGGCGCACTGCCAACGCGCCGGCCGGATCGGGGTAGCCGAGGTCTTCCACGGCGATAGCCGTCTTGGCAACGGCGTGTCCGAGCGCTGCGGCGACGTCGGTTCGCAGCGGCAGATTCACGGCCAGATCGTAGGTGGGCGTCATGCCGACACTGTAGGAGGGCGACGAGGCCGCTGCCAGGGCCTAGACTTCGCGCATGTGGTGCGTCTATCTCATCGAATGCCGCAATGGTGCCTGGTACGCCGGGATCACCAATGACCTCGACGCGCGTTACGCGGCGCACGTGGCGGGGAAGGGCGCTCGGTACACGCGTGCAAATCCGCCAGTCAGGCTGCTCGGTGCGCGCCCCTTCGCCGACCGTTCGGCCGCCTCGCGCGCGGAGTACGAGGTAAAGCGCCTGCCGAAAGCCAGGAAACTCGCCTGGCTGCTTTCTAGCGACGACGCCTAGGGCGTGTTCTTAAGGCAGGGTGTAGTCGAGCTCGTAATGGTGCGTGCCGTCCTTGGCGATGTCGATCGACAGGCGGCCTGCGATGCCTTGCAACTGTCCTGTGCCGGAATCGGGAACGATGCTGATCGTGAGCTCACGGCCCGCGGAGGACATCACACCTCGGTGCACCAGGGCGAAGCTGCCGATCCGGCCACCGAGAGTGCCGGAGAAGCGCTCCACAGCGACATAGGCGGCGGAGCCGGGCGTGCCGCTGCTGGATGCGGTGAGCATCGTGCCCTTGGAGGTGCCCTCCCACTCACCGTGGAACACCTTGGCGAGCGCCATCGAACCGAGCACGGAACCCTCGCCCTCGTCGGGCGCCCCGGCAGGTGTGATGGACACGTCGAACGTACCGTGCGCGTGGTGATCGGACATTGGGGTACCCCTATGCGTTGGACTGACTTAGGATGAATGCGACACGCACGCTCCGATGCCATGAATGCAGGATTCCTTCCGATCGGAGCCTCATGGCGAAAGGGAGTTCGATGAACGACAGAGGCCATGCCATGGGATCCCGCCTGCACACCAAGGTTACCCCGGACTGGCATCGCTGGCTTGCCGAGGCCGTCGCCGCGGGATACGCCGCGCCCGATCTGCTGACGACGATGAAGGAGAACGGCTTCGACGAGCGCGCCTCGCGCGATGCTATCGCCGACGCGCTGTTCGGCAGCCCGGCGCCGCCGTCGAACGCACCGGAACCAAGTACCTTCCGCAGCCACCTGCGTGCCGGCCATGTGCTCGATGCGGGAGATCGCCAGGTCAGAGTGTTGGTTCGCGTGGCACGCCCCACGATCGCCGTGCTGGATGGCGTGCTCGATCCGTCCGAATGCGAGGCCTTGCGCGCGCTCGCCACCACCCGCCTGGCGCGGTCCCAGGTGGTCAACCCGGGCACGGGCGTCGGTGTGGTGCAGGACATCCGCACCAGCGAGGGCGCCAACTTCGGCCGCGGCGAGACGCCACTGATTGCGCGGATCGACGCACGTGCCGCGGCGATCATGAACCTGGATCAGGAACACGGCGAAGGACTGCAAGCCATGCGCTATGGCCCGGCCGCGGAATACCTTCCGCATTTCGACTACTTCCCACCGGACGATCCCGGCAGTCAGGCGCATCTTCGCAACGGCGGTCAGCGGGTCTCCACGTTGATCATGTATCTCAACGACGTGGAAGCAGGCGGCGAGACCATCTTTCCGCGGATCGACTTCAGCTACGTACCCCGGCAAGGGCAGGCGCTGTATTTCGAATACAACGCGCCGGACGGTTCGCTCGATCTGCTCTCGCTGCACGGTGGGGCACCCGTGCTCTCGGGGGAGAAGTGGATCCTCACCAAGTGGATGCGCGAGCGACCGTTCCCCGGCTGAATGCATGCGCGCCCTGGCGTGACGGGGAAGCGTGACCTTTGGCCTATATCGGCGCGCCGCCACGTCAACGCACTCTCATCGGCATCAAGGGGAGGATGCACCGATGCGCCGCAAGGCAGCCAGAATCGTTCGTTTCGTCGCGGCCAGCACGCTGCTTTTTGCGTACGGCAGCTCGGCGCAGGTAGCGTCGCCGCCTCCCTCGGCACCGCCAGCCGCGTCCTCCACGGCAGCCCCTTCCACGGCAGTACCTCCCGCGGCCGCATCTCCCGCGGCAGCCGGCGAGACTCCCTTCGCCTCGCCGCGTGCGGGCTTCGTGCGCACACCCAGCGCGCCGACGGCATGGGGCGGCCCGCGTAGCGGCAGCGAAGCCACGCTGTCCGACCGCGTGGTGTCCTATCGGATCCAGGCGCGCCTTGACCCGGCCAAGCACACGGTGGACGGCCAGCAACAACTGACCTGGCGCAATCGCAGCGACCGGCCGGTGTCGGCTGTGTTTCTCCATCTCTATCTCAACGCGTTCGAAAGCGAGGGCAGTACGTTCTTCAGCGAGCGCCGCGTGCTCGCATCGCAAGGCGGCTCGCGCGGCATCGCCGAAGTGAAGAAGGGCGAGTGGGGCTACATCGACCTGGGCAACGTCGAGCAGGACGGCGCTGCGTTGAAGTGGCACTACGTGCATCCCGACGGCGGCCCCGCGACCGACCACACCGTGGTGCGCGTGGACCTGGCGCAGCCGGTACCCGCAGGTGGCAGCGTCACCCTGGACATGAATTTTCACAGCCAGTTGCCGCGCGTCATCGAGCGCACGGGCTATGTGGGCTCGTTCCACCTCGTGGGGCAATGGTTCCCGAAGATCGGCGTGCTGGAACTGCCGGGCGAGCGCGGGGCGACGGAACCGCGCTGGAACGTGCATGAGTTCCACTTCAACAGCGAGTTCTACGCGGACTTCGGCGAGTTCGACGTCCGCATCACCGCACCGCGCGACTACGTCATCGGTGCGGTCGGCGAGCAACAGGGCGAGCCGGCGCCGGAAGGCAGCGAGCTGACCTGGCACTTCGTGCAGGCCGACGTGCATGACTTCGCGTGGATGGCAGCACCCGGATACCAGTCGATCGACGGCGAGTACACCGGTCCCGGCAGCCCTCGGGTCAAGGTGCGCGTACTCTATCCCGCCGAGTACGCGGCAAGCGCCAAGCCGGTGTTGAAGGCGTCGATCGATTCGCTGGCATATTTCTCCTCGACGCTTGGTCCTTATCCGTACAAGACGCTCACGGCCGTGGTGCCGCCGTTCAATGCGGCCGAAGCGGGCGGCATGGAGTACCCGACCTTCTTCACCGCGGACAGCTACCGCGAGGTTGAGCCGAAGACGACGAACGAATATCTCCTGGACTTCGTCACCATCCACGAATTCGGTCACGGTTACTTCTATGGCCTGCTGGCCTCGAACGAATTCGAGGAACCGATGCTCGATGAGGGTCTGAACGAGTACTGGGACGATCGCATGCTGCGCGAGCGCAAGCAGGTGCTCTATATGACCACGCCGTTCTGGAAATTTTTCGGCGTGGAGCCGCCGATGCCGTCCTTCATGCTCGAACGCATGACCGCTCGCCTGCGCAAGCCGTCGGACCCGCTCGGCGAGAACTCCTGGGATCGCCTGTCGAGTGCCGACTACGCCACCGTGTACTCGCGAACGGCCACGGCGATGCACGATCTGGAAGAACGCCTCGGCAAGGAGGTGATGGAGAAGGCCTTCCGTCATTACTACGACCTGTGGCATTTCCGCCATCCGTCCATCGCCGACCTTCAGGCAGCCGTGGCCGAGTCCTCGGGCAAGCCGGAGATCGTGGCGCAGGTATTCGATCAATACGTATATGGCACCGCGCGCATCGACGACAGCGTGACCGACATCGTCAGCGAGGAAGTGCTGCCGCTGGCGGGCGTGTCGATGAAAGACGGTCGTCGGACAGAGGTGTCGTCCGACGACAACGACAAGGCCGTGGAAAAGCAGCGCGAAGCGTGGAAGAAAGCCCATCCGGATGCGGCGCCCGGCACAGGGCCATTCCCGTGGAAAACGACGGTCACGGTCTGGCGTGATGGCGCGTCGGTCCCGCAGACCCTCAAGGTGTCCTTCATGGACGGCTCGGTGGAAACCGTTCGCTGGAACGATGATCGTCGCTGGGCGCGCTTCGCCTTCACCAAGCCGGTGAAGGGCGCCTCCGCCGAGCTCGATCCCGACCGCAAAATCTACCTCGATGCCAACAAGCTCGACGACAGCCGTACCGTGGAAGCCAACCACGCTGCCTCGAAACGCTGGACCGCCGATTTGGCCGCCGTGCTGCAAGGTCTCTTTTCGGTTCTGGGGACGCTATGAACGCTCATCAACGACGCTCGCCTTTCGCTGCACTCGGCACGGCCGCCGTGGGAGCGCTCCAGTGGCGACTCATGCTCCTGTGGATCGTTGTGACGCTGTTGCCGACTCTCGTCGTCGCCTTGCCCCTGTGGGGCCTGCTCGACAACCTGCTCGGGCACAGCGTGCATGCCGACGCGTGGGCGACGCATTTCGACGGGCTCATGTTCGCCGACGTGATGGCAGCGTTTCGCGGCGGGAAGGGCTGGATAGGCATGGCCTTTGCGGCGGGTGCGCTGGTCACCCTGCTGACGGCACCGTTCCTGGCCGCCATGGTGGTCGCGAGCGGGCGGGCGCAGCGGGCCCTCGGTTTCGGCGGCCTGCTGCAAGGCGGTGCCGCTGAGTACGGGCGGATGCTTCGGCTCTCGATCCTGTCACTGATTCCCTATGGCATCTTCATCGCGCTCGCGCATGGCGTGTCGTCCTTCGCGGATGACAAGGTCGACGCCGCTTTGAGTGTCGTACGTGCGGATACCTACCAGCATGCCGCGCTGGCCGTAACCTTGCTGATCTTCGTGATAGCCCAGGCGATCGTCGAATCGGCGCGTGCGCAATTCATGGCGGACAGCAGTCTTCGTTCCGCCTTCCGCGCCCTCGGCCGCGGTACTGTCGCTGCGCTGAGGCGACCGTTCGCCACGTTGTTCGTCTATGGCGTGATCACCCTGGTGGGCATGGTCCTGGCCGTGGCGATTGCGTCATGGCGCGGGCATACGACCGCCGTGGGCAGCGGGTGGCTGGCCGGCTTTCTGATCGTACAGCTAGGGGTGGTTGTGCTGGCGTGGATGCGCACGGCGCGCCTGTTGGCGCTGGCGGGTCTGGTGGCGGTGAATCCGCGTCGGCGTCGCACCGACTTCGCCCCGGCGCTCTAGCGCCTGGGCGAACGCGCGCCGGTCAACCGGCGCGGCGGACTTCGCGGTGTGGCGGGTAGTACGCGAACAGGTGTGTCGCGCCGCCGAGAAAATCGATGTTGTCGATGTGCTCGCCGCCAAGCCGCTCCGCGACGTGGTCGGACGCTTCGTTGCCAATGCGCACCATGCTGATCACGCGCTGCGCGTGCAGTTGGTTCCAGGCGAAATCGAGGATCGCTTCGCCGGCTTCGGTGGCATACCCGTGGTGGCGGTGTTCCGGCTTCAACATCCAACCGAGTTCCAGGTCGGGCCAGCCTTCGGGTTTCATCAGGCCGGCGCGGCCGATGAATTCGCCGGTGTCCTTCAGTTCGATGGCCCACATGCCGCAGCCACGCAGCGCCCAGTGGCCCAGCAGCATCGCCATGGAACGCCACGCGTTCATCCGGTCGAGCGGTTGGCCGTCGCCGATCCAGCGCGTGCTCTCGGCGTCCGCGAGCATGGCCGCGTAATCGTCGAAGTGGCGTTCGGTGAGGGCTGTGAGCCGCAGGCGCGGCGTTTCCAGGACGGGAATGTCTGCAATTGCCATCGAAGTGACCAGGTGTCAGCCGAGCAGGCGGGCCAGGGCGCGGGTGCTTTGCGCGAGGCTCTCATGCCAGGACAAGCCGGTTATTTTCTCACCAGTCGCCGCGTCTTGGAAGCTCTCGTCCTGCCCAGGGGCGAGGAGATGACGGTAATCCACCGTAATTTCAGTGCCTTGCGGGAGGTCTTTCGCGGCGAAGATGAAGCCGAGGTGCCAAAGGCCGGTGGGCTCGAAGCTGTGGTTCACGTAGCACTCGTCCGGCCACTCCGGGGAGACCGTGTAGCGGTCCTCGAACCAGCGGGCGGCTGAGTACAGGTTGGCGGCGAGGGCGGGGGTGGCCAGGATCTCGTCCCAGCCATGCGTGCGATCGATCTGGTCGGGCGCCGTTACGACGCGCCCGGCGGCCACGAACTCGTCCACGAACAAGCCCTTGCCGGCCCCAGGAATGCCCGAAGCGGCGATGCGGTAACGCGGCAGGATCATTGCGACATCAAGCCCCTGTGACGTACGGGAGGGCGAGTGCCGACCCGACATGGGGCGCGAGTGTAGCGCGTTCGGCGGCCGGTGGCGGATCGCCGGGGCCGAACGCGCTTGAGGGGATCGGTGACGGTACGAGCGGTCAGTCCTCGTCGCCACCGGCGCGGGCGCGCGGGGTCTTGGGCGCCTTGGCCTTCTTCACCGTCTTGCCGCCGTCGACCTGGATCGCATCGCGGTTGCGGTCCACCAGCGATGCGCCGATGCCTTTGACCTGCGCAAGCTGGTCGGCGTTTTCGAACGCGCCGTTCGCCTCGCGCCACGCGACGATCGCCTGTGCCTTCACGAGGCCCACGCCGTCGAGCGACTCCGCGAGCGTGGCGGCGTCCGCCGTATTGATGTTCACCGGCGTCGAAGCGAGAGCGAGCGGCGAGAGCAGCAGCCCGGCCAGGGCAATGAGATAGCGTTTCAAGAGCGTCTCCTTTGAGGATGCGTCGAATGACGCCGGATCACTCTGCGGGTCCGCGGGTTGTCCGCGAACCGGCGCGCCGAGGGAAAGCACGTGCGGCACGGCCGTGACGGCGCAACCGGCGGGGACCACATCGAAAGGGGCGTCGCTGTCGTCGCTGCTACAATCGGCCTTTGACCCGACGAGCCTTTTCCTCATGGATACCTCCCGCATCTCTTCCTTCGTCAGCGGCCTCTGGGACGCGGAAATCGTGCCGCAACTGGTCGAATACATCCGCATCCCGAACAAGTCGCCGATGTTCGACGCGCAGTGGCGAGAGCACGGTTACATGGATCAGGCCGTGACGTTGATGGCGTCGTGGGCGCGCTCGAAACTCGGTGCCTTCGAAGGCGCGTCACTGGAAGTGGTGCAACTGGAAGGTCGCACGCCACTCATCTACATCGACATTCCCGCGCAGGGCGTGCAGGGGAAGGGCACCGACGAGACCGTGGTGCTTTACGGACACCTCGACAAGCAGCCGGAAATGTCCGGCTGGGCCGATGACCTCGGCCCGTGGACGCCCGTCATCAAGGGCGACAAGCTCTACGGCCGCGGCGGCGCGGACGACGGTTACGCCATCTTCGGCTCGCTCGCTGCGTTGCTCGCCCTTCGCGAACAGGGCGTGCCGCATGCGCGCTGCGTGATTCTCATCGAGGCGTGCGAGGAGTCCGGTAGCTACGACCTCCCGTACTACGTGGATCATCTGGCCGATCGCATCGGGCATCCGGCGCTCGTCGTCTGCCTCGATTCCGGCTGCGGCAACTACGATCAACTCTGGCTCACCACGTCCCTGCGCGGCATGACCGGCGGCAACCTCACCGTGCAGGTGCTGGAAGAGGGCGTGCATTCGGGCGACGCCTCAGGCGTGGTGCCCTCCAGCTTCCGCATTCTTCGCGACCTCCTGAGCCGTCTCGAAGATCCGCACACCGGCACCATCGTGCCGAAGGAACTGTACGTCGACATTCCGGCGCAGCGCGTCGATCAGGCGCGTCGCTCCGCCGAGGTGCTGGGCACCGCTGTCTACGACAAGTTTCCGTTCGTCGAAGGCATGCAGCCGGTGACCGACGATCTCACCGAACTGGTGCTCAACCGGACCTGGCGCCCGCAGTTGGCCGTGACCGGCGTCGGCGGCATGCCGCCCCTGGACAGCGCGGGCAATGTCCTGCGGCCACGTACGTCGGTGAAGCTCAGCCTGCGTGTGCCGCCGACCTTGTCGGGCGCGGAAGCGGGTCGCTTCCTGAAGGAGTTGCTTGAGAAGGATCCGCCGTACGGCGCAAAGGTCACGTTCGACCTCGAGAAGGACGGCAGCGGCTGGAACGCGCCCGCATTGTCGCCATGGCTGGAGCAGGCCGTAGCCGACGCGTCGAACCACTATTTCGGCGCGCCGGCGGCCTACATGGGCGAAGGCGGCAGCATTCCGTTCATGGGCATGCTCGGCGAGAAGTTCCCGCGGGCGCAGTTCCTCATCACGGGCGTGCTCGGCCCGCATTCCAACGCGCACGGGCCGAACGAGTTCCTGCACATTCCCACCGGCAAGCGGGTGAGCATGGTCGTGGCTGATGTCGTCGCTCGGCACTTCCAGGAAGCGTCGAAGGCATGAGCGACGCCCCGGCCACGCTAGCGGGTCGCTTCGCCATCGTGCAGGCGTCGGTCGCCGATGCTTGCGTGCGTGCGGGGCGCGACCCTTCCGAGGTTGCTCTGCTGCCGGTAAGCAAGACTTTCGGTGCCGACACCGTCCGTGAAGCCATCGGCCTGGGCTGGCGACGCTTCGGTGAGAACAAGGTGCAGGAGATCCAGGCGAAAGCCGCGGCACTCGCCGACGAGAACGTGTCGTGGGTCGTCATCGGCCACCTGCAGACCAACAAGGCCAAGGCGGTCGCCGCCTTGGCCAGCGAGGTTCAGTCGCTCGATCGCCTGGACCTTGCCGTCGCTCTGGACAAGGCCTTGCAGACGCAAGGCCGCAGCCTGGACGTGCTGGTGCAGGTCAAGACCTCGCCCGAGGAAACCAAGCACGGACTGGCGCCCGACGACCTGCTTTCTTTCCTGGATCAACTGAAGGCGTTCTCCTCGCTGCGCCTCCGCGGGCTGATGACGCTGGCTGAGGCGTCCGAGGACGAAAGCCGCGTACGGGCCTGTTTCCAGAGCCTGTATCGCCTGCGTGACACCGCCCGTCAGGCTGGCCATTCGGCCGATCGCCTGTCCATGGGCATGAGTGGCGACTTCGCACTGGCGATTGCCGAGGGAAGTACCGAGGTGCGCATTGGCAGTGCGATCTTCGGGGCACGTTCGTACAAGGCGTGATGCCTTTCATTCGCTCCGAACAAGGTCATCGGCCCTCACATTCGTGAAGGCAAGTACCTAAGCTTGTTCATGTTTTCGGCCTCTAGCCCGCAGTTTCCTGCGACTTCTATGAATGTTTCCTAGGAATGGCCGTTTTTAACTTTATGCCAACAACAAGGGTGACTCGGTTTGGTAACTTCACCCCTCGTTCACGGTCGTCTCACCTTCACGGCGGCTTAACTCCACGATGAATAGGCCTTTCCGCTCATGTATTTAAAGCGACTGACCGCTCTCGCGTTAGCCACTTGCTGTACCGCCGCCGTAACACCCGCTTTTGCCGATACGATCCAGGCTCCACAAGGTCTCGACCAGTCCGCCACGCTTCTCCTCACCGATCTTCCGGTGTTCGCGCCCGCCACGGCGCTGGCCCAATCAGCGGTTCCCGACGCCACCTCGCTGATCGCCGCTCCGAAGGCCGCTTCGAACGCCCCGCTCGCGGCCACGGCCGATACCGACACCGACGCGGATGACGACGACAGCCTCGTCGCCGCCGCCACCGACAAACTCGCTGGTCACGTTGATGGCCATGCCCGCGAGGCGCTTCTCGCCTTCGCCATGAAGCTCCGCGACATCCGTTATCACCGCGGTGGCCGGGCTCCTTCCACCGGTTTCGATTGCAGCGGCTTCGTCCGCTACGTGTTCATGCACAGCATCGGCCTCGACCTTCCGACCAACTCGGCCAGCCAGTTCCTCGCCGGCCTCAAGGTCAAGCGCAACGAAATGAAGACGGGTGATCTGGTCTTCTTCCGCACCCGCGGCAAGGCCGTCTCGCACGTCGGCATCTACATCGACAACGGCCAGTTCATCCATTCGCCGTCGGCCGGCAAGACCGTACGCGTCGATAGCCTCAACGAGGCCTACTGGGCCAAGCACTTCGTGGGTGCCAAGCGCCCCGAAGGTATCGCCAAGATCTGACGGGCACCCTTCAACGTATATTTCCGAAACGGCATGCTCCGGCATGCCGTTTTTTTTTGGTTTCCCGTGGGAGCCGCTATAGCGGCGAGACGCCAACGAAGCGGTGTAGCAGCGAGGCAAGCTCCCATCGCCAGCAGGCTGGCTCCCACCGGCAAGATTCCCTCGCCGCCATGGCGGCTCCTGCAAGGGCGCTGAGGCGGCTCCCGCAAGGGGCTGCTTTGTCACGGTATCCGGGCGCGTGCACGGTATCCGGGCGCGTGGGGCGCAGCCATAAGCCACACACGGCCGCGCAGTGGCCGCTTTACCCGAGCGACGGTGAAGCCGAGGCGCCGAGGGCTGCGGCCGATGGCGTTCCCTCAAAGCTCCCAGCGCTACACCGATGGCGAAGCCGAGCGACGAGCGACTTAGCCCCAGCCCGATCTCATCCGCGAAAAAACGGGTAGGGCGCCAGGAAGATGAGCCAAATCATCACCACGATGCCTGCGTACTTCAGCACCCGGAACAGCTTCGGATTGGCCTTCTTGAAACGCCGCGTGCGTTCGCGCCCACGCTGGTTGAGCGCGAACATGCGATTGACGAAACCGACCTGCTCCTTGCCGTCGTCGCTGTTCGGCGAGGCCGTGATCGACCCCATGAACGCGCCCACGCGCTTGTTGATCGCCGTCATGAGTCCGCTCTTCAGCGGGCGCTCCACGTCCGCGAAGAGGATGACGCGCGTCTGGTCCGTGCGATTCTCCGCCCAGTGCACATAGGTCTCGTCGAATACGACGTCCTTGCCATCGCGCCAGGCATGCATCTCGCCGTCGACGAAGATGCGACAGTCGTCGGAGTTGGGTGTGATCAGGCCCAGGTGATAACGCAGCGAGCCCGCGAACGGATCGCGATGCGGGTTGAGTTTGCTGCCCGGCGGCAGCAACGCGAACATCGCCGCCTTCACGCTCGGGATCGCATTCAGCAGCTTCACTGTCTCCGGGCAGAGCGCTTCCGCGGATGCCAGCGGTTCGCCGTACCACTTCAGATAGAAGCGCTTCCAGCCTTGCTTGAAGAAGGAGTTGAACGAGGCATCGTTATGCTTCTCGGCCGAACGGATAAAGCCCTCGTCGAAAAGATGCAGGGCTTCTTCGCGGATTTTCTGCCAGTTGTTCTGCAGCAGGTCGAGCTGCGGAAACCCGCGGCGGTCGAGAATGGGGCGCGCCGGTACAGCGGAAAACGCGTACATCAACAGGTTGTACGGCGCGAAGATCGCCGAATGATCCACCAACTGGCGATCGAAGCGGAGGCGCGAGCGGCCGCGGAGGTGCACCAGCAACACGCACAGCGTGAACAGGATCAGCACATACAGAACGATGAAGCGAGGTCCGAGGAAATTCATGGAAGGGACTCGATGGGAACCTTTCGATGGCCGCACTCGAGCGCGGCCGTATCAACGGCCATAGGATACTCCTGGCCCACCGAGCCGGCACAGCCGAAGCCGCTGCTCTGACCAGCGGCCGACGATGTCCCAGGGGGCGGGCATGGCGCCCGCGCCCCTTTGTTTACAGCGGTTACAGCGCTTCCGACGCGAAATCCGCCAGGCGCGACCGTTCGCCGCGCTTCAGCGTGATGTGTCCCGAATGCGCCCACATCTTGAAGCGGTCCACCGCATAGGTGAGGCCCGAGGTGGTCTCCGTGAGATACGGCGTGTCGATTTGTTCCACGTTGCCCAGACAGATGATCTTCGTGCCCGGTCCGGCGCGGGTGATCAGGGTCTTCATCTGCTTGGGCGTGAGGTTCTGCGCTTCGTCGATGATGAGGTAGCGACTCAGGAACGTGCGCCCGCGCATGAAGTTCAGCGAACGGATCTTGACCCGCGATGCCAGCAGATCGTTAGTGGCCTGACGCCCCCACGAGCCGCCTTCCTCGGGATTGGCGAGCACTTCGAGGTTATCGGTCAGCGCGCCCATCCAAGGCGTCATTTTTTCCTCTTCCGTGCCCGGCAGGAAACCGATGTCTTCGCCGACCGGCACGGTGGCGCGGGTCATGATGATCTCGCGGTAGCGCTGCTGGTCCATCACCTGGGCCAGGCCGGCGGCGAGCGCGAGCAGCGTCTTGCCCGTGCCCGCGGTGCCCAGCAGGGTCACGAAGTCGACGTCCGGATCCATCAGCAGGTTCAGGGCGAAATTCTGCTCGCGGTTGCGCGCGGCGATGCCCCACACGCTGTGGGCCGCATGCGTGTGGTCGTCGAGCAGAACGAGCCGGGCCTTGCGTGCATCTTCGTCGCCGGAGATTTGCAGCACGCGCAGCTCCACGTCGTTTTCGCCCGGCATGTACAGGCACTGGTTCGGGTACCACTGCTCGTCCTCGTGGACGTTCACCTCGTAGAACGTCCGGCCTCGCTCGTTCCAGGAACGGAGCTCCGGATGCCGGCTCCAGAAGTCTTCCGGCAGCGCGTCCGAGCCCGTGAAGAGCAGGGCGAAATCGTCCAGCGCGCGGTCGTTCTCGTAGTCTTCGGCGGTGATGCCGTAGATGGACGCCTTGATCCGGAGGTTGATGTCCTTGGTGACGAGGATCACCGGGCGATCCGGATGCTGGTCACGCAGGTCGATGACCGATGCCAGGATCTGATTGTCCGCCTTGCCGTTACCGTGGCTTGCGCGCTGCTGGAAGAACAGACGGCCCACCGCGCCACGCTTGAGCTTGACGCCTTGGGGGTTGCTGAGTTCCAGACCGTCGCGAAGGCCCTGGCCGCCGCCGCGCTCGATCAGTTCGTTGATGAAGCGGCTGACCTGACGGCCGTTGCGCGAAACTTCCGAGCCACCTTTCTTCTTTTCGTCCAGTTCCTCCAGCACCGTCATCGGTATGAAGACGTCGTGCTCCTCGAAGCGGAACAACGACGTCGGATCGTGCAGCAGCACGTTGGTGTCGAGGGCGTAGATGCGCTTGCTTCCGGTCATGCGGAAGTGACCTCATGCGGAGGTTGCGGAACCCGGTCGCGCGGCGACGACCGGGGGGAGGGTGCCGCTTGACGCGGTAGCCGTCACGCGGCGGGGACACTCTCTAATACGGCCTGCGCGTGGCCGGGGATCTTGATGCCGCGCCATTCCGCGGCGAGCTTGCCGCGGGGATCGATCAGGAAGGTGCTGCGCACGACGCCCAGGTAGCGCTTTCCGTAGAGCACCTTCTCGTGGATGACGTCGAACGCACGGCACCAGGTTTCGTCGGCGTCGGAGACCAGAGGAAAGGGCAACTCGTGCTTCTTCGCGAAGTTGGCGTGCGAACGGACGGAGTCGCGGGACACGCCGACGACTTCGGCGTTACGCGCCTTGAACGCGGCGTAGAGGTCGCGGAAATCCCGGGCCTCGTTAGTGCAACCCGGCGTGTTGTCCTTGGGGTAGAAAAAGACGACGACCCACTGGCCCTGGAGCGAAGACAGGGACAGCGTGGAGCCGTCGCCAAGCGTGCCTTCGAGTTTCGGTAGCTTCATGCTCTTGCCGGTCATGCGTACGTCCGCTGCTCCTCGCGGTTTTAGAACTTGACGGGATCCATGATGGCGTCGAGGTTGAGGCCATCGCACAGTTCGAGGAAATCGTCGCGCAGCGCGGCGATGTGCGTTTCCGCGGGAATGCCGATCGTGATCTGCGCCTGGAACATCTCGGCACCGGTCTGCATCGCCTGGTAGCGCATCGACGACAGTTGTTCGACGCTGATGTCCCGCCGCGAGAAGAACTCGATGATCTTCACCAGGATCCCCGGGCGATCCGCAGCGATCACCTCCACCAGATAAGGCAGCAGGTGCGCGGTGGGTTCGCGCGGTGTCGTGCGGTAGTGGACGATCTGCAGTTCTTCATCGCGACCGAGCTTGCCGAGCGACGTCTCCAGCTTCGCCACCGCATCCCATGCGCCGACGGCCAAAAGCATCACCGAGGTGTCGTTGCCGATGGTGGAAACCCGGGCATCGGCGAGATTGCAGCCGGAGTCGGCGATCCGCTTGGCCAGCGCGAGGATCGGCGCGCGATGCGCCGGCGACAGCGTCGAAATGAGAAGTTGGTTATCGGTGGCGGCGTTGCGTGCTGCAGAACGATTCAAGGCGGGACTACCCATGGCGCATCCCGCGGGGCGCGGGACCAACGCTTTGGGGGCAGCTTACTTGGCCCCGTCGCACGCTAGCAAGACACGGCACGCCCGCCGGAGGGGATAGGGCCGAATGGACTAGCCCGAAACGCCCCGGTAACATGCGAAGCGTTGATTGCACAACGGGTTTCACCTTGGATATCTCAGGCAGCATCACCGCGCTGGCGACGCCTTTCGCCGCCGACGGTTCCCTCGATCTGGACGCGTTCGGCCGGTTGCTGGACCAGCAACTGGAAGGCGGGACCCAGGCCGTCGTGGTGGCTGGCTCGACCGGCGAGTCGCACTTCCTGGAACACGACGAATACGAGCGCCTGCTGGCGTTCGCGGTGCAGCGCGTCGGCGGGCGTGTTCCGGTCGTCGCCGGCACCGGCGAGGCGGGCACCGCAAAAACCATCGCCACCACGCGCCGCGCGGCTGCGCTGGGCGCAGATGCCGCGCTGGTCGTCGCGCCGTTCTACGTGCGCCCCACGCAGGAGGGCCTGCGCCGGCATTTTCTCGCCGTGGCTGATCAGGGTGGCCTGCCCGTCATTCTGTACAACGTGCCTCCACGCACGGGCTGCGACATCGCTCCGGAGACCCTGGCTGTGCTGCGCGACCACCCCGGCATCATCGGCGTGAAGGAAGCCCGTGGCGACGCCGAGCGCATCCGCGCCGTCGCGGAACTTATCCGGCCGGATTTCGTCTACCTGAGCGGCGACGACGGTTCGGCTCCCGAGGCCATGCTGGCCGGCGCCGCGGGGACTATCTCGGTTGTGGCCAACCTGGTACCCAAGGCTTTTCGCGAGTTGTGCGACGCCGCCCGATCGGGCGACGCGCAGCGCACGCGGCAGGCTGCGGAACGGCTGGCCCCGCTCATTGATGCCTTGAATTGCGCGCCGAATCCGATCCCGGTCAAGGCTGGCCTGGCCGCCCTGGGGCTCGGTTCCGCGGCTCCGCGGCTGCCCCTGGTCGAGCTGGAATCTGGCCCGGCGCTGGCGAGGCTGCACGAAACCCTCGCGGCTCTGGCACCATTGGCGTCTGCCGCCTGACGCTCACCTTCCCAACGGAACCCAAAGTTCATGAAGAAAACCTCGTACGCGCTGGTCGTCCCGGCACTGCTCCTGTCCGTCCTGGTCGTTTCCGGTTGCGGCGCGTTCCGCTCCACGAAGGAATGGCAGAAGGCCCAGCAGGAAGCTCCCCTGGAAATCCCGCCGGGCTTGGATACGCCCTCGACCAGCGCCGCCCTTGTGATTCCGGACGTGGGCGCCGGCGCTGACGCCAACGGGAACGCTTCGGCGGCGCCCGTCTCCGACGGTTTCGTGCTGACCGATGCCCCCGACGCCGCCTACCGCCGCATCGGTGAGCTGCTGAGCGTGGGCGACCTGGGCAAGGTCGTCGGCCACGACGACACTGCACACAGTTATCAGATCGCCGTAAATCGCGGTAAGCCGGAAGGCCGTCCGGGCCTGTTCCGTCGCATGTTCGGTGGCGGCAAGAACGCCGATCAGGATGCGAAGGACGCTCCGTCGTCGCAGGGCGGCACGCACAGTGTCGTGCTGTCCGTCATGCCGAGCGGCACCGGCAGCGAAGTTCGCGCGCAGGGCGATGCCGATGGCGTCCGTCGTGTCGTGGACGCGCTGAAGTCGCGGATGGGCAGCAAGTAACGCGATCTATCAACTGAGCATCACGCCCACGTAGATCGTGGGATGGCGAGATGCGACAAAGGCGGCCCTCGAAAGAGGGTCGCCTTTTTTGTCGTTGCGCTGAGCTGCGCGACGAGGCGATCGGCTCTGGTCGCACTACAAGCTGACCGGGGCGAGACCGCGCCGAGGGGTGCATCCAAGAAAAAGTCTTTGTGCATTGGATGCCTCGGCAGCTTGTGCCGGATATCGTCTGCGGTCGCCTACGACCGAGGGTCGATATCGGGCCGCTTCGCCCGGTGCCAGACTGCGGTTCACCGGAGATTGCATGCGGCTTACATGGAGGTAAGCGATGGACACGATGATTGCTCGCGCGTTTCGGATCGTATCCATGGCGACAGCGGTCGCCTTCTTTGCGGCATGTGCAGGCCAGGAGCCTCGCCATTCAGGCGGAGTGACGGCGTCCCCTTCGGGGGGCGAGGTGGTGACGAACATGCTGGCGCGTTTCAACAACCTAGACATCCAGTGTGGAGGGGGCACCAATCCCAGGCTGACGTGCAATGGCGTGTATATGCGTGCCACGAAGCGCGGAGAGGGCTTTCATGTCTGGAATCCCAATCCGGACTCGCCAAATAAGAACTCGGTGTCGTTTTCCTGGCTGAACAAGCGAGGCTCTTTCGGTGGCCTCGCGTTCGACTCTGACAACGGGTTCACCCTCCTGCCCTCCGACCAGGCCTGGCAAGCAGGTCTCGACCCGGTCAGTGCGCTCTGCCTTTTCCCCTATGACGCAGCGACATGGAATCGCAGCGACGATGGATGCGGTGCGTATCCGGGTATCCCTGGCAGCGGACCTTGTCAGGCACAGAACATTACCAACGCCGATGAGTGGATCGCCCGCTACGGAGCTGGTGGCATGTACGGGAGTCAGTGCAGTTTCGATGCCCATCTGGTGTGGCCCGTTTATCAGGGATGGGAAGTCAGGTCCAAACTCAAACGGCCAGACTTGCACAAGCTACACAACGAGGTCATGTTGCGTGCGTGGCGGAAGGATGATCCTGGCCTGCCGCTGGAATCCTTTTTCTATATCGGCGGAAGCGCGAAAGGGCGCGGTGAGGCCATGGCGAATCAGAGAGATTTCAAAGCGGTGATAGGGCGTTGGGTGCCGGTCGTCCAGATCGTTCTGCCGCAGAGTGAAGGGAACGACGCGTACTTCCGCTACTTACCCGAGGACCAGGCGGTGCCCGCGACGCGGACCGCCTCTATACCTTCCGCCAAGCACTGAGCATGTGCATGCTGGTGATGCGGTGCTGAAGTAGAGAGAGCGATAGGCAGGCCGACACAGGGAGGTGTTGGATGAAAGCTCGACTCATGTATGCGTGGCGCTCCCTTGGCGTCGCTGTCGCGGTCGTTCTTCTCGCGGCGTGTGCGGGGCAGGGGTATCGTCCGCATGGCTCGTACGGTCGTGCTTCCGGTGCGGAGGTGGCGCGGCACCTCCAGGAGCGCTACGACGAAACCTTTCGCGCTTGCATGCAATACCCAGGCGATCCTGACCCGAAGCCCGTGCTGCTTTGCTCCGGGGTTCTGATGAGGGCGACGAGGCGGGGGGTCGGTTACTATGTCTGGAATCCGAATCCTGGCTCGCCGGTAAAACAGGGCGTATCGTTCTCCTGGCTTCGGCGTGACGCGGGCTTCAGTAGCCTGGCCTTCAGCTACACGAACGGCTTCATCATCCTGCCGCGTTACTACGCCGACTCGCCTTCGGATGGCTATACGCAGCTCTTCGCCCTTTGTGCGTATCCGTACGATGCCGCAACGGTGGGTAGAACCACCGGAAAGTTGGACGGGTGCGGTGCGTATGTCGGCATCGCTGACAGTGGGCCGTGCGAGGCGCAGGGTATTCAAAATTCGGCGGCCTGGATAGCGCAGTTCGGCCACCGGAACTTTTATGGGGAGCAGTGCGGGTTCGGACTGCTCCCCGGCACCCCCAATGCCACCCAGGCGTTTGAGTCTATCGGGCAGATCCGGTCGCAACTAAATAAGCGCTTTGACCTACAGAACGAAATCATGATCGGTGCGTGGGCGCAAGACGATGCCCGGATCCCTCTCGAAGCGTTCTTTTATCTCGCAGGCTCTGCGCCTGGATTGAGTGAGGCAAGGCAGAACCAGTCGGAGTTCAAGTCGGTTACGAATCGCTGGGCGCCGATCATTCAGGTGACCTTGCCTTCGGCCCTCGGGGGTGCCGCGTCGTTTCGGTTCAATACTCAGGATCAACAGGTGCCGCAGCCGTAGTTACGCGCACCTTAAAGCGCCGCATGGCGGGCATAGACACTTATTACCAGGAAGGTATGACCATGGTCGTAAGAGGCTCGAAGCTCTGGGCGCGCCATCTCATAGGGATAACCGTTGCGCTGTTGCTGGGCAGCTTCCACGTGGGCCATGCGCACGAGGTGGAGCACAAGAGCGACGCCAGGGGCAGTGAGGTGGCTGCGGCGATCCAGGCGCGTTACGACGACGAGCGGACGACGATGTGTGCAGGCTCCGACACGGCGCCTTCGTTTCTCTGTTCGGGGGTGATCCTGCGCAGCACGGCGTATCCATTCGACGGCCATGTCTGGGACCCCAAGGGCTCGTCTAACCCGAAGCCGGGAGGCATATCGTTTTCCTGGATGCGCCGCGACGCGCAGTTCAAGAAGGTTGCGCATCGTTATGCGCAAGGGTTCGTGCTGGTACCCGTGCTGAAATATGGCGGCAGGCCATTTCGGAACATGGAAGTGCTATGCGCGTTTCCCATCGACGCTGCGACCGATCAGCGCAACCGTCGCGGATGCGGTGCCCATGAAACGTACCCGACACAGAGCGGGCCCTGCCAGGCGCAGGGCATTGTCAGTGCGGCGGCGTGGGTAGCTCACTACAACGTCGTCTCGGACAAGTTCGAGCGGCACAACCATCAGTGCGGCTTTACGATGGTGTCGGGTACCGTCGGTTCGTCGGCGATCTTCGAGGCTGTCCTCGCGGCCATGCGCGCGATCAAGGATGAGTCGTTTGCCGAACAGAACGAATTGGTCATCGAGGAATGGGGCTTTGGCGAGGGCGCGCAACTGCCCATCGAAGCGTTCTTCTACGTGGCGGGGCACGACGGGCCGACCGGTGCCATGGCCTATCAGCGCGACTTCTACGTCACGACGGGGCGCTGGGTGCCGGTGATACGCCTGATGATGGCGCGAACGCCTGGCGATCGGGCGACGTTCGTCTACCGGCCGGAAGACCAGGCCATTCCTTGATCGATTGATACGTTCGCAGCCGCGATGCTGGCTGGATCTGGATGTATCGGAGCGTTTGGGCTCAGCGCTGCAGCAGCTTGAGCTTGTCCGGTTTGCCTTCCCATTCCTTGGCGTCGGGCAGGCCATCCTTGCGCTCGGTAATCACCGGCCAGTCCTTCGACAGATCGGCATTCAGCGCAACGAACGCCTCCTGACCCGCGGGAACGTCGTCCTCGGGGTAGATGGCGTTGATCGGGCATTCCGGCTCGCAAAGCGTGCAGTCGATGCACTCGTCCGGATTGATCACCAGGAAGTTCGGACCTTCATGGAAGGCGTCCACCGGGCAGACTTCGACGCAGTCCGTGTACTTGCACTTGATGCAGTTATCGGTGACGACAAAGGTCATGCGAAGGGTTCGATGCCGGATAAAGTGGCGCTCCCTACGAGGTTCGAACTCGTGTTCCCGCCTTGAGAGGGCGGTGTCCTAGACCACTAGACGAAGGGAGCGGGTCGTACTGAGAGTACGAAGCGCGCTAGTATATCCAAATTCGCGCAGGCGGCAATGGCTTTCCGGGCCGCTCGTGGAATTGAGTCTAATTCGTTACATTTGACCCATTCATCCCGACACCGCTTGCCGGTGGGGGCAGCCACTTGAACGGACGCCGGAGCGTCCGCCAGGACTTCGACCGCTTGAATCCCGATACCAGGAGTGACGTTCCGCCGGTAATGCGCATTATCCCGCGTGAACAGCATTCCATTTCCCGCAAGAACATCAGCAAGGCCGCGCTGCGCGTGCTTTATCGCCTGCACGACGCGGGTTTTGCCGCGTATCTCGTCGGCGGGGCGGTACGCGACCTGCTGCTGGGCGGGCACCCGAAGGACTTCGACGTCGCCACCGACGCCACGCCCGACGAGGTAAAGGGGCTGTTCCGCAACTGCCGCCTGATCGGCCGGCGCTTCCGGCTGGCTCATGTGGTGTTCGGCCCGGAAATCATCGAGGTCGCCACCTTCCGCGGCACGGGGGAGGAAGGGGGCGAGGGCGACCGTCACATCGTCGACGGGCGCATCGTCAGGGACAACATATGGGGCACGATCGAGGAGGATGCGGTGCGCCGCGACTTCCGCGTCAACGCCCTCTACTACGACATCTCCGATTTCAGCGTGCGCGACTACGTCGGCGGCATGCGCGACCTCGAAGACCGCAGCATGCGCCTGATCGGCGATCCCGAGCAGCGTTACCGCGAAGACCCGGTACGCATGCTTCGCGCGGCTCGCCTGGCGGCCAAGCTGGGCTTCACGATCGATCCCGCGACGGCGGCGCCTTTCTCCACCCTCGGGCACCTGCTGGGCGAAGCGGCACCGGCACGCCTGTTCGACGAGTCGCTGAAGCTGTTCCTTGGCGGTCATGGCCTCAAGAGCTTCAAGATGCTTGAGGCCTGCGGTCTGCTCAAGTTCCTCTTTCCCGCCACGGCGCGTGCGCTCGAACGCGGCGACAACGCCTTGCGTGCGCTCGTGGAGCAGGGCCTCGCCAATACCGATGCGCGCATCGCCGAAGGCAAGTCCGTCACGCCGGCCTTCCTGTACGCGGTGCTCCTGTGGGGCGAGGTCCGCGATCAGGCGCAGGGCTGGATCGCCCAGGGCTACGACGCCAACGAGGCCTGGCAGCGGGCGGCGGTCCACGTGGTGGGCGAGCAGTGCCAGCGAGTCGCGATTCCGCGCCGTTTCACCTTCACGATGGAAGAAATCTGGGCGCTGCAGCCGCGCTTCGAGCAGATCCACCGCAAGCGCGTTTTTCGCTTGATGTCGCATCCCCGGTTCCGCGCTGCGTTCGACTTCCTGCTGCTGCGTGCGCACGAATCGCCGGGCATGCGCGAACTGGGCGAGTGGTGGGCGCATGCCCAGCAGTTGCCGCCCGAGATGCTCGCCGCCGCGCTTGGCGGCGGCGGGGTTCCCGCGCACGAAGCGACCGCCCCGGCTGCCGCAGTGCGCAAGCGTCGGCGTCGGCGTAAGCCTGCCGGGCGCGGCAAGGGCGATTCGGGCGGCGCGTGAGCGTTCGCGCCTTCATCGGCCTGGGGGGCAATCTCGGCGAGACCCGGCAGATCCTCGATGCAGCGATCGCTCGACTCGGGGAGCACTCGGGTATCCGGATCACGGGGCGCTCGCGGTTCTACCGCACGCCGCCCTGGGGCCCGGTGCCGCAACCGGATTTCGTCAACGCGGCGATCCGGATCGAGACCGACCTCGCGCCGCATGGTCTGCTCGACGTATTGCTGGATACCGAACGTGCCTTCGGCCGCGTGCGCGATGGCGAGCGTTGGGGGCCCCGTGTGCTTGATCTCGACCTGCTTTCCTACGGCGACGTCACGCTGCACGACGACCGTCTGCATGTGCCTCATCCGCGCATGGCCGAGCGCGCCTTCGTACTGTTGCCTCTGGCGGATATCGACGAGGGATATGTCGTTGCCGGACAAGGCTCCGTGTCGGCGTTGCTGGAAACGCTTGGTACGCAGGGCTGCGAACCGCTTCCTTAGGCTCCCGCCACCGGCGTAGCATCGCTCCGACGCCAGGAAGGCGAGTGCAAGGAAGCGCATGGACGCAGCGGATCGCAAGACCCTTTTTGTGCAGATTCCCGCCTACCGGGATGCCGAACTGTTGCCCACGCTGGTCGATATGATCGAACGGGCGAGCAGCCCGCAGCGACTGCGTGTAAGCGTTTGCTGGCAGCACGATACCTTCGACGATCCCACGCGTTTCATGGATGGCGGCTTCAGCGTGACCCGCGACGTCTTCAAGGGGCGCCTGCGGCATACGCTGCGCCGGCGGGGCGCCACGATCCAGCTGTTCGACTACGCCATGGACGAATCGCGTGGCTGTGGTTGGGCGCGGGCGATGGCCCAGCAAGGCTTCTGCGATGAGGATTATTCCCTGCAGATCGATTCTCATCACCGCTTCGCACGGCACTGGGATCGTGACCTGATCGAGATGCTCGAAGACCTGCGTTGTTCGGCCTATCCACGCCCCGTGCTGGTCGGGCATCCGCCGGCCTATGTGCCGGGCGAGCGTATGCCGGAACGCTGCGAGGAAAGCCATCAGATGGATTTCGTCGCCTTCGGTGGGCTGTGTGTCGTCCGTACCCGTTCCACGCCCATCCATCCGTCGGCGACCCGTCCTGTGCGCGCGCGATTCTTCAGCGGCGGTTTCGCCTTTGCCGACGGCAGCATCGTGCGCGACGTGCCGGCCGATCCCGATCACTACTTCAATACCGAAGAGATCACGCTCGCCGTGCGTGCCTATACCCACGGCTACGACCTGTTTCATCCCCACCGTCACGTGCTCTGGCACTACTACGGCCGCGAGGGTGCGCCGAAAGTCTGGGAGGACCAGTCGCTGGCGCGCGCTCGCGGTGAAACCGCCCTGGACGGCGGTCAACTGGGTGTGCGCGCCATGGCCGCCGTGGAAGCGGCCTTCGGCATGGGCAACAAGCCGCCTGTGACCGTGCCGTGGCTGGGCACCCGGCGCACGCTCGCCCAGTACGAACGGTATGCCGGCCTCTGCTTCGCCCGGCGGGCAGCGACCCCGGAAACGCTTGCCCGTCTCGCGCCGAGCGACGCGGACCAGGGGCTGGACGAAGAGGCCTGGGAGGCGCGCCTGCGCGCCGCGCCGTGGATTCCTTGAGATAGCGGCCGGGTAGGCGGACAATCCGTCTTTCTACCCATGAGGCGACAAGAGCGTGTACGTCGAAAAAACGAGTGCGCCGGCGCGCAAGCCGGTGACCGTGCCGGGCCTGAAAGCAATGAAAGCGGAAGGCCGGAAGATCGTGATGCTCACCGCCTACGATGCGAGTTTCGCCGCCCAACTGGATGCCGCCGGTGTCGACGTGGCGCTGGTGGGCGATTCGCTGGGCATGGTGGTGCAGGGCCGGTCGAGCACCTTGCCCGTGACGGTCGATGCCATGGTCTACCACACCGCCGCCGTGGCGCGAGGTCTGTCGTCCGCGCTGCTGGTGGCCGATCTCCCGTTCATGAGCGATCGCGACGTCCCGACCGCCATGGACGCCGCGACCCGCCTCGTCGCCGAGGGCGGCGCGGCGATGGTGAAGATCGAAGGAGCCGGGCGTATCTGCGAAGTGATCGCTGCGCTGGCCGAGCGCGACATTCCGGTCTGCGCGCATCTGGGCCTCACGCCGCAGTCCGTGAACAAGTTCGGCGGCTATAAGGTGCAGGGCAAGACCGAGCAAGCGGCTGCCGCGCTGCTGGCCGACGCCAAGGCGGTCGAGGCCGCCGGGGCGGATCTGCTCGTGCTCGAATGCGTGCCGGCCGCGCTGGCCGCGCGCATCACGGCCGAATTGTCCATTCCGACCATCGGCATCGGCGCAGGCGTCGATTGCGACGGCCAGGTGCTGGTGGTGTACGACCTGCTGGGCCTTACCCCGGGCAAGCGACCCCGTTTTTCCAAGGATTTCCTCGCTGGACGCGATTCCATCCAGGGCGCCATCGGCGCCTACGTTGCCGACGTGCGCGAAAAGCGCTTCCCCAGCGTCGAGCACAGCTTTACCTGAGGACATTCCAATGCAGACCGTGACCGATGCCGCCGCGCTGCGCGCCGCCATCAGGGGCTGGCGTACCGCCGGGCAGACCGTCGGCTTCGTGCCGACCATGGGCAATCTCCACGCCGGCCATCATTCGTTGCTGAAGCTGGCGCGTGCGCGCGCCGATCGCGTGGTCGCGAGCGTGTTCGTCAATCCTACCCAGTTCGGTCCGGGCGAGGATTTCGAGCGTTACCCGCGCACGCTGGCCCAAGATCAGGCAGGGCTCGCCGAAGCGGGCTGCGACATCCTCTTCGCTCCGGACGTCAGCACCATGTATCCGTTCGGTGCCGCGGCCAGCGTAAGCATCCACGTGCCGGTCATCACCGAGACACTGGAAGGCGCCCACCGACCGGGTCATTTCGATGGCGTGGCGACTGTGGTCGCCAAGCTCTTCAGCCTCGTCCAGCCCGATCTCGCGGTGTTCGGCCAGAAGGATTTCCAGCAGCTGAAGGTGATCGAGCGGATGGTCCGTGACCTGTCGCTGCCGGTGAAGGTGATGTCCGCACCGACCCTGCGCGATGAGGACGGTCTGGCGATGAGCTCCCGCAACCAGTACCTGTCGACGGCCGAACGTGCCCGCGCGCCACAGATCCACGCCACGCTGGTCCAGATGCGCGAGCTGTTCCGTCAGGGGCATGCCTGGCAGGCTCTGGAGCAGGCCGCCCGGGCACGCCTGGAGCGGGCTGGCTTCGTGCCGGATTACGTGGCGATCCGCCGGGCCGACGATCTGGCCGAACCTGGCGAGGAAGATCGCGAGGGCCTGATCGCCCTGGTGGCCGCACGACTGGGAAGCACGCGGCTCATCGACAACCTCTCGTTCGACTGAATCCCTTCACGGCCCGGGACTTGCGTTTCCGGGCCGTCTCCCCCATAAAGCGCACCGACAGAGGCAGCCCTCACGACGGACGGGCCACCCTCCGTTAGAATGGGCGTTTTTTTGCAACAACACCCCAGAGACCGCCATGCACCTCAACATGCTCAAGTGCAAGATCCACCGCGCCACGGTGACTCACGCCGAGCTGAACTACGAAGGGTCGATCGCCATCGACGGCATCCTGCTGGACGCCGCAGGTATTCGCGAATACGAGCAGATCCACGCTTGGGACATCAGCAATGGCGAGCGCTTTGTGACCTACGCACTGCGTGCGGAAGAGGGCTCGGGCATCATCTCGGTGAACGGCAGTGCGGCCCGCCGCGTGTCGACCGGCGACCTGATCATCATTGCCGCTTTCGTCGGCCTGTCCGAAGCGGAGCTGGCCAAGTACCAGCCCGACCTCGTGTACGTCGATTCGAACAACATCATCACGCACACGAATCACGCGATTCCGAAGCAGGCGGCGTAAGTCGGCGGGCTGCGCCCTGCCTGTAAGTCGCGCTACGTGTAGTGAACAGTAAGCAGAGCGCGCGACGATCAGCTCTTACTTACGGTTCACAGGCCGCGCAGCGGCCGACTTACAGGCGGCCCGTGGCCGCCGACTCCCGGAACATACAATCCGCTTACGCTGCACTGCGGTAAGATTCCGTCTTCCCTCCGTTGCAGCCAAGTGGAAGCCATGGAATCAAAGCACGTCCCGTTGCCCTCGTTCGAGGAACACGCCTCTCGCCTTGCCAAGACGCACCTCCGTGACCTCGTTCAAGACGAGGCCCGCGGAGAGCGTCTGCGCCGCCGCATGGGCCCCATCCTTCTCGACGTCTCTCGCCAGAAGCTCGACGTGCCCGCGCTGGATGCGGTCGGCGAGTACATCGAAAGCACCGGCTGGAAAGCCGCGCGCGATGCGATGTTCGAAGGCAAGCACATCAACACCTCGGAAGACCGCGCCGTGCTGCATACCGCACTTCGCGGTGGCGCATCGCGGCATCCTGCGGCGCCGGCCGACGTTCGTAAGGACGTCGCGGACGCGCTCGACAAGATGGAAGCCCTCGTCAATGCCGTGCACAAGGGCGAAGGCCATTCGGTCGGCCTGATCGACGGCGTCACCGACGTGGTGAACATCGGCATCGGCGGATCCGACCTGGGCCCGCGCCTGGCCGTCCATGCGCTGGAACAGTTCCACGTGAAGGGCATTACCAGCCACTTCCTCACGAACGTCGACGGTCAGGCCGCGACCGACCTGATGAAGAAGCTCGATCCCGCGCACACGCTGGTCATCCTCGTCTCCAAGAGCTTCAACACGCAGGAAACCCTGCTCAACGGTGGCGTTTTCCGTAACTGGATCCTCAAGGCCAACGACGGCGACGAAAAGAAGACCGCCAGGCATTTCATCGCAGTCAGCTCCAACGTCGAGGCGGTGCGGAAGTGGGGCGCGTCGCAGGTGCTCCCGATGTGGGATTACGTCGGCGGACGCTTCTCGCTGTGGTCCGCCGTGGGCGCCTCGATCGCCTTCTCCATCGGCATGCAGGGCTTCCGCGAGCTTCTCGCCGGTGCCGCCGAGGCCGACGATCATTTCCGTACCGCGGCGTGGCAGGACAATCTCCCGGTGCTCCTGGCCATCGCGGAAGTCTGGAATCGCAACATCCTGGGCCGCAACAGCCGCGCGGTCGTGCCGTATGTCGATTCGCTGGCCGATCTTCCTTCCTACCTCCAGCAACTGGAGATGGAGAGCCTGGGCAAGCACGTGCATCCGGACGACGGCAGCGAGGTGCAGCAGCCCACGGTTCCCGTGGTGTGGGGCAGCATCGGCACCAATGCCCAGCACGCGTATTTCCAGGCGCTGCATCAGGGCACCGATACTGTGCCGCTCGAATTCATTGGCCTGGTGAAGCCGGCGCATCCGCTGCGCGAGAACCACGATGTGCTGCTATCGAACCTGCTTGCACAAGCCGCCGCGCTCTCGCTGGGCAAGACCTTCGACGAGGCGCTCGCCGAGGCGAAGACGGGTACGGAGGCCGAGCGCCGCACCCTCGCAGCACAGCGCACCTTCAAGGGCGATCGCCCGAGCACGGTGTTCATGCTCGACGCGCTTACGCCGCATTCGCTGGGTGCATTGATCGCGTTGTACGAGCACAAGGTGTTCATGCTGGGCCACCTGTGGGGCATTAACGCGTTCGACCAGTGGGGCGTGGAACTGGGCAAGGTCATCGCCAAGCAGATCTACCCCTCACTCGCCAACGACAAGAGCGCGGGCGACCTCGGCCAGTTCGACGGTGCCACGCGCGGCCTGATCGAGGCGATTCGCGGCCGTCGTTGATCCTTCGATGTCGAGGCATTGAAAAAAAGCCCGGCTTGCCGGGCTTTTTTTCGTCGGCATTCCTACAACCGATGACCTATGGCAGCTCCCGTCACTCGGGCGCAGTCTGGATACGGGGATTACTCGTCAAGGAGACGGCGCCATGGATGGCCGCCTGCACCGATGGCTCGTCATCATCGCGCTGGCATGCCTGCTCGCGTCATGCGCCACCGGCCGTCTGCACCCGAACGGCAGCGGCCGTGCGACGCCGCCCGCAGAAAGTGGCCCGATCTTCGCGGCCCATCTGCAATCTCGATACGACGATGCGACGCACGATTGCCGGGGAACGCCGGCGGTGTTGTGCACCGCCAGGTCGACGTTCACGTACAACGCGTGGCCGATCAGGTCATCCCCAACTGACGAGCGAAGAGCGTCCGGGCCAGGCGCCCGGTTTTAAATCGCGGAGAACCAATGAACGGAGATTGCGCCATGGATGGCTTCAGATTCAGCTCGTTCGCTGTCGTAGCGATGGCGTGTTTACTCGCGGCCTGTAGCGTGCACGATGCGTGGCGTGGCGACGGTGTCCGGGCGAAGGCGCGACCGACGGAGACTGGGGCTGAGGTGGCCGAGCACCTGCAGAGACGTTTCGACGCAAAGCTGGACGATTGCGGTTCGGCCACGCGGCCGGCATTTCTGTGTTCGGGCATTCTCATGCGATCGACGGAGTATTCGGCCACCTATCACTCCTGGATACCCAACCCGAACACCGCGCCCTGGGGCATCTCGTTTTCCTGGCTCAGGCAGGACTCGGACTTCGACGAAAACTATCCCTCGGATAATGGTTTCATCGTCTATCCGCGTTTCTATGCGGACGACGGCAACTACGACCTGCTGACCGTCCGTTGCGCATTTCCGTTCGATGCGTGGACCGGTGCCCCCGATCGTTGCAATACGTCCGGTCATCCCGGTCTTTGCCAGAAGCACGGGGTCACGAACGCGTTTCAGTGGATCGCGAAGTACACCGACAATTCCAATCAATGCGCATTCGACGTCAATCCCAGTGCGCCGGACACGGCGTTCGCGTGGACGCAGATGGTCACGGTGCGGCAATTGAAAAACAGTTTCGACCGCAACGAAATCATCCTCGCCGCATGGGCGCAGAACACCCATGCGAGGATGCCGCTCGAAGCCTTTTTCTATCGAACGAACGGGGTGGGAAGTGCATTGAACGACGCACGGTCCGATCAAAGGGACTTTAGGGCTACGGCCGGCCGTTGGGTGCCCATCATCCGCTGGACGCCGACCGTTGGCGCGGCCCGTGCGACGTTCACCTATAACGTCGCCGACCAGGCCATCCTCAATTGAGGATGGTGGCGATCAGACCTCGAGGGTCGCGAGATCGCCCTTTTCCTCGAGCCACTGCTTGCGATCGCTCGCGTGCTTCTTCGCCAGCAGCATGTCCATGAGTTTCTGCGTGCCGTCGTCGGTGTCGACGGTCAGCTGGACCAGGCGGTGACGAACCCCGCTACGGCGGGGTTCTTTTTTTCGGGGGGCTTGACGCCTACAACCGATGAAATATTGCCGGCACCCTCAAAGCGACGCACGCTTTGAACCGACATCCCAAGGAAGGGAGAAGGTGCGTGCAACGGATAGCCCGATCATTTGCTTTTAGCGTGGTCTTCTCACTTCTGGCGGGTTGCCTGCCATCGCATCAGGGCACCGGGGATGCGCGCCGCCTCGTTCCTCCGACCGAATCGGGGCCAGAAGTCGCGGAGCACCTTCAATCTCGCTACGACAAAATCGTTACGGCTTGCGCACCGTCGAATACCCCCGCCGTGCTTTGCTCGGGTGTTCTTATGCGAGGGACGCGATGGTCTACGGGTTATCACTCCTGGATTCCCAATCCAGGGACCTCCGCAGGTGGCGTGTCATTCTCCTGGCTGCGTCAGGACAGCAACTTCGCCACGGCGGCTACTGTCAACGGGTTCATCGTTTACCCGCACTATTATTCCGATGATCCCTACTTCTACCAGCTCATCGTCGAATGTGGATATGTGGTGAACGCGTCTACGGGAAGCCTGGCTGATAAATGCAGGACGCCGTGCCATCGGCAAGGCGTCATCACCGCAGAGCAATGGCTGAGCAAGTATCCCAGCGGCTACGGTTGTGCCTTCAAGATCGCCCCTGGTGATGCCGCGCCCGATCCGACCTTCGCATGGATGCAACTAGTGAACGTGCGCGTGGCACGCCAAATTTTCACCTGGAACGAGATCATGGTGGCTGAGTGGCCACAGAACACCCACACGGACATGCCGTTGGAAGCGTTCTTCTATAGAACGGGAAGTGCATCCGGACTTGCGGACGCAGGCAAGGACCAGAAGGACTTCCGTGCCACCGCCGGGCGATGGGTACCTGTCATTGCGTGGACGCCGGCCACGGCGATCGGGGGCCGCGCAACGTTCGCTTATCGGGACGCGGATCAGGCCATCCTTCAGTGATCGGTTGATAGCGGCGGCACTCGAACGTTCGCTGGTGCGCGCGAATATCTCAAGTCTTCCTGCATGCGAAGCGTGCCGCAAATACGCCGCTTGCGCTTACGTCTTCAGGGCTATCGCATCACATATGCGGTCGGCGCAAGATAGTGACGGGCGCCTTGGGATGGGCTGTCAGGATGGTCGTTTCTCCACGGATGGGGGTGCGTATGGCTACGCCGCTCAAATGGCTGCTTTTGCTCGCGTCATTGACGCTGACGACGTGGGACGCCGCATCGCATGCGATGCCGTCCCCGCAATCGAAGGATTACTCGGGCCAGGCGGTCGCGGAAAACCTGCAGAGGCGTTTTAGAGATAAGAGCTATTATTGCGGGGTGGCTGCGAATGGACATAAGCGTCCAGCCTTTCTCTGCTCGGGCATCCTGATGCGTTCGACCCACTATTCGCCGGAGTACGACTCGTGGCTACCAAACCCCGCCACCGCGCCACCCGGCGTGTCGTTCTCATGGCTGCGCCAGGATTCCAACTTCCCAGAAAACTTTCCGTCGGGGAACGGGTTCGTCGTTTATCCGTGGCTCGCCTACCCGAAGGGCAAGGGATACGTCCAACTGATGGTGCGCTGCATTTATCCCCGCGATGCATGGACCGACAAGCCGGATCGCTGTCAGACACATCAGACGATTTGCCAGGACCAGGGCATCTATTCGGATGGGCAGTGGGTCAAGAAAGGTTTCAAAGACGACAAGAATCAGTGCGCGTTTGGGGTTGAGGATTCTAGACAACGAGATACGGCCGAAGCCTGGATGCAGGTCGTAGACGTTCGCCGAGACTTGAATATCTTTGCGCGCAACGAAGTGATCATCGCCGCATGGCCGCAAGACGTAGGCGAAAAGATGCCGGTCGAGGCGTTCTTCTATCGAACCAACTGCTTTTATACAGACGACGATTGCGGCGCCAAATTGCCGGTCGCTGAGCAGATGTCGCCCAAGAAAGCCGAAACGTATCGTCGTGCAGCCGCAATGAACGATCAGAGCCGTTTTTTAACAAAGACGGGACGCTGGGTGCCGGTCATCCTCTGGACGCCCGCCACCGAGAGCACAAAACCCGCGAAGTTCACCTACCGCAAGGAAGATCAGGCGGTCCCGGAGCCGCCTGATACGCCGGAACCGTGAACGCTCAGACTTCCAATGTCGCCAGGTCGCCCTTGTCTTCCAGCCACTGCTTGCGGTCGCCCGCGCGCTTCTTCGCCAGGAGCATGTCCATCAGCTTCTGCGTGCCGTCGTCGGTGTCGACCGTGAGCTGCACAAGGCGGCGCGTGTCGGGATGGATGGTGGATTCGCGCAGCTGCGCGGGATTCATCTCGCCGAGGCCTTTGAAGCGGGTGACGCTGACGGCGCCCTTCATCTTCTCGCGCTCCACCTTTTCGAGCATGAGGCGCTTTTCTTCCTCGTCGAGGCAGTAGAACACCTGCTTGCCCACGTCGACGCGGAACAGCGGCGGCATCGCCACGAACACGTGGCCCTCGCGGACGAGCGACGGGAAATGACGCAGGAACAGTGCGGAGAGCAGGGTGGCGATGTGCAGGCCGTCCGAATCCGCGTCGGCGAGAATGACGACCTTGCCGTAGCGCAGCCCGGAGAGGTCGTCCTTGCCGGGGTCGCAGCCAATGGCGACGGCGAGGTCGTGCACTTCCTGCGATGCCAGCACGGCGCCGGATTCGACTTCCCAGGTGTTGAGGATCTTGCCGCGCAGCGGGAGGATCGCCTGGAAGTCCTTGTCGCGTGCCTGCTTCGCCGAGCCACCGGCGGAATCGCCCTCGACCAGGAACAGCTCGGTACGCGTCAGATCGGTGGCGGCGCAGTCGGCCAGCTTGCCGGGCAGGGCGGGGCCTTGGGTGATCTTCTTGCGAACGACCTGCTTCGCGGCCTTCAAACGCGCGCTTGCGCGCTCGATCGCGAGCTGGGCGATCTTCTCGCCCAGGTCCACGTGCTGGTTGAGCCACAGGCTGAAAGCATCGTGCACCACGCCTTCGACGATGCCGGCGGCCTGGCGCGACGAGAGGCGCTCCTTCGTCTGCCCGGCGAACTGCGCGTCCTGCAACTTGACGCTGAGTACGAAGGCGAGGCGCTCCCAGACATCTTCGGGCGCCAGCTTCACGCCGCGCGGAAGCAGGTTGCGCAGGTCGCAGAATTCACGGATGGCATTGGTCAGGCCCGAACGCAGGCCGTTGACGTGCGTGCCCCCCTGCGCCGTCGGAATGAGGTTGACGTAGCTTTCCTGGACCAGTTCACCCTCGGGCAACCAGGCCAGGGCGACGTCCAGCGCGTCGGTATCGCGCGCGAAATGCTTCACGAAGAGATCCGACGGCAATGCTTCCGCGCCCTGCAGTTCGCCGCGGAGATAGTCGGACAGGCCGTCCTCGTAGTACCACTCGCTGGTCTCGCCGCCTTCCTCGGTCAAGCGCACGGTCAGGCCCGCGCAGAGCACGGCCTTCGCGCGCAGCAGGTGCTTGAGCTTGGAGACGAGGATCTTCGGCGTATCGAAATACTTCGGGTCAGGCCAGAAGCGCAGCGTGGTGCCGGTCTTCTTCTTCGGCACGCTGCCGATGACTTCCAGGTCGCTGGCGCGATCGCCATGCGCGAAGGCCATGCGGTATTCCTGGCCGTCGCGGCGGATCGTGACGTCGACGCGCGTGGAAAGCGCGTTGACCACGGACACTCCCACGCCGTGCAAGCCGCCCGAGAAGGCGTAGTTCTTGTTGGAGAACTTGCCGCCCGCATGCAGGCGCGTGAGGATCAGCTCGACGCCGGGCACCTTCTCTTCCGGATGGATGTCCACCGGCATGCCGCGGCCATCGTCGCTCACTTCCACCGAGCCGTCGTTGAAGACGGTGACCTCGATCGTCTTGGCGTGACCGGCCAGCGCCTCGTCCACGGAGTTGTCGATGACTTCCTGGGCCAGATGGTTCGGCCGCGAGGTGTCGGTGTACATGCCGGGGCGGCGCTTGACCGGGTCAAGGCCGCTGAGGACTTCGATGTCTGAGGCGTTGTAGCGAGTGTTCATCGGATGCGTTGCTCGTTCGTAGCCGGGCAGGATGGGGCGAGGGCAAGAGACGGTCAAGTTTGGCTGGATCCCATGTCACGCGGTGAGATCGGCCGGCACGAAATTGTGGGAGCCGCCATGGCGGCGAGAAGCCTACGAAGCGAGGGTAGGAGCCACCCTGGTGGCGAAGTCAGAGCATGGTGGGAGCCACCCTGGTGGCGATAAGCCAACGAAGCGGTGTAGCGGCAAGGCAAGCTCCCATCGCCAGCAGGCTGGCTCCCACCGGCAAGTAGTCCCCACTGGCAAGTGGTCCCACCGGCAAGTAGTCCCCACCCGGAATTTCCCTCGCCGCATGGTGGCTTCCACCGCTGGGGCGCGTTGCAAGGGGGATCACAGCGGCGCGCAGTGCCACTCGAGCCATTCGCGATCGGCGCCATCGAGCAGCGGCGACAGGGCAGCCCGCACCGTGGCGTGGTAGTCGTCCAACCACGCGCGCTCGGACGGTTCCAGCAGCCGCGGTTCGAGTGCGCGCCGGTCGAACGGGCAGAGTGTCAGGGTCTCGAACGCGTAGAACTCGCCGAACTCGGTGCTGTCGGCCTGGGTCACCACGGCCAGGTTCTCATGGCGGATGCCGTAACGGCCCGGTTTGTACAGCCCCGGCTCGATCGACGTGATCATGCCGGTTTCCAGCGGCACCAGTGCGCCGCCCGCGACGGGCGGACGGATGCCGTGCGGGCCCTCATGCACGTTGAGGAAGTAGCCCACGCCGTGGCCGGTGCCGTGGCCGAAATCCATACCGGCGGCCCACAGCGGCGCCCGTGCCAAGGCATCCAGTTGCGGGCCGCTGGCACCCTTGGGGAAGCGAGCGCGGGACAGCGCGATCATGCCCTTCAGCACGAGGGTGGAGTCACGCCGCTGTTCGTCCGTCACCGGGCCCAGGGCCAGCATCCGCGTGATGTCGGTGGTGCCGCCCAGGTACTGGCCGCCCGAATCCACCAGCAGCAGCCCCTTCGCGGCAAGCGCGCTGAAGCCCGCTTCGGTGGCCCGGTAGTGGGGCAGCGCGCCGTTTGCTTCGTAGCCGGCGATGGTCGAAAAGCTCTCGCCGACGAACCCGGTCTGTGCCGCACGCGCCTCGCGGACGATGGTGTCCACGTCCAGTTCGCTCAGTGGCTCACCAGCGGCGAGGCCGATCTCGATGCGGCGGAAGGCGCGCACGAGCGCGGCGCCATCGCGCCGCATCGCATCGCGGATGTGGTCCAGTTCTTCCGGGGTCTTGCGCGCTTTCTGCGCCGTGGACGGATTCGCCGCCCGAACATGCTTGACGCTGGCCGGCACGCCTTCCAGCAGCGCGACGACGACGCGGGCCGGGTCGTACAGCAGCGTGGCCTCGTCCGGCAGAGCGGCAATCGCGGACGCGGCGGTGGCGTAGTCGGCCAGCGAGATCCCATCGGCGGCCAGCGCCGCTTTCACGTCGGCAGGCACCTTGGCCGCGTCGACGAACAAGGTGGCGCCCGCATCGCCGATCAGCAGGTGGGCCAGGAACACCGGGTTGTACTCGACGTCGGCGCCGCGCAGGTTGGTCAGCCAGGCGATGTCGTCCAGGCTCGACAACAGGTGATGTGTGGCGCCGGCCTTGCGCATCGCCGTACGCACGTGGCGCAGCTTGTCGGCACGTTCGACCGTGGCGAACGGCGCGCCATGCGCGAACACGGGCGCCGCCGGGCGGGAGGGGCGGTCGTCCCAGGCAACGCTCGGCAGGTCGAGGTCGGTGCGCAGCGTGGCGCCGACGGCCTCCAGCCTTTTCGCCAAGCCCTCCGCGCCGGCCACGGAGAGGCTGTCGCCTGCCACGGCCACCACGTCGCCGGTTTCCAGCTGGTCGGCCAGCCAGGCCACGTGCTCCGGCGTGTGCGCCACGTTCAGTTTCATCAGCGGCAGGCCGCTTCCCGCCAGTTCGGCCTCGGCCTGGGAGAAATAGCGGGAATCGGTCCATAGGCCACCCCCGGTCGTGGTGACGACCAGCGTGCCGGCCGACCCGGTGAAACCGGAATAGCGCTCGCGGGCCTTCCAGCGCGGCGGCAGGTACTCCGAAAGATGCGGGTCGGCCGAGGGGACGACGACGGCGGCGACACCTTCGCGGGCCATGGCGGCGCGAAGCGATTGGAGACGGGAGGCGATCGGGGATGCGTTCATCGCCCCATGGTAGCGAGAGAAACGCCGGTGGGAAGCGCGCGGGCGGCTGACTGGGCACCGGATCGAGCCGGCGAGCGCCCCGCGACGCATCGCCGCTGGCGGTATCGTTCAGGTGCCACTCGCGAGCGGCGCGCCGCTTAGGTAAAATACAAATTTCCAGCACTGGCTGCTCGCATGACTCCCCTGATTTTCGTGACCGGCGGTGTGGTGTCTTCCCTCGGGAAAGGCATCGCGGCGGCGTCGCTCGCCTCCATTCTCGAGGCGCGCGGTCTTTCCGTGACCATGATGAAGCTCGATCCGTACATCAACGTGGATCCGGGCACCATGAGTCCCTTCCAGCACGGTGAGGTCTACGTCACCGACGATGGTGCGGAGACGGACCTCGACCTGGGCCACTATGAGCGCTTCGTCCGCACGCGCCTGACCGGCAAGAACTCCATCACGGCCGGCAAGATCTACGAATCGGTGATCCGCAAGGAGCGCCGCGGCGATTACCTCGGCGCCACCGTGCAGGTCATTCCGCACATCACCGACGAGATCAAGCACTCGATCCACGAAGCCACACGCGGCTTCGACGTGGCGCTGGTGGAAATCGGCGGCACCGTCGGCGACATCGAGTCGCTGCCGTTCCTGGAGGCCATCCGCCAGTTGCGCATCGAGCATGGTCCGGAGAAGTGCATGTTCGTGCACCTTACCCTGGTGCCGTATATCAAGGCAGCGGGCGAGATCAAGACCAAGCCGACCCAGCACTCGGTGAAGGAGTTGCGCTCGATCGGTATCCAGCCCGACGTGCTGCTCTGCCGCTGCGAAGAGCCGCTGCCGGACGGCGAGCGTCACAAGATCGCGCTCTTTACCAACGTGCCGAAGAACGCCGTCATCAGCACGATCGACGTCGACATCATCTACAAGCTGCCCATGTGGTTGCACGAGCAGGGCCTCGACGAACTGGTCATCAAGCGTCTCGGCCTCGATGCCGGCCCGGCCGACCTGTCCAGTTGGGAGCGCACGGTGGAAGCCGTGGAGCACCCGCGTGACGAGATCACCGTTGCCATCGTCGGCAAGTACGTGGAGCACAAGGACGCCTATAAGTCCCTGGGCGAGGCGCTGCGCCACGGCGGCATCAAGCAATCCACGCGGGTCAACCTGCGCTGGGTCGATTCCGAAGACGTCGAGGCGCGTGGCGCCCGCACCGTGCTCGGCGACGCCGACGCGATCCTCGTACCGGGCGGCTTCGGCAAGCGCGGTTTCGAAGGCAAGATCCTCGCTGCGCAGTTCGCTCGCGAGGCAGGCGTGCCGTACTTCGGCATCTGCTACGGCATGCATGCCGCGGTGGTCGAGTTCGCGCGCAACACCGCGGGCCTGACTCAGGCCGATTCCAGCGAGAACGATCGCAACACGCCGGACCCGGTCATCGCGCTCATCACCGAGTGGACCACCGCCAGCGGCGAGACCGAGATACGCACCGAGCGCTCCGATCTCGGCGGCACCATGCGGCTCGGCGCGCAGGAGTGCCGCCTCAAGGCCGGTACGCTCGCCCGCGAACTCTATGGCGAAGACGTGGTGCGCGAGCGCCATCGTCATCGTTACGAGTTCAACAATCGCTATCGCCAGTCGTTCGAGGATCTGGGCCTCGTGATCTCGGGCAAGTCGATGGACGACCTGCTGGTGGAAATCGTCGAGTTGCCGCGCCAGGTCCACCCGTGGTTCCTCGGTTGCCAGGCGCATCCGGAATTCACCTCCACGCCGCGCGAAGGGCATCCGCTGTTCATCGGATTCGTCCGTGCCGCGCGCGAATACAAGGCCGTCCGTGACGGCGAAAAACTGGCCGCCCGTTCCGAGGAGTCTGCCGCATGAAGCTTTGTGGTTTCGAAGCCGGTCTCGACCAGCCCCTGTTCGTCATTGCTGGCCCCTGCGTCATCGAGTCGATGCAACTGCAGCTCGACGTCGCCGGTAAGTTGAAGGAAATCACCGATCGATTGGGCATCCACTTCATCTTCAAGTCGAGCTTCGACAAGGCCAACCGTTCGTCCGGCTCCAGCTTCCGCGGTCCCGGTATGGAAGAAGGCCTCAAGGTGCTCGAGGCGGTGAAGAAGCAGATCGGTGTGCCGGTTCTCACCGACGTGCACGAATACACGCCGATGAACGAAGTGGCGGCTGTTGTCGACGTGCTGCAGACACCGGCCTTTCTCGCCCGACAGACCGACTTCATCCAGAACGTGGCGCGCGCCGGCAAGCCGGTGAACATCAAGAAGGGCCAGTTCCTCGCGCCGTGGGACATGAAGAACGTGGTGCAGAAGGCGTTCGACGTGGGCAACCACGACATCATGGTCTGCGAGCGTGGTGCCAGTTTCGGCTACAACAATCTGGTATCCGATATGCGTTCGCTCGCCGTGATGCGTGAAACCGGTTGCCCGGTGGTCTTCGACGCCACCCACTCGGTGCAGTTGCCGGGCGGGCAGGGCACCAGCTCCGGCGGCCAGCGCGAATTCGTTCCCGTGCTGGCCCGCGCGGCAGTGGCCGTCGGCATCGCCGGTCTGTTCGCCGAAACCCACCCCGATCCGTCCAAGGCGCTGAGCGACGGCCCGAACGCCTGGCCGCTCGACCAGATGGAAGAGTTGCTCGAGACCCTGATGGAACTCGACCAGGCCGTAAAGCGCCGCGGGTTCGCCCATCACGCTTGATCGCTCCCGCGGGACGGTATGATTGACGGGATCCGGCGCCCTTCGCGCCGGCACCCAACAGTGGAGCCGCGAGGCTCCCGGGGAGACGGGCCGGATGACAGATGACAACGGGATCGACGACGTCGGCGTGTCGCGCCAACGTGCGGCACGCATGCCGCAGTCCGGTCACGGTATCGCGTCGTTCGCCATCGCCCTGGTTTCCGGCGCTGCGGTCTTCACGGGCATCGCGTTTTCCGCCCTGCTCGTCAGCGCCGGGGAAGCGGGGCAAAACCTCCTCGTCTTCGGGCTCATCGGCCTCGTGCTCTGTTTCTTTCTGGCGCTGTCGCTCGCTGGGTTGATCCTCGGCTTCATCGCCGTGCGCCGCCAGGACCGCCGTCGCACCTTCGGTGCGATCGGGCTCGGGCTCAATGCATTCATCCTCGTCGGTACCGCCGGTCTCGTGCTGGTCGGCACCTTCTTCAGTCATTCCAACTCGTAACGGGAAGCGCATGACCACGTCCATCACCACCATTCACGCTCGCGAAATCCTCGATTCCCGCGGCAATCCCACCCTCGAAGCCGAGGTCACCCTGGCCGACGGTTCGTTCGGCCGTGCCGCCGTACCCAGCGGCGCCTCCACGGGCACGCGCGAGGCAGTCGAGCTGCGCGACGGCGACAAGAGCCGCTACGGCGGCAAGGGCGTGAAGAACGCGGTGGCGAACGTCAACACCACCATCGCCAAGGCACTCGACGGCTTCGACGCCGCCGACCAGAAGGGGCTCGATGCGAAGTTGATCGCCCTCGACGGCACCGACAACAAGGGCAAGCTCGGCGCCAACGCGCTGCTTGGTGTGTCCATGGCCGCGGCCCATGCCGTCGCAGCGTCGCGCAAGCAGCCGTTGTGGCAGTACCTGATGGTGGATGGTGGCGGTTCGCTGCCGGTGCCGATGATGAACATCATCAACGGCGGCGCGCATGCCGACAACAACGTCGACGTGCAGGAATTCATGGTGCTGCCGGTGGGCGCGCCGAGCTTCGCCGAGGCGCTGCGTTACGGTGCGGAGATCTTCCACGCGCTGAAGTCGGTGCTGAAAGGCCGCGGCCTCAACACGGCGGTGGGTGACGAAGGCGGCTTCGCCCCGAACCTCAAGTCCAATGTCGAAGCGCTCGACACGATCCTGGAAGCGGTGAACAAGGCAGGCTACAAGGTCGGCAGCGACATCCTGCTCGGCCTCGACGTCGCCAGCTCCGAGTTCTTCAAGGACGGCAAGTACGATCTCGAAGGCGAGGGCAAGGTGTTCACGCCGGAGCAATGGGTGAACACGCTGGCCTCGTGGTCGAAGCAGTACCCGATCGTCACGATCGAGGACGGCATGGCCGAAGGCGATTGGGCCGGCTGGGCGCACCTCACCAAGGCCATCGGCGAAGGCATCCAGCTCGTCGGCGACGACCTGTTCGTGACCAACCCGAAGATCTTCGCCGAAGGCATCGAAAAGAAGATCGCCAACGCCATCCTGATCAAGGTCAACCAGATCGGCACGCTGTCCGAGACGCTGGAAGCCATCGCCATGGCGGATCGCGCGAAGTACGCGGCTATCGTCTCGCATCGCTCCGGCGAAACCGAAGACACCACGATCTCCGACATCGCCGTAGCCACCACCGCGACGCAGATCAAGACCGGTTCGCTGTGCCGCACCGATCGCGTGGCCAAGTACAACCAGCTTCTGCGCATCGAAGAAGCGCTGGGTGCCAAGGCCCGCTACGCCGGCCGCAACGCATTCCCCAGCCTTTCGAAGCTGCCCGGCTGAGTCGTGCCTTGAGCAACGCGGCACTCCTGCGCTGGATCGGCCTGATCCTCGTCATCGTCCTCATCGCGCTGCAGCTCAAGCTGTGGGTCGGCGGTGGGGGCATGGCCGAGGTCGATTCGCTGCGCGAGTCGGTCAAGAAACAGGCCGATGAAAACGAGTTGCTGCAGAAGCGCAACCAGGCCCTGGCGGCGGACGTCGAGGATCTGAAGCACGGCGAGCAGGCGACGGAAGCGCGTGCGCGCCAGGAACTGGGTCTCGTCAAGCCGGGCGAGACGTTCTACCAGGTGGTGGAGCCGGGGGCCGCGACCAGCGTACCGCCGCCTCCGCCGCCCGTCGCTCCCGGCGGCCAGTGATGGATGCGCTGTGGTGCGTGTTGCCGGCGGCTGGCAAGGGCGTCCGGGCGGGCGGCGATCGGCCGAAGCAATACCAGCTGATCGACGGCCGGCCGATGCTCGATCACACGCTTGAACGGCTGTCCGCGCATCCGCGCATCGCCGGTTTCATGGTGGTGATCGCGGCGGACGACCGGCATTTTGGTGCCATGGATTCGATCGGCGGTAAGCCGCTCAAGACCGCCATCGGCGGCGGCGAGCGCAGCGACTCCGTGCTCGCCGGACTGATGGCCTTGCCGGCTTCCGTCGGCGACAACGACTTCGTGCTGGTGCATGACGCGGCGCGGCCGTGCGTGCGACTCGACGACATCACCCGCCTGATCGAACGTGCTGGCCCCGTTGGCGGCGGTCTGCTGGGTGCGCCTTTGCGGGACACGCTCAAGCGTGCCGACGCCGAGTGTCACAGCGTCGCCACGGAACCGCGCGAAGGTCGCTGGCGGGCGTTTACGCCGCAGATGTTCCGCCGGAGTGACCTGATGCGTGCACTTCGTCTTGCCGCGGAGGCCGGTATCGTACCGGGCGACGAGGCGATGGCGATGGAACGGGCAGGCGCATCGCCGCTGCTGGTGGAAGGATCGGAAGACAACATCAAGGTGACGACGCCCGCGGATTTCGCGTTGGCAGAGTTCCTGCTCAGGAGGACACGGTAGTGCGCATCGGCCAGGGATTCGACGTTCACGCTTTCGGCGAAGGCGACCACGTGATGCTGGGTGGCGTGCGCGTGCCGCACGCCAGGGGCGTGCTCGCTCACTCGGACGGCGACGTGGTGCTGCATGCCTTGTGCGACGCCTTGCTCGGCGCGCTGGCGCTGGGCGACATCGGTAAGCATTTCCCGCCGTCCGACGAGACCTGGCGCGGGGCGGACAGCCGCCAGTTCGTTCGCGCCGTCGCAGCGATGCTCGCCGAGCGCGGCTACGTGCTCGGCAATGCGGATATCACGGTGATCTGCGAAGCGCCGAAGGTCGGCCCGCACGCGCAGGCCATCCGTGAGGTGATTGCCACGGACCTCGGCGTCGAGCTGGACCGCATCAGCGTCAAGGCCACCACGACCGAGACGCTCGGCTTCACCGGGCGTCGCGAAGGCATCGCCGCGCTCGCCACGGTGCTGGTCGTGCGCCCATGAGCGAGATCGAAGCGCGCGCCTCTACGCCTCGCCTGCACGACAGGCTGGAGGCGATCACGGATCTGTTGCGTCGTCGCGAAGGTCTGCTTGCCTTCGCGGGCGCCGCGCCTGAGACCGACGACGCCGCGCTGAATGCCACGGACGCGGAACTCCAGGTGCGTCTCGACGAACTGCACCCGGCGGACCTCGCCGACGTGCTCGAATCCTTGCCGTTGCACGACCGCCTCGCGGTCTGGCAGCGCGTGCGCTCCGATCGCGACGGCGACATTCTTCTTGAGGTATCCGACTCCGTTCGCGAATCGTTGATCGCGGACATGGACGATCGCGAGATTCTCGCCGCCGTCGAACCGCTCGATGCCGACGAACTCGCCGACCTCGTCGACGATCTGCCGACCGAGGTGCTGCCTGAGCTGATGGCGAGCCTCGACGCGCAGGAGCGCGAGCGCGTGCAGGCGGCCATGTCCTACGAGGACGACCAGGTCGGCGCGCTGATGGACTTCGACATGGTCACCATCCGCGAGGACATCAGCCTCGAGGTGGTATTGCGCTACCTGCGCCGCTTTGACGAATTGCCCGCGCAGACCGACAAGTTGTTCGTCGTCAACGCCGATAACGTGCTGACCGGCGTCCTTCCGTTGCATTGGCTGCTGGTGAACTCGCCGGAGAAGATGGTCCGCGAGATCATGGCGCCGGACGTAAACACGTTCCATCCCGAAGACGACGCGTACGACGTGGCGCAGGCCTTCGAGCGCTACGACCTCGTTACCGCACCGGTCGTCGATGCGCACCAGCGTTTGATCGGCCGTATCGCCGTCGATGCCATGCTCGACTTCATCCGCGAGGAGAGCGAGACCGAGGCGCTGTCACGCGGCGGTCTGCGCGAGGAAGAGGATATCTTCGCCTCCGTGTGGAAATCCGTGCGCAATCGCTGGGCGTGGCTCGCGATCAATCTGGTCACGGCGTTCATTGCGTCGCGTGTGATCGGTCTCTTCGAGCACTCCATCGAAAAGCTGGTGGCGCTCGCGACACTGATGCCGATCGTCGCCGGTATCGGCGGCAACTCGGGCAATCAGACCATCACCATGATCGTGCGCGCCATGGCGCTGGAACAGATCGGCGTGGCACAGGTGAAACGTCTCTGGCGCAAGGAGCTGGGCGTAGCGCTGGTCAACGGCATCGTGTGGGGTGGCGCCATCGGTACCGTGGCGTGGCTGCTCTACGGCAGCGCGTCGCTCGGGCTGGTGATGACCGCGGCGATGACCTTGAATCTTCTCCTCGCGGCGTTCATGGGCGTCGCCATCCCCATGCTGATGACCAAGATGGGGCGCGATCCGGCCCTTGGCTCCAGTGTGCTCATCACGGCGATGACCGACAGCGGCGGCTTCTTCATCTTCCTCGGCCTGGCCACGGTCTTCCTGCTTTAGAGACACCCTGAGTACCCCCATGACCGACAACGAACTCCCTTTCGCCTTTGGCGAGCCTCCGCTGCGCGCGCATCTGCGTACCCAGCCCGAAGACTTCTTCGTGGAGGAGATCCTCGGCTACGAGGCCGACGGCACAGGCGAGCACGCCTTTCTGCGCGTGGAAAAGCGCGGAGCGAACACCGACTGGGTGGCGCGCGAGCTGGCGAAGTTCGCCGGTACCGCTCCGATGAACGTCGGTTACGCAGGCATGAAGGATCGCCACGCGGTCACCCGCCAGGTGTTCACGGTGCAGTTGCCTGGGCGGGCCGATCCCGACTGGTCCGCGTTCCCGCATGCCGACGTGCGTGTGGAATCCCTCGGCCGGCATTCGCGCAAGATCAAGCGCGGCGCGCTGCGCGGCAATCGTTTCGTGCTCGTCTTGCGCGAACTCGACGGCGATCGCGCGGCGGCGGAAACGCGCCTGCGCCAGATCGCCGAACATGGTGTGCCGAACTACTTCGGCGAACAGCGCTTCGGACTGGGTGGCAACAACGTTGCGCAGGCAAGGGCGATGTTCGGTGGCCGTCGCGTCGATCGCGACAAGCGTTCGATCCTGCTTTCGGCCGCGCGCTCGCACATCTTCAACGGCGTGCTGGCCGAGCGCGTTATCTCGGGCACGTGGAATGCGCCGATGGATGGTGAGATCTGGTCGCTCGAAGGCTCGCGTTCCTGGTTCGGCCCCGAGCCGTTCTCCGATGCGCTGGCTGAGCGCTTGGCCCGTTTCGATATTCATCCGTCCGGCCCGCTGTGGGGACGCGGCGAAACGCCCGCCGCCGATGCCGCGGGCGACTTGGAACGCGCCGTGGCCGCGCGCGACGAGGATCTTGCCAAGGGCCTCGCCGATGCACGCATGGATCAGGAGCGCCGCGCGCTGCGCCTGCAACCGCGCGAGTTCGCCTGGCGATGGCTCGACGGCGACGCGCTGGAGGTTTCCTTCGGCCTGCCGGCCGGCGCATACGCCACCACGGTGATCCGCGAACTGGCCGTTACCTGACCGCCTCCGCCCGCTGTAGTTGCGAAAGCGGCTCTCTCAGCCATTCGCGAGCGAGCTTGACGGTGGGAGCCATCCTGATGGCGATGGGAGCTTGCTGGTGGGAGCCAGCCTGCTGGCGATGGGAGCTTGCCTCGCGGCTATATCGCTTCGTTGGCTTTTCGCCACCAGGGTGGCTCCTACCTTTGCTTCGGGGGCTTCTCGCCGCTATAGCGGCTCCCACAAAGGTGGCGGGGTGTCACGCTTTCAGCAGCACCACTACCGCGCCGGTGCCGCCTTGCATGGGTCGTGCGGACGCGAACGCCACCACGTCGTCACGGCGGCGCAGGAGACGATCGGTAAGTCCTTTCAACACCGGGCCGCCCGCTTTGGAGCGGAGTCCCTTGCCGTGGATGATGCGCACGCAGCGCAGGCCATCGTGGCGGCATTCGGCGAGAAACTCCGCGATGGTGAGTTGGGCCGCGGCGGCGTTCATCTGGTGCAGGTCGACATCGGCCTGGATGCTGAACTGGCCGCGCTTGAGCTGCTTCAAGACTTTTGGCGGGTAGCCGTCGCGCAGGTACGAGAGTTCTTCGCCCACCTCCAGATCGGCGGGATCGTAGTCGAAGACCAACAACTCGGCGGGTACGGCCGCCTCGTCGGCATCGCGCATGTGCGGATGCGGTTCGGGGCGTGGCTTCTCCGGCACCGTTTCCGTGACGAGCATGGGGCGCACGTCGCCGATGGCCTCGCGAAAGAGACGGCTATCGTCCTCGTTGACCTTGGGCGGGCGTCGCGTCATGCCACCATCCTACGGGATGCCTTGCTGGATGTGGCGGCTTACGCGTGGCTGGTTGTGGGGCGTGTCCGGGTTCCGTGAATCCCGCTGCCCGGTCCGGTAGACTTGGCCGGTCGGGCGGCTCAATGACGATGGGGCCGCCGCACCCGATTTTCGATCTGGATCAGCATGCAAGTTCTGGTTAGCAACGACGACGGCGTGGAGGCTCCTGGCATCCAGGTGCTGGCCGAGCGCCTCGCCGAATTCGGCACGGTGACGGTCGTGGCACCGGACCGTGACCGTTCGGGCGCGAGCAACTCCCTCACTCTCGATTCGCCGATCCGGGTGAAGCGCCTCGACCCGAGCACGTACCGGGTCGCTGGCACGCCGACCGACTGCGTGCATCTGGCGCTGTCCGGTCTGCTGGCGCATGAGATCGACATCGTCGTTTCCGGCATCAACAACTGCGCCAACCTCGGCGACGACGTTATCTACTCCGGTACGGTCTCCGCCGCGATGGAAGGCCGCTTCCTCGGTCTGCCCGCGATAGCCGTGTCGCTCGTCACGCGCGACGACAGCGGCCGGCATTTCGACACCGCCGCCCATGCCGTGCTCATGCTGATGCGCCGCCTCATCGTCGATCCGCTGCCCGCCGACACCATTCTCAACGTGAACGTGCCGGATCTGCCCTGGGAGCGCGTGCGCGGTTTCGAAGTCACGCGCCTGGGCAAGCGCCACCGCTCGGCGCCCGCCGTTCGCGCACTGGACCCGCGCGGCCGCGAAATGTGGTGGATCGGCCCGCCGGGCGAGATCGACGACGACGGCCCTGGTACCGATTTCGATGCCGTGCGCCGCGGCTATGTTTCCGTGACGCCGATTCACACCGACCTCACGCGCGTGCAGGCGCTGGAAAAGGTCAGCGGCTGGATGTTGCCGCTCTCGGCGGCAATGAATGGCGAGGAGGCGGCCTGACATGGTGAACATGCATGCGCTTCCGCCATCCGCGTTGCGCGGCGAAGGCATGACTTCGCAACGGGCACGCGATCGGCTTGTGGCGAAGCTTGCGGAAGAGGGCATTCGCGACGAGCGCGTGCTCGAAGTGATCCGCCAGTTGCCTCGCCATCACTTCATCGACCAGGCGCTGCACTCGCGTGCCTACGAGAACACCGCGCTCCCGATCGGGCACGGACAGACCATTTCGCAGCCTTACATCGTGGCGCGGATGACCGAGGCGCTGATCGAGCACGGGGTGCCCGAGCGCGTCCTGGAAATCGGTACCGGCTCGGGTTACCAGGCCGCGGTGCTCGCAGGCGTGGTGCCCACGGTCTACACCGTGGAGCGCATCGAAGAACTGCTGCGTCAGGCACGCCGTCGCTTCCGTCAGCTAGGCATCGAAAACCTGCGCTCGCGGCACGATGACGGCAAGCTCGGCTGGGAATCCGATGCCCCATTCGACGGCATCATCCTTACGGCTGCCGGCGATCGCATCCCGACCCGGCTGCTGGATCAGCTCAAGCCCGGCGGTGTTCTCGTGGCGCCGGTGGGCAGTCCGAGCCAGCAGGTGCTGGTGCGTCTGCGCAAGGACGAGCAGGGTGCGGTAACCCGCGAGGATCTCTGCGCGGTGAGCTTCGTGCCCTTGCTTGGCGGCATCGGCTGATGCCGCCGCACGTTTAGTCAACTCTTCAAGGAAACCCGCCGCATGCGGATGTTCGCTTCGCTCTACGAGCGCGCCATCGTCTGGGCACGCCACCGTCACGCGGTCCGCTACCTGGCCGGGCTTTCCTTCGTGGAAGCCTTTATCTTCCCGGTCATGCCGGAGGTGATGCTGGCGCCGATGATGCTGGCGGAACCGCGCAAGGCGTTCCGTTTCGCCAACTGGAGCCTGCTGTTCTCGTTGCTCGGCTCGCTGGTGGGCTATGCGCTGGGTCACTTCGCCTACGAGGCGCTGAAGCCGCTGCTCGAATCGCTGCACCTGCTGGCACCCATCCAGAAGGGCGTGGAGAACCTGCGCCAGGACATGCAGGCGCATTCGCTGGGCCTGTACATCGTGCTGGCGATGGCGGCGCTGCAGCCCGTGGTGCCGATGAAGTTCGTGACCTGGGCCTCGGGCATCGTGGGCGTGCCGTTCCTGCCGTTCCTCCTGTGCATGCTGATCGGCCGCGGCAAGCGGGTGTGGCTGCTTGCCTTGCTGATTCGAATCTTCGGTGAACGCGCCGAACAGATGCTGCGTAAACACATCGAGTGGATAGGTTGGGCTGTTATCGTAGCCCTCGTCCTGCTTGCCGCCTGGTGGTTCTTGTTGCGATGAGTGACCGTGAAGGGAGATCCGCGATGCTCACGATCCGTCCGCTTGCCCTGATTGCCGTCGTGGCGGCTGCGGGTGTGCTTGCTGGATGCGACCTCACCCGTAGCTCGGTCGTCGTCACGCGCAGTCCGGGGAGCACATACACGACCACGCGCGTACCGTCGCCGCCGCCACCGCCCGGGGGCAGCTACCGGGTCACGAAGGGCGACACGCTCTATAGCATTGCGTTCCGCAACAAGGTGGACTTCCGCGACCTCGCGAGCTGGAACGGCATTGCCTCGCCCTACACGATCTGGCCGGGTCAGGATTTGCGCCTGTCGCCGCCGGGCCGCGATACGAAGGCCGCGCCTGCCGCGACGCAGGTCGCACCAGTGGTCGCCGCTGCGGCGCCTGTGTCACCTGCCACGCATCCGGCTCCCTCGCCGGTCGTGCCGGTGAAGGAGCCTGCGTCGGCCCCGTCACCGTCGGCCGTGGCCATGGCGCCGGCTCCCGCGACGACGACCAACACCCCGGTCGTGGTGGCCGGCAAGCCGGGCGAATCGCTCGTGCCGCCGCCTCCCGCGCCCAGCGCCCCGGCCACACAGCCGCCCGCACCGGTCGAAAATCCGCCGGCTTCGACGCCGATCGTCGCCAGTGGTGCCACCCGCAGTGCGGGCGGCATCACCTGGCGCTGGCCGGCAGACGGCGCGCTGCTCAAGAAGTTCTCATCGAGCGACGCCATTCCCGGCATCGAGGTAGGTGGCAAGGCGGGCGATCCCGTGCGCGCGGCCGCCGACGGTGTCGTCGTCTACAGCGGCAATGGCCTGGTGGGTTATGGCGAACTCGTCATCATCAAGCACAGCGACAGCTTCTTGTCGGCCTATGGCCACAACCGCAAGCGTCTGGTGAAGGAAGGCGAGAAGGTGAAGGCAGGGCAGACGGTAGCCGAGATGGGTTCCACGGGCGCGACCCGGGACGAGCTGCAATTCCAGATTCGCCGCGACGGCAATCCGGTCGATCCGTTGCAGTATCTGCCGTCGAAGTGATGCTGCGCGCCTAGGGCGCGCGTGACTCGCGGGCGCGGCGCACGTCGAACGCCTGCAGGTGCGCGAATGCCACCTCCAGCAGGGGCGCTGCGATACCGGCATCGCGTGCCCGCCTCAGCATGTCGCCGATGATGTGATCGGATTCGATCCGTTGCCCTGACTCGAGGTCGCGCAGCATGGACGCCGTGAGCGGCGAATCCTCCTGGGTCAGCGTTTTCCAGGCGAACGCACGTGCGTTGTCGGGCACTGCGTGCCCTGACGCCCGTGCGACGGCAAGGCATTCCTCATAGGTGCGTTCGATAAGCACGCGCCCGTCGTCTGTCGCGACGATGTCGCCGACGCTGGCCCGGAACAGACACGTGGTAGCCGCAAGCGTGGCGAGAAACGAGAACTTTGCCCAGAGATCCCGCTGGATATCGCTGGAATGCGTGTGGTCGAGTTTGGCGGCCGCGAACACATCGGCGATGGCCGCGCAGCGGTTGTCCTGAAGCTGACCGTCGCGTTCGCCGAACGTGACCGACGCGCCGTTGCCGAAGTGGACGATCTCGCCGTGCGGGCCCTTCGCCGCACTGATGACGCACAGGCCGCCCAGCACGCGATCGGGACCGAAGCGTTTGTCGAGCATGGGGTAGTGCGCCAGCCCGTTGAGGATGGGCAGGATCACGGTGGCGTCGCCCACCGCGGGATCGATCGCTTCCATCGCGGCGTGCAGGTCATAGGCCTTGCAGGACAGCAGCACGAGGTCGAACGCACCCGCCTCGGACACGGTGTCCGCTGTGACGTGCTTTATCTGCACAGTCGCATCGCCGAAGGGGCTCAGGATGACCAGGCCCTTGTCGTCCAGCACCTTGGCGCGCTCGGGGCGAACCAGAAAGGTGACGTCCAGGCCCGCCTGGGCCATCCGGCCGCCGAAGTAGCCGCCTGTGCCGCCGGCACCGAGAACGAGAATGCGCATGGATGCCCTCAGGGCAGGATGAACGCCGCCACGACGCGCCGGCCTTCGCCGGCCAGCAACGTATAAGTACGTGCCGCGGCACCGTTGGTCATGGCTTCGATGCCGATCCCACGGCGAAGAAAGGCCGCCATGACCTCGGCGGGCGGAAAGACCTGGCGCTGGCCGGTACCAAGCAGAACCAGCTCGGGCGCCAGCGCGACAATCGTCTCGATATCGGCGAGGCCGAGCTGGGAGGCGTCGGTAACGCTCCAGTCCTCGACCACCTTCTCGGGGGTCAGCAGGAGACTCTTGTGGAAGTCGCGATCGACGATGGTGATGGTGTCGGCGCCGACGCGGCGCACGAAGAGGTACTCACCGGGATGTTCGAACGAGAGTTCCATGGGGGTTACCGGGGCAGGGCGAGCTTCGGATCCTGCTCGTTACGGCGGAAGAGGACGACCACGTGGCCGATCTCCTGCACGGTTTCGGCGCCGGTCTGGCCCGTGAGAAAGGCGATCTGTTCCTGGCGCTCGTCCTTGTCGCCCCCGGAAAGCTTCACCTTGACCAGTTCGTGGATGTCCAGGGCCTGGCCCAGTTCCTTGGCGACAGCCTCGGTGGCGCCCTTGTTGCCCAGAAGGATCACGGGACGGAGGTCGTGGGCGAGGCTGCGCAGGTAGCGGCGCTGTGTAGGGGAAAGCGACATTGCGTTCAGGTTCGATGTGCGGCGGATAGGCGGCAAAGGGTATCATGCGTGGCCCTAACACTTCTCCCGCCGGTCGGACTCCGATGTCACGCAGCAAGAGCAGTTCCCGCTGGCTTCGGGAGCATTTCGACGACGTTTACGTCAAGCGTGCCCAGGCAGAGGGGCTGCGCTCCCGCGCGGTCTTCAAGCTCGAAGAGCTGATCGACCGCGACCGCCTGATCAAGCCGGGCATGACCATCGTCGACCTGGGCGCCGCACCCGGCGGCTGGTCGCAGCTCGCCCGTCAGCGGCTCGGCGACACCGGCAAGGTCATCGCCCTCGACATTCTGCCCATGGCCGGGCTGGCCGGTGTGGATTTCATGCAGGGCGATTTCCGCGAGGAATCGGTGCTGCACGAGCTCGAGGCCAAGCTGGACGGTCAGAAAGTCGATCTTGTCCTGTCCGATATGGCCCCCAATATGTCCGGTGTGGCACTCGCCGACCAGATTCGCGCCATGGACCTTTGCGACCTCGCCCGGCAGTTCAGCCTCGATTGGCTGAAACCCGGGGGATCGTTCCTGGTAAAACTGTTCCAGGGGGCGGGATTCGATGAGTACCTCAAGAACTTGCGCGCGGACTTCAGTCGCGTGACGATGCGTAAACCGAAGGCCTCCCGCGCGCGTTCGCGAGAGGTCTATGCTCTGGCGACCGGCCTCAAGTCCGCGTCCCGGCAACCTGGCGAGAACCGCGCATGAATGAGATGGCAAAAAACCTGTTGCTCTGGCTGATCATCGCGGTGGTCTTGCTAACCGTGTTCCAGACCTTCAACCCGCACGCCGGTTCGTCGCAGGACATGTCCTACACGACCTTCGCGCAACAGGTGGACAACGGCAACGTCGCGAGCAGCACGATCACCTCGACGGCTCCCCCGACCATTACGGGCAAGCTGAAAGACGGCAGCGCCTACCGCACCGTGGTGCCGGTGGTCGGCATGTCGACCAGCGACCTCGTGAAGCAGATGCGCGACAAGGGCGTCGAGCTTCGCCAGGAGCCCGCGGACAACGGCTTCTCGCTGCTCGGTCTGCTCTTCAACTGGCTGCCCATCATCATCTTCGTGGCTGTGCTGATCTGGTTCATGCGCCAGATGCAGGCAGGCTCCGGCGGTCGCGGTGCCATGAGCTTCGGCCGCTCGCGCGCCAAGCTGCAGGGCGAGGACCAGGTCAAGGTCAATTTCAGCGACGTCGCCGGTTGCGACGAAGCCAAGGAAGAAGTCGGCGAACTCGTCGAGTTTCTCCGTGATCCGGGCAAGTTCCAGAAGCTCGGCGGCAAGATCCCGCGCGGCGTGCTGATGGTGGGCCCGCCCGGTACCGGCAAGACGCTGCTCGCCAAGGCGATTGCGGGCGAAGCCAAGGTGCCGTTCTTCTCGATCTCGGGTTCCGACTTCGTCGAAATGTTCGTCGGCGTCGGTGCCAGCCGCGTACGCGACATGTTCGAGCAAGCGAAGAAGCACGCTCCCTGCATCATCTTCATCGACGAAATCGACGCCGTCGGTCGCCATCGCGGCGCCGGCATGGGTGGCGGTCACGATGAGCGCGAGCAGACCCTGAACCAGTTGCTGGTGGAAATGGATGGCTTCGAGGGTACCGAAGGCATCATCGTCATTGCCGCCACCAACCGTCCGGACGTGCTCGACCCGGCGCTGCTGCGCCCCGGTCGCTTCGACCGCCAGGTGGTCGTAGGTCTGCCGGACGTCAAGGGTCGTGAGCAGATCCTTAAAGTGCACATGCGCAAGGTGCCTACGTCCTCGGACGTGGATGCCATGACCATCGCACGCGGCACGCCGGGCTTCTCCGGTGCCGACCTCGCGAACCTCGTCAACGAGGCCGCGCTGTTCGCCGCGCGCGAGAACGCACGCGAAGTGCGCATGAGCCACATGGACCGCGCCCGCGACAAGATCCTCATGGGTGCCGAGCGCCGCTCCATGGCGATGAACGACGAAGAGAAGCGTCTGACCGCCTACCACGAAGCGGGCCACGCCATCATCGGCCGCCTCGTGCCGGAACACGATCCGGTCTACAAGGTCACCATCATCCCGCGCGGTCGCGCGCTGGGCGTGACGATGTACCTGCCGGAAGGCGACCGCTACAGCATGAACAAGGTGGCGATTGAATCGCAGCTCTGCTCGCTGTACGGCGGCCGCGTGGCGGAAGAGATCATCTTCGGTCACGACAAGGTCACCACCGGGGCCTCCAACGACATCGAGCGCGCTACGAAGATGGCGCGCAACATGGCGACGAAGTGGGGTCTGTCCGACGAGCTCGGTCCGGTCACGTACGGCGAGGAAGAAGACGAGGTCTTCATCGGTCGCTCCGTCACGCAGCACAAGAGCGTCTCGAACGAGACCGCACGCAAGATCGACGAAGTGGTGCGCACCATCCTCGATCGCGCCTACGCGCGCAGCAAGGAACTGCTCACCACGAATATCGACAAGCTGCACGTGATGGCCGAGGCGCTGCTGCAGTACGAGACCATCGATGCACGTCAGATCGACGACATCATGAATGGTCGCGAGCCGGGTCCGCCGGCCGACTGGCAGAAGCCGGGTCCGACGCCGCCTCCGCCGCCGCGTGGTGATGCAGGCTCCGCACCGGACAAGGTCGGCAAGCCAGCCACGCAGCTTTAAGAGAGAAGGGCGGCCATGTGCCGCCTTTTCTTTGTCCGCACAGCCTCGGTGAAATCGCTGCACGCGTCCGCGTTCGGACGGCTATTTACCGTCGTGTTACCGATTCGCGAAAAAAAAGATGCAAAAAGTGTTGACGCACACGCCGGATATCTGAATAATTCCGCTTCTCGACACGGCGGCAACGCTTCGCGGCGAAAGTCACCGGGTCAAAGGTTTAAAGTGTGCGCCCGTAGCTCAGTTGGATAGAGTACCAGGCTACGAACTTGGTGGTCGGGAGTTCGAATCTCTCCGGGCGCACCATCTTTAAGCAAGACCGATGCGCTAGCGCAAAGGTCGCGGTAGTTGAAAGTGTGGTGTGTTCATGCGGATTGACGGGCTTGGCTTTGACCCGTAACATTTGAAAGCTTCACCCCAGCAGTATCGGGATGGTGCTTGAAGTTTCGGGGTATAGCTCAGTCTGGTAGAGCGCCAGCTTTGGGAGCTGGATGTCGGGGGTTCGAATCCCTCTGCCCCGACCAGTTGGCGTTCTACGTACAGTGCCTGCGCCTGTAGCTCAACCGGATAGAGCATCGGCCTTCTAAGCCGACGGTTGCAGGTTCGATTCCTGTCGGGCGCGCCAGATGGTGTTTTATGGTGGGCGTAGCTCAGCTGGTTAGAGTACCGGATTGTGATTCCGGATGTCGTGGGTTCGAGTCCCATCGTCCACCCCACTTACAACGCAAGTTTCAAACGGGCCGTTAGCTCAGTTGGTAGAGCAGTTGACTCTTAATCAATTGGTCGTAAGTTCGAATCTTACACGGCCCACCAATTCGAAAGACCCGGAGAAATCCGGGTCTTTTTTTGTTTCGGATAGGGGAATTTGCGTGTAGGCGTAAGGCTGGAATGCATCAAATGCAAACGCGATTCTGGACCCCGTTCACCCTGGCGCCCTAGAATGACGGCGCGCGAGAGTGGCGGAATTGGTAGACGCACCAGATTTAGGTTCTGACGCCGCAAGGCGTGCGGGTTCGAGTCCCGCCTCTCGCACCATCGTTCTAAGACGTCAATGTCACTGACGGTACGACGTGCGCATCTCACGCACGCGGCTCCGTCCGCCGCGCAACGATCGTGCTCACCACGGCGAGCGCCACCGTAATGGCGAAGTTCGCCGCGAACGCAGCCGTTGCCGACACGTCGAGCAACACGCCGAACAACGACCCGCCGATGGCGAGCGTCGTCGCAACCATGAGCGATTCGCAAAGCTGCAGCGCGGAGCTGTTGGTGCCTTGCTCATGCTCGCTGGACATCGACAGAGCGAGCACGGCGACCGTGCCGTAGAGCATGCCCATGCCGAGCCCGGTGAGAAGCCAACCCGCGACCGACGCTGCGACCGGCATCCACGGAAAGGTGCTCATTGCAGCCGCGATCGAGCCGAACACCATCAAGACCGTGCCCCGGCGTAGCAGCGTCTGCCGCGAGACCTTCGCGTAGTGACCCTGATACCACGATCCCGAAAACCAGCCGATGGCGCCGACGCTGATTGCCAGACCGGCCCACATCGGAGACAGGTCATGCTCGCGGGAGAAGGCCAGCGGCAGGAAGGCCTCGGTGCCGAAGAAGGCGGAAGCGGCCACGCCGCGTAGCGCGACCACGGCCGGAAGGCCGCGCGCGGCGCGTAGCGTGCCTGGGGGCAGCAGCCGTCTGCCGCAGACGAACAGCAATGCCAGCGCCGGCACCAGCAGGACGGCTACCGTCCAGCCGTGCTCCTGACCGGCGACGAACAGCAGGCAGGCACCGAGCGACGCTCCGATGGCGTTGCCCATGCGGCTTGCCGTGCCCGATGCCTGGTGATCCGTGGGGCCGAGGTTATGCATCGCACCGCGCAGGCCCGCGGCAGCGGGAATCGCCAGCAGTGGCACGGCCAGAAAGACCCAGCGCCAGCCGAAGTGCTCGACCACGAAGCCGCTGAGCGCCGGGCCGATGAGAGCAGGTACCACCCATCCAGCGGAGAACGCCGCGAAGACTTTCGGGCGCAGCGCTTCGGGATAAAGCCGACCCACGATCACATACAGCGCCGGAGACAGGCAGCCGGCGCCCAGGCCCTGGACGAGCCGGCCCAGGAGCAGGGTGGGCATGTCGCGGGCGAATCCGGCGAGCAGTAGGCCGACCACAAAACCGGCAAGGCCCGTCCACATGGCCGGAGCCGGGCCACGTCGATCGCTCCATCGGCCGGACAGCGCCATGCCGATGACGCTCGTGGCGAGCACGCCGCCGAAGGCGAGCGCATAGGCCTTGAGACCGTTCAGCTCGCGCGCCACGGTTGGCATGGCGGTGGTGACTGCCAATGCCTCGAAGGCGATCAAGGAAATGAGGGCGACCATGCCCAGGGTGGCGGCCCGGTAGGGCGGCGCGAGAATCCCCTCGGCCCGCGGTGTGGCAGGGGAAGCAAGGAGGTTCGGGTCGGATGTTCCCACGTTCATTCGGGTTCCTGGCGGGGCGGGGAGTGTCGCACGCTTGCGCGGGCGGTCAGGCCGATGCAGGATGCAACCTCAACCATTATTTAGGTCAAGCGATGCGGGAACTGACCGTCGGAGAAGCGGCGAAACGCTCGGGCCTCGCCGTGTCGGCGCTGCACTTCTACGAGCGCAAGGGCCTCATTCGCAGCCTCCGCACGGCAGGCAACCAGCGTCGCTACGGAGCCGACGTGCTGCGGCGCCTCGCCATCATCCGGGTAGCCCAGCGGGTGGGTATGCCGCTGGGGGCGGTCCGGCGGGCCTTCGATACGCTGCCGCACGAACGCACCCCCACGCGCGAGGAGTGGACGCAGATGTCGGCGGCGTGGCGCGACGAGCTGGAGGCGCGCATCGACCAGTTGCTCAATCTCAAGGATCGGCTGACCGACTGCATCGGCTGCGGCTGCCTGTCCCTGACGGCCTGCAGCCTCGCGAATCCGGGGGACGCGCTGGCTGTCGAGGGAGCCGGCCCGAGGCGTTGGAGCGCCGGCTGAGGCAGGTTGCGGCGGCAGGAGGCCAAAACGTAGAATGGGCAGTCATTTGCGGGGTTTTTCGCCGCTGGGGAACAGGTCGCGGCGACCGGCCCGGTTTCGCGGTGGATCCCTTGGTTTCGGTTACGGCGACGGATGTTCGCCATCGCGCCACGTCCGTGGTGGTTTCAGGAGAGGTCATGCAGGTTTCGGTTGAGAATGTCGGCAAGCTCGGGCGCAAGCTCACGGTGAAGTTCCCGGCTGAGCGTCTGGAGACGCAGGTCAGCGAGCGCATCGCGGAAATGGGTCGCACGGTGCGCCTGAAGGGCTTCCGTCCCGGCAAGGTGCCGGCCAACGTGATCAAGCAGCGCTTCGGCGCGCAGGTCCGTGGCGAAGCGCTGTCGGAGCTCATCGGCAGTACGCTGCGCGACGCGTTCCAGCAGGAGAAACTGCAGCCGATCGCCAACCCGTCTGTCGACACCACGGGCAACGCCGAGAACGGCGAGATCGCGTATACGGCCACCTTCGAAGTCATGCCGGAATTCCCGGCCATCGACGTCGCCGCGATCGAGATCGCCCGCCCGAAGGCTGAGGTGAAGGACGCCGACATCGACAAGATGATCGAAACCCTGCGCACCCAGCGTCGCAGCTTCGACGACGTGTCGCGCGCCTCCAAGGACGGCGATTTCGTGATGTTCGAATACGCCGCCGAAGCCGGCGATTACCGCTTCCCGGCCGAAGGCCTGGAGCGCGCTGGCAGCGTGCTCGGCTCCGGCACCCTGTTCAAGGCGCTCGACGAGGCCCTGACCGGCCGTAGCGCGGGCGAAGACCTGGTCCAGGACGTCGCCTTCCCGGCCGACTTCCGCAACCCCGATCTGGCCGGCAAGACCGCCAAGGTCACCTTCAAGATCGTGAAGGTGCAGGAGCCCAACCTGCCGACCGTGGACGCCGAGTTCGTGAAGATGTTCGGCGTCGCCGACGGCGACATCGAGACCTTCCGCAAGGAAGTCCGCGCCAACCTCGAGCGCGAGCTCAAGGCGACGCTCATGGCTCGCCTCAAGGCGGAAGTGGCCGAAAAGCTCGCCGCGGCCTACCCGGACCTCGATGTGCCGGAGCTGATGGCCAACGCCGAAGCCCGCAGCCTCGCCTCCGGTAACCTGCCGCGCGGCCAGGAGCCGAGCCCGCAGATGGTGGAAGAAGCCCTGCCGTTTGCCCGCAAGCGCGTCACCGCGGCGCTGCTCATGGGCGAAATCGCCCGCAAGAACGAGCTGCGCCTGGACCGTAAGCGCATGAACGAGATGCTGGCCGCCATCGCCTCCACGTACGAGGAGCCGGAGAAGGTCATTGAACTGTATAACGGTGACCCCCAACTGATGTCGGGACTGCAGAACCGCGTCATGGAAGATCAGGTGGCCGAGTGGGTGGCGGACAACGCCAAGACCACCGACCAGGAACTGAGCTTCGACGAGGTAATGCGGCCGATCGGCGCCTAAGCGCCGATCCATCGCAATAACCGGGCCCCATACGAAGGAGAGACCGCATGTCCATGGCTCCGATCCAGAACCTCAACTTGGTGCCCATCGTCGTCGAACAGACCTCTCGCGGAGAGCGTTCGTACGATATCTACTCGCGCCTTCTCAAGGAGCGCGTGATCTTCGCGGTCGGCCCGGTCGACGATTACATGGCCAATGTCATCGTCGCGCAGCTCCTGTTCCTTGAATCCGAAAACCCGGACAAGGACATCAGCCTGTACATCAACAGCCCGGGCGGCTCCGTCACCGCGGGCATGGCGATCTACGACACGATGCAGTTCGTGAAGCCGGACGTCAGCACGATGTGCATCGGCCAGGCCGCCTCGATGGGCGCCCTCCTGCTGGCCGCTGGTGCGGCAGGCAAGCGCTACTCGCTGCCGCACTCGCGCATCATGATCCACCAGCCGTGGGCGGGCGGTATCTCCGGCCAGGCCACGGACATCGAGATCCACGCACGTGAAATCCTCACGATGCGTGAGCGCCTCAACGCGATCCTCGCCCACCACAGCGGCAAGACGGTGGAAGAGATCGCTCGCGACACCGAGCGTGATCGCTTCATGAGCGGCGCGGAAGCGCAGGCTTATGGCCTGATCGATTCGGTGCTCGACAAGCGCACGGTCGAGACTGTCCGTTCAGCTTGATTGTACTTTTCGCTTGTGAAAACCAGCACTCCGCCCCCGATTCCCGGGGCGGAGTGCTGTGCTATTCTCAAAGCGCACCTGGATTCTCAGTAGGGCCCAAAGCATGAGCGACGAGCGGCAGAGCCGTTCCAACGACGGCGGCAAGATTCTTTACTGCTCTTTCTGCGGCAAGAGCCAGCACGAAGTGCGCAAGCTGATCGCTGGCCCCAGCGTGTTCATCTGCGATGAATGCGTCGAGCTGTGCAACGACATCATCCGCGAGGAACTGGAAGAGAAGGCGGCCTCCGGCCGGACTCAACTCCCGAAGCCGCGCGAGATCATGGAAGCGCTCGACCAGTACGTGGTCGGCCAGACGCGCGCCAAGAAGGCGCTGTCCGTCGCGGTCTACAACCACTACAAGCGTATGGAGTCGCGTCAGAAGAACGACGAGGTCGAACTCGGCAAGTCGAACATCCTCCTGATCGGTCCGACCGGTTCGGGCAAGACGCTGCTGGCCGAAACGCTGGCGCGGCTGCTCAACGTGCCGTTTACCATCGCGGACGCCACCACGCTGACCGAAGCGGGCTATGTGGGTGAGGACGTCGAGAACATCATCCAGAAGCTCCTGCAGAAGTGCGACTACGACGTCGAGAAGGCGCAGAGCGGCATCGTCTACATCGACGAAATCGACAAGATCTCGCGCAAGAGCGAGAACCCGTCGATCACCCGCGACGTGTCCGGCGAAGGCGTGCAGCAGGCCCTCCTCAAGCTCATCGAAGGCACGCTTGCCTCGGTGCCGCCGCAGGGTGGTCGCAAGCATCCGCAGCAGGAGTTCCTGCAGGTCGACACGCGCAACATCCTCTTCATCTGCGGCGGCGCGTTCGCCGGCCTGGAGAAGGTGATTCAGCAGCGTTCCGAAACCACTGGCATCGGCTTCGGCGCCGAGGTTCGCTCCAAGGAGCGTACCGAGAACGTCGGCAAGATGCTCTCCGAAGTGGAGCCGGCGGACCTGGTCCGTTTCGGTCTGATTCCGGAATTCGTCGGTCGTCTGCCGGTTGTTGCCACGCTCGATGAGCTCGACGAGGCCGCACTCGTACAGATCCTCACCGAGCCGAAGAACGCCGTCACCAAGCAGTTCCGCAAGCTGTTCGACATGGAAGGCGCGGAGTTGGAATTCCGCCCCGAGGCGCTGTCTGCCATCGCTCGTCGCGCGCTCAAGCGCAAGACCGGCGCACGCGGCCTGCGTACCATCCTCGAACAGGTGCTGCTCGACACGATGTTCGAACTGCCCTCGCTGGAACACGTCAGCAAGGTTGTGGTCGACGACGCCGTGATCGACGGTCAGGCTGAGCCGTATCTGATCTATCGCGGCAATCTGCAGCAGCAGCGGATCGCGGGCGAGGGTGGCGACGCCGCCTGATTGCGTCCCGCAAGAGCGACTCCGGCGGCCCTGGCGTCTCATGACGCCGGGGCCGTTTTTTCTTGTGGGGCTGCGCTCTTGATCGGTCCTTTGCGAACCACCACTTGACGTGTATGGCGGCTCCGGCGCAGTGTCGAGTCGCGCCCCATCCATCCGAGGGAAACCCCAAGCACATGGCGAAGAATCGCAGCCAAACCCCGATCGGATCCGAGCTGGACCTGTTGCCGGTCCTGCCTCTGCGAGACGTCGTCGTCTATCCGCACATGGTCATTCCGCTGTTCGTGGGTCGCGACAAGTCCATGCGCGCGCTGGAGCGGGCCATGGAAGGCGAGCGGCAGATCCTGCTCGTGGCGCAGAAGAGCCCCGACATCGACGATCCCACCATTGCCGACCTGCATAACGTGGGGACGCTGGCGGGTGTCCTGCAGTTGCTGAAGTTGCCCGATGGCACCGTGAAGGTGCTGGTCGAGGGGCAGTCGCGCGTGCAGGTCGACGCCTTCGAAGACGAAGCCGGCATGATGAGCGGCCGCGCACGCGTCATCGAACCGATCTATAGCAACAACGAACGCGAGCTGGACGTCGTGTCGCGCTCGCTCGTGTCGCTGTTCGAACAGCTGGTGAAGCAGAGCCGCAAGCTTCCGCCGGAAATCCTCGCCACGCTCTCGGGCATCGACGATCCGTCGCGGCTTGCCGACTCCATCGCGGCGCATCTTTCCGTGCGTATGGCGGACAAGCAGCGCGTGCTCGAAACCGCTGACGTCGGTCAGCGTCTCGAACTGCTGATCGGCCTCGTCGATGGCGAAATGGATCTCCAGCAGGTCGAGAAGCGCATCCGCGGTCGCGTCAAGTCGCAGATGGAGAAGAGCCAGCGCGAGTACTACCTCAACGAGCAGATGAAGGCCATCCAGAAGGAGCTGGGTGAGGGTGAGGAAGGCGCGAACGAGATCGAGGAACTGCAGAAGAAGATCGATGCGGCCGGTATGCCCAAGGCCGTGCTCGCAAAGGCGCGCCAGGAATTCAACAAGCTCAAGCAGATGTCGCCGATGTCTGCCGAAGCGACGGTCGTGCGCAACTACCTCGACTGGGTCGTCGGCGTGCCCTGGAAAAAGCGCAGCAAGGTTCGTAAGGATCTCGCGCTGGCCCAGGAAACCCTTGACGCCGATCACTTTGGCCTGGAGAAGGTCAAGGAGCGCATCCTCGAATACCTCGCGGTCCAGCAGCGAGTGAACACGATGAAGGGCCCGATCCTGTGCCTTGTCGGTCCGCCTGGCGTGGGCAAGACGTCGCTCGGCCAGTCGATCGCGAAGGCGACCAATCGCAAGTTCGTCCGCATGAGCCTGGGCGGCGTACGTGACGAAGCGGAAATCCGCGGCCATCGCCGTACCTACATCGGTTCGATGCCGGGACGCATCGTGCAGAACCTCAACAAGGTCGGCACGAAGAACCCGCTGTTCGTGCTCGACGAGATCGACAAGATGTCGATGGACTTCCGCGGCGATCCGTCGTCCGCGCTGCTCGAAGTGCTCGATCCGGAGCAGAACAACGCGTTCAACGATCACTATCTCGAAGTGGATCTCGATCTCTCCGAGGTGATGTGGATCGCCACGGCGAACTCGCTGAATATTCCGGGGCCGCTGCTCGATCGCATGGAAGTCATTCGCATCCCCGGTTACACCGAGGACGAGAAGCTCAACATCGCGCAGAAGTACCTGCTGCCGAAACAGCTCAAGGCCAATGGCCTGAAGGCGGAAGAGCTGGCGATCGCGGAGGATGCGCTGCGTGACATCGTGCGCTATTACACGCGTGAATCCGGTGTGCGCAATCTCGAGCGCGAAATCTCGAAGATCTGCCGCAAGGTGGTGAAGGAGATCGCTCTCGGTACCGTGCCCGCACATGCGAAGGCGAAGGTTGCCAAGACGGCGCGCAAGGGTAAGGCGCTCGCGCCCGATCACGTTCGCGTCGATGGTAGCAATCTCGATCATTACCTCGGCGTGCGCCGCTTCGACTTCGGTCGTGCGGAACAGCAGAACGAGGTGGGTCTGGTTACCGGTCTCGCATGGACGCAGGTGGGCGGCGATCTGCTGAGCATCGAGGCATCGGTGGTGCCGGGTAAAGGCAGGCTGGTGCATACGGGCCAGCTGGGCGATGTGATGAAGGAATCGATCCAGGCGGCGCTCAGCGTTGTGCGCGCACGCGCAGCGGGCCTGGGTATCGAGCCGGACTTCCACGAGAAGCTCGACATCCACATCCACGTGCCCGAAGGCGCCACGCCGAAGGACGGTCCGAGCGCGGGTATCGCGATGTGCACGGCGCTCGTCTCCGCGCTCACCAAGGTGCCGGTGCGCTCCGAGGTGGCGATGACGGGTGAGATCACGCTGCGTGGTCGCGTGCTGCCGATCGGTGGCCTCAAGGAGAAACTGCTTGCGGCGCATCGCGGCGGCATCACCACAGTGATCATTCCGGAAGAAAACCGGAAGGATCTCGTGGACCTGCCGGAGAACATCACCAGCTCGCTCGACATCCATGCGGTGAAGTGGATCGACGAAGTGCTCGACCTCGCTCTCGAACGCCCGCTGGGGCCGAAGGCAGCAACTGACGGCGGCAATGTCGTCGAGGTGCCGAAGGGGCAGGGCAAGCGCAAGGGCAAGGCCTCGCCGTCGCTCACGCACTGATTGTTCATCGTTCAACCACACGAACAAGGGCGCACTTGTGTGCGCCCTTTTCGTTTTCGTCGTCCTGTCACGGAGCATTCGCGATAATGCTTTTTCGGCATTCGCGCAAGCCTCCGAAGTCCATGCTTCAAGCTGAAAGCCTTGGTATTGCTTGTATTGCGATGGTTGGGGGGCACTGGTATAAAGGCCACACCGCCATCGCCCGCGCCGCAAGGGCGCCCTGGATCGCGGGGTTGCCTTGTTGTCCCCGGGCGGCATCAGCAGCCCGAAGTCTTCTCGTGAAGGATCGCCGTCCGGCGATTCGAATTACCTTTGAAGGGAGTTACGTAATGAACAAATCCGAGCTCATCGACGCCATCGCCGAAAAGGCCGAACTGTCGAAGGCCGACGCTGGCCGCGCTCTGCAGGGCCTCATCGAAGCGGTGAAGGATGCCCTCAAGAAGGGTGACGACGTCGCCGTCGTCGGCTTCGGTACGTTCAAGGTGCGCAGCCGCGCTGCCCGTACCGGCCGCAACCCGCGTACGAACGAAGAGATCAAGATCCCGGCGTCCAAGGTTCCGGCCTTCACGGCTGGCAAGGCGCTCAAGGATCACGTAAACTAACTGGTCTTACCGTAGGGGTGCTTAGCTCAGCGGTAGAGCGTCGCCTTTACACGGCGCTGGTCGGGGGTTCGATCCCCTCAGCACCCACCAACGGAAAGTGGAGTGGTAGTTCAGTCGGTTAGAATGCTGGCCTGTCACGCCGGAGGTCGCGGGTTCGAGTCCCGTCCACTCCGCCATTGGTCCGCAAAGGCGCCCGCGTGGCGCCTTTGCTTTGTCTAACGCCGGTAAGGAGTTTTACCGGCGCAACCCTGCGAGTCGCATCATGCTGCAAGCCCTGCGTAACAAGATCCACGGCTGGCCCGCCGCCATCGTGCTCGGCGTCTGCGTTTTCGCCGTCGCGTTCTTCGGCATCGAGTCGTACTTCGTATCGCGCGTCGATACGTACGTTGCGAAGGTGGGAGATCACGAGATCTCGCAGCAGGATTGGCAGCAACGCTTGAACGAATTGCGCCAGCAGGCCGCGCAGGATCCGCGTTCGCCGTTCACGGCCGCAGACCTCGAAAAGCCTGAGCTCAAGCAGCGCGTACTCGACGGCATGATCAGCCAGCAGTTGCTCCTGCAGGCGAACAGCGATCTGGGTCTCACCGTTTCCGATGCCAGCGTGCGTGCCGCCATCGGTGGCGATCCAGGCTTCCAGGTCAACGGGCAGTTCAGCCCGGAGGCCTATCGCGCCATCCTCTCGATGCAGGGCATGAGCCCCGCCATGTACGAGGCCAAGGTGCGTGCGTCGCTTGCCACGCAGCTCATTCCGAGCGCGATTTCCAACACCACGCTGGTGAGCGATGCCGACGTGGATACGTTCTTTCGCCTGCGCCTGCAGCAGCGCGACCTGCGTTTCGTAGAACTCCCGCGACCGTCGCTCACCGATGCGAACGTGCCCGACGCGGAGATCGAAGCGTTCTACAAGTCGCACATCGCCGACTACACCACGCCCGAGCAGGTCTCGGTGCAGTACCTCGAAGTGAAGCAGTCCGACCTCAAGCTCGGCGAACCGACCGACGCGCAGCTTCACGAGTTCTACGACAAGTTCAAGCAGCGCTACGCGCAGCCGGAGCAGCGCGAGGCTTCGCACATCCTCATCAACGTGCCGAAGAACGCCACGCCCGAGCAGCAGAAGGCCGCGCTCGACAAGGCCAAGAAGATCGCGGCGGAAGCCACGCCCGAGAACTTCGCCAAGCTCGCCGCCGAGAATTCGGACGACCTGGGTTCCAAGCGCGGTGGCGGCGATCTCGGCTGGCTGGAGAAAGGCGTGGCGAACCCGGCGTTCGATACCGCGCTGTTCGGCATGAAGAAGGGCGAAATCACCAAGGAACCCGTGCTGTCGCCGGAAGAGGGTTATCACATCATCTGGCTGCGCGATGCCCGCGAAGGCGACGCGAAGCCGTTCGACGAAGTGCGCAGCCAGCTCGCCGCCGATTGGGCGAAGAACGAAGGCGAGCGCCTGTACAACGAGCGCGCCGGTCAGCTCGGCGATCTTGCCGAACGCAACCCGGGCTCGCTAGAACCGGCTGCGAAGGAGCTTGGTCTCGAGATCAAGACCTCGCCGCTGTTCAGCCGTGACGGTGGTGCCGGCATTCCGGACGATCCGAAGTTCGTGCAGGCCGCGTTCGCCGACGACGTGCTTAACCAGGGCAACAACTCTTCGCTGGTTCAGGTCGGCAAGGGCGATGCTGTGGTCATGCACCTCGCCAAGCACAATCCGGCCGCGCCGAAGGCGCTGGCAGACGTCAAGGACAGCGTGCGCCAGCGCATCCTCGACGAGCGCGTGGATGCGCTGGCGAAGAAGCAGGCCGACGAACTCGTCGCGCAGCTCGCCAAGGGCGGTGACATCGCCAGCCTGACGAAGGCGCCGGTACGCAGCCTCACGGGTCTGGATCGCAACAAGATCGGCGCCATCACTGACGTCCCGCCGGCCATTCTGCAGCAGGCATTCACGCTGCCGCATCCGGTCGCCAACAAGCCGTCGTGGGCGACCGTGCCGACCGGCAACGGTACCTACGCGCTGGTGTCGGTGGACAAGGTCGTGGAAGGCGATCCGTCGAAGGTCGAGAAGGCTCAGCGCGACGCGCTGCGTGGCCAGATGATGGACGCCATGGCCCAGGCCGCCGCGCTCGAATACATCGACTCGTTGAAGGCTCGCGCGGACATCAAGATCGCGCAGGACCGCATGTAAGACCGTCTCGCTCGCAAAGGAACGACCCGTGATCATCCAGCCCAAGGTCCGTGGCTTCATCTGCACCACCGCTCATCCGGTGGGTTGCGCGAAGAACGTCGAAGAACAGATTGCCATCACGCGTGCCAGCGGCGCGTTTGCGGATGGCCCGAAGCGCGTGCTGGTGATCGGCGCGTCTACTGGCTACGGTCTGGCGTCACGCATCACCGCGGCGTTCGGCCACGGTGCTGCCACGCTCGGCGTGTTCTTCGAGAAGCCGTCCAGCGAAGCGAAGACGGGTACGGCAGGTTGGTACAACTCGGCGGCGTTTGATCGTCTTGCGCGCGAGCAGGGGCTGTTCAGCCGCTCGATCAACGGCGACGCGTTCGCCGATGAGACGCGCGCCAAGGCCATCGAGATCATCCGCAACGAGATGGGCGGCAAGGTCGATCTCGTCGTCTATTCGCTGGCGTCGCCGGTGCGAAAGCTGCCGAAGACCGGTGAAGTCGTGCGCTCTGCGCTGAAGACGATCGGCGAGACGTTCACCGCGTCGTCCGTCGACACGAACAAGGACGCCGTGGTCATGGCCACGGTGGATCCGGCGACGGAGCAGGAAATCAAGGACACCGTCACCGTCATGGGGGGCGAGGATTGGGCCCTGTGGATCGATGCGCTGTCCGAGGCGGGCGTGCTGGCAGACAACGCCACCACCATCGCGTACAGCTACGTCGGTACCGAGATCACCTGGCCGATCTACTGGCACGGCACGCTGGGCCAGGCCAAGCAGCACCTCGATCGTACGGCGAAGGAGCTGCGCGAGCGCCATGCGGCGAGCGGTCTGCGCTCCTATGTCGGCGTGATGAAGTCGGTGGTCACCCAGGCCAGCTCCGCGATTCCGGTGATTCCGCTCTACGTGTCGATGGTCTTCAAGATCATGAAGACCAAGGGCATTCACGAAGGCACGATCGAGCAGATCAACCGTCTGTTCCACGATCGCCTCTATCGCGCCGACGGTGCAGTACCCGAGACCGATGCTGAAGGCCGCCTGCGCCTCGACGACTGGGAGCTGCGCGAGGACGTGCAGAGCGAATGCAAGGCGCTGTGGCCGAACGTCACTACCGAGAACCTTTGGGAAGTGACCGACTACGCGGGCTACAAGCACGACTTCATCAAGCTGTTCGGCTTCGAAGCGAACGGCGTGAACTACGAAGCGGACATCAGCCCGGACGTCCAATGGGACGTCGTGCAGCTCTAAGGCGACTCAGCGCGACGCCGTCAGCTTGAGAACCTGCCCAGGCTTCACCGCCTGGGTCTGCAGGTCGTTCCACTTCATCAATTGCTCGACGCTCACCTGATGACGGCGAGCGATCGACCACAACGATTCCCCGTTGTTGACCTTGTGGATGACGACTTTCGTGTCGTCTGCCTTCGTCTTGCTCGTCACCGGTGCCTTCGCGACATCGGCAGCCTTCGTGCGCGAAGGCGTCTTGCCGCTCTTGGTCGACTTGGCGGTCTTGCCGCGCTTGCCGGTCTTGGTCGGGACGTCGGCGTCTGCCTCGTCTACATCCGCATCGGCGACGTCAGCCACCGGATCGACAGGCCCCAGGCGGTACTGATCGGCGGCCGACTTCGGCAACAGCAGGCTCGAACTGACGGTGCCCTTGGTAGTGCGATACGCAGGATTGAAATCGCGCAGGTCGTTCATCGACAGGCCCGACTGCTTCGCGGCCTGCGCGAGCGATTGCGGCCCCGAGACGGTCACGACCTGCAAGGTGTTTTCCCGATCCTGCCGCGGCAGGCTGACGTTGAAGCGGGCGGGATCGCGCACGATGCACGCCATCGCCATCAGCTTCACCAGGTGTTCCTTCGTGCCGGCCTTCATGGGCACATCGGGCAGGCCGTCGTCTCCGCTGGGGCCGCCGTGCTTGTCGATCGTCTTCTTCAGCCCGAACTCGCCCGCGTTGTAGGCCACGTCGACCAGGCGCCAGTCGCCGAGGTCGTCGTAATAGCGGCGCATCATGTTCATCACCGACTCGGTGGACTTGGTGATGTCCAGGCGCTCGTCGTAATTCTTGTCCACACGCAGGCCGAGCGTGCGCGCGGTCTGCGGCATGATCTGCCACATACCGGCAGGGCGATTCTTGCCGCCCGGCACGTGCCGATATTGGCTTTCCACCCAGGGCAGCAGGGCGAACTCGCCTGCCACGCTGTGCTTCATCGCCGACTTGTGCGCATAGACGATGAGCGGCAGTACCTCGTTCACCTGCTGCTCGAAGCGATTCGGTTGCCGGGTATACATGCGAGCCCAGGCCAGAACCTGCGGGTCGGCTTCGCAGCCCGGCATGGCGAAGCTGTCGCGCATGTCGGCCCAGAAGTCCGCCGGCTGGTCGGGGCGCATCAGCTTCGGTGCCATCGTCACGTCCTCCACCGGCGCCACGGGCGCGACGGTGGGGGCTGCCGCCTGCGGTACCGGCTTCGGCACGCCGCCGGCACACGCCGTCAGAAACAAAGAAATGAGTGCAGGAAGCAGGCGGCGAGCGGGCAGGTTCATGCGGCGAATGTGTCCTTGGCCTTGCGCAACGCGGCGAAGCGCGCGACGCGTGCGGCCTGATCGTGTCCTTGAAGATCGGCCCACTGAGCGACCGATGGGCTGTCCACGCGCAGGAAGGGATTGGTGGCGTATTCGTCGGCGAGGCGCGAGGGCACGCTGGGTGCTCCCGCTACGCGGAGCTCAGCGACTTCATCCCGGCGACGCAGCAGGGCGTCGTTGTCGGGTTCCACGCTTAGGGCAAAGCGGATGTTGGACGCGGTGTATTCGTGCGCACAGCAGACCAGGGTGTCCGGCGGCAGGTCGGCAAATCGGTCCAGTGACGCGAGCATCTGCTCCGGAGTGCCTTCGAAGAGGCGACCGCAGCCGACGCTGAACAACGTGTCGCCGCAGAACAGGAAGCCCTCACCGTAATAAGCAATGTGCGAGGAGGTGTGCCCGGGCACGCCGATGACCTTGAAGCTCGCGCGTGGCGCGTCCAGGGTGAACGTGTCGCCGTCGCCGACGATCTGGTTCTTCGGCTGGATGCGCGGATCGGCCGAGGCATAGACCTCGACGTCGTGGCGACTCACCAGCTCGGACACGCCGCCGACGTGGTCGTTATGGTGGTGGGTCAGCAGGATCGCCGTCAGCCGCCAGCCGCGCTCGGCCAACGCGGCTTCGACAGGGGCGGCTTCACCGGGATCCACGACGAAGGCATTGCCCTCGTCGTCGGCGACCAGCCAGATGTAGTTGTCGCTCAAGGCCGCGACGGGGACCCAATGCATCGGGCGAACTCCGTGACGTCGATGGGGCGCGAACACCCGTGGAATGGCCGCCGGGAAAGTGTGAAGACCGGGCGGGGCGCGCCGGACTATATCAGCCGGTTCCGGGCTGCTCGTTAGCTAGTCGTTAACGGTGCGCCCCCCGTTCAACCACACTACACTCGGTGGGCATGCCTCACTTCGCACCCGACATTTACACCACGCCCCAGGTCGGCAAGCTGCTGGCGGATGAAGCGCGGGTATTGGCGCCCTTGCTGTCTCGCTGCACAGGAGACCACGGGCTGCATCTCACGACCTCGGCCCCTGCCGAGCCGCCTGCCATCCCGTTGCTCGGCCACTGGGCCACGGTGAGGGTGGCTGGCAAGGCGCTGGGCGGCGATGTGATTGCCAGCGGGCTGGAACCGCTTCCATTCGTCGACGAGGCCTTCGGCGTGGTGCTGCTGCGCCATGCGCTGGAAACCACGTCGCGCCAGGACAACCTGTTGGACGAGGCGATCCGTGTGCTGGCGCCGGGCGGCATGCTCGCCATCACGGGCATCCACCCCGTGGGCCTGTGGTCGCCCTGGGTGGCCCGGCAGAGTCGTGGCCCGCGCCCGCGGCTGACCTGGCCCTGGTGGTGGAGCCAACGCCTCGTGCGCGACGAGTTCGATCTGTCGGTGCCGCGCCGCGTCGGCAGCGCCTGGCCGCGCACGGGCGGCACCGCGACTGGCGAATCCCTGGTCGGCGGCGGCTATCTGCTGGTGGCGCGCAAAAAACGCCCGGCAGCGGTACCCTTGCGCCCCCGCGCCGCGGTGGTGCCGTCGCCTATACCCGGCACGCTCGCCTCCGGCGCCCGCCGCAATGCCCGCGAAACTCTCTAGACGTACCCATGACCGATACCGTTGAAGCCTTTACCGATGGCGCCTGCCTGGGCAACCCTGGCCCGGGTGGCTGGGCCGCGTTGCTGCGCGCCAAGGGCGTCGAAAAAATGATCGCCGGTGGCGAGCCCGATACCACCAACAACCGCATGGAAATGATGGCGGCCATCTCCGCCCTCGAAGCCTTGAACCGGCGCTGCAACGTACACCTCATGACCGATTCCAAGTACGTGATGCAAGGCGTGCAGGAATGGGTGCCGAAGTGGCGCATGAACGGTTGGAAGACAGCGGACAAGAAGCCGGTCAAGAATCAGGATCTGTGGATACGGCTCGATGCCGCCGCCGCCGCGCACACCGTGACCTGGGAATGGGTGAAGGGTCACAACGGCCACGTGGAAAACGAGCGCGTGGACGTCGCCGCGCGTGACCAGGCCCTGGCGTACAAGGCAAAGGGGAAGGTGGCATGAGGCAGATCGTCCTCGATACGGAAACCACGGGTCTCGAGGCACACCTCGGCCATCGCCTGATCGAAATCGGTGCGGTGGAGATGATCGAGCGGCGCCCGACCGGTCGTACCTTCCACACGTATCTCAATCCCGAGCGTGCCATCGACGAAGGTGCGCGCGCCGTCACCGGCATCGAAGACGCGTTCCTGCTCGACAAGCCGTTCTTCCGCGACAAGGTGGACGAGTTCCTCGAATTCATTCGCGGTGCCGAACTCATCATCCACAACGCGGCGTTCGACGTCGGCTTCCTGGATGCCGAACTGAAGATGGCCGGCCCGCAATACGGCCGCATCGCCGATCACGCCACCGTGCTCGATACGTTGCTGATGGCGCGCGCGATGTATCCGGGGCAGCGCAACAGCCTCGATGCGCTGTGCAAGCGACTGGGCGTGGACAACGCACATCGCGATCTGCACGGCGGCCTGCTCGACGCGCAGTTGCTGGCGGACGTCTATATCGCAATGACGTCGGGCCAGGTGGCCCTCGACTTCGCGTTCGATGCCGGTGCCGATGATCGCCATGCGAACGTGTTGGGCGACATCGTCATCACGCGGCGACCGATCGTGTTGCGCGCCTCGACCGAGGAACTCGAACGACACGCGCAACGTCTCGATGCCATCGACAAGTCGGCAGGCGGGCAGAGCATCTGGCGGAAACTGACGGCGGACGACGCCCGCGCTGCGGACGCCGAGCTGGTGCATTGAAACTCAGGCGGCGACGCGCAACAGGATCGCCGTGATGTTGTCGCGCGCGCTGCCAGCGAGTGCTTCCAGCAGTAGGTGATCCACGCACTCCTGCGCTGCGATGTCGCTGCGCGCGACGATCTCAGCGATGCGGTTGTCGTCCACCTCATCGGTCAAACCATCGGTGCACAGCAGCAGACGCGCACCCGGTGCGAGTTCGCCACGAGCCAGGCCGATGTGCAGTTGATCGGGCGCGGTGATTCCCAGCGCTTGGGTGAGCACGCTGCGTTGCGGATGGATGCGCGCCTGCGCTTCGGTCAGTTCGCCGGCCTCGACCAGCGCCTCGACGATGGAATGGTCGTGCGAGAGCCGTCGCAGCGCGCCATCCCAGTGATAGATCCGGCTGTCGCCGACCCAGGCCGCTTCGTAGCGGCGACCGGTCATGCGTACGGCGGCGATGGTCGTGCCCATAGGCCGCGCAGCTGCCTGACCGCTCGAACGGGCGATCAATGCCTCGTTGACCCGCTGCACCGCATCGACCAGCGACTGACCGGCGGTGACCTGAGCCACCACGCCATCGCGCGCCGTGGCCGACGCCACCTCGCCATGGCGATGCCCACCCATGCCGTCCACGACCAGGAACAACCCCAAGCCGGCATCGGCATAGTAGGTATCCTCGTTGCGCGTACGGCGAAGTCCCGTATGCGTGCCGTGTCCGAACTCGATCATGGTGGCCTTGCGAAACGCTGGAAGAGGGCGCCCATGGCGCCCGATGCCCGGGCAGGATGCCCCATAGAAAGCCTGTTGTCACGGCACAGAAGACCCACTATCATTGCGGGCCCGGCAAGGCTAACCCCTCGCCGTCGACCGTTCCCGGAGAGGTGGCAGAGTGGTCGAATGTACCTGACTCGAAATCAGGCGTACGTGTAAGCGTACCGAGGGTTCGAATCCCTCCCTCTCCGCCACTTGATACAAGTCGTCGAACGCCCGGTGATCTCAGATCGCTGGGCGTTTTTCGTTTTGAAGATTCTGGGTAGGTCAACACGCATATGCGTCTACTCCATCATCCGCATCGGGAAAAATCCGGCATGTGGAAATTCCGGATCATTGTGCGGCGTAGCTCCGACTATCAGGCATCTCCCGTCGCACCGTCGCGATGATGGTCCCACGTGTTTCAACTTTTGACGTGCAGGTCCGTGCTGATCACATTGAGCGCGGACAGAACTCCACCAGCGCCACGTGTTTGTTACGGCACCGGCGCTCCGGCGGCTTGCCGTGCCGAGTTGACGACCTTTCGGTCAGCCCCTACGCTGCTCGGCACGGAGATGGCATTCCTCCGCGAACCGCCCCGTAACGGGGCTGATGATGCCTACATGTCCTGGCTTCCGGGGATGTAGGCACGCGTGCTACGCCCGGCCCAGGTGATTCCTCCGACCTGGATACTCCATGCGCGCGCTTAGCTCTCTCGAACAATGGGAACTCCTCCGTTACATCGGCAAATGGCTGCTGATTGCCATGGTTGCCGCGGTGTTGGCCGGAACGGCATCTGCCTGGTTCCTCCTGAGTCTGGACTGGGCCACACGGACCCGGCAGGCCACGTCCTGGCTTTTGGCGCTCTTGCCAGTCGCGGGTTTCGTCGTGGGCTGGGTCTACTTCCGACTGGGGAAGCCGGTCGAGGCCGGCAATAACCTGATCATTGACGAGATCCACGACCCCAAGAAGGTCATTCCTCTGCGCATGGTGCCGTTGGTCTTCATCGGTACGGTGATGTCTCACCTATTTGGAGCATCGGTAGGCCGCGAAGGGACCGCGGTCCAAATGGGGGGCGCCCTCGCAGACCAACTGACCGCCGCATTTCGGCTCAGTCCAGAGGACCGAAGGGTATTGTTGATGGCAGGCATGAGCGCCGGCTTCGCCGCTGTCTTCGGCACGCCACTGGCCGGCGCACTGTTCGGCTTGGAAGTCCTGGCCATCGGACGGCTCCGTTACGACGCCCTGTTTCCCTGCGTCATTGCAGCCATCGTTGCCGACCGGGTGTGCCTGGCCTGGGGTGTCCATCACACTGGATATGTCATGGGCTCTGTGGCCCCCGTGACGGGCTGGACGGTGCTTTCCGTCATCGTCGCGGGAATCATTTTTGGCTTGGTGGGCTTGTTGTTTGCTACAGCGACCCATCGGGTAGGGGCTTGGATGAAGCGGCTGATCGGCTACCCACCGTTGCGGCCCTTTATCGGCGGCGCCGTCATTGCGGGGTCGGTCTATCTGTTTCACACCCAGGCCTACATCGGGTTGGGCATCCCCACCATCGTCGCCGCCTTCGACCATCCGCTGCCGTGGTGGGACAGCATTGGCAAGTTTGGTTACACCGCGGCCTCGCTGGGCTCTGGGTTCAAGGGTGGGGAGGTAACTCCGCTTTTCTTCATTGGCGCCACTCTGGGCAACAGCCTCGCCCCGTTGCTTCATCTGCCATTCGGCATGTTGGCGGCACTGGGCTTTGTGGCCGTTTTCGCAGGGGCCGCCAACACGCCCTTGGCCACCACCGTCATGGCCATTGAACTCTTCGGTTCTGCGATCGCTCCTTTTGCAGCCATCGCCTGCGTGGCCAGCTACCTATTTTCGGGGCACAACGGCATCTACCACGCACAGCGGCTGGGTCGCGCCAAGCACCTGCGCCACCTGCCCGAAGACCTTCGGCTAAGCGACCTGCCGGCCTACCGGCGTCGCCAGCGCGATACGCAACCCACGGAAGTCCCCAAATCATGAGCGGAGTGCCCATGCGCGATCTCGTTGTCGCCCGTCTTTATTTTCCTGTCTCGGCCCGCGCCAGTCGCTCGCGGTTTTGGCATCGCCTAAGCGCGCCGGCGCTCGCACACCATCTGCTTAAGGTGGCGCGGCGGGCTGGCATTGAGCAGGCCATTCTTCACCACGTAGAAATGGGATACCTCAAGGGGCAACGGTTGTCACACCATCATCCGGATGCTGTCTCGATGGACCATCCGCAGTGTCTGGAACTGGTGGATCGCCGCGAGATCGTGGAGTCGTTCCTGGTCGATCATGCGGCCGAACTTCAGCAAGTTCGGGTGCTGATACTTTCGTGTGAGACACCTGATCTTGCTGCTACCCCCGCTTAGGAGACCCCCACGATGAAAGGTTATCGGATTCTGTTTTTCACTCAAGAAAACCGCACCATCCACGGCGATACGGTCGCCCAATGGATCCTTCAGCGCGCACGGAAGTTGGGGGCTGCGGGCGGCACCATGACCGCGGGAGGGGAGGGCTTCGGGCACTCGGGAAAGATCCACTCGGCGGGCTTCTTCGAAATGGCCGACCGCCCCATGACGGTTTCGGTGGTCACCGATGAGCCAACCTGCGAGGCACTGATGGCCGCGATTGCGGAAGAGAACATCGATGTTTTCTATTGCCGCAGTCAAGTCGAATTTGGCAGGCTCGGAGCCGATCAATCGTAATGCGCTGACAACCTTGTCATCGGGCGATCGCCTAAGCATACGATTTGGTATGTGAGGTCGCCTTGATGCGCTGCGCCCGCTTGCCTCGATGCCTTCCCATGGGGACAGACGCCAGAGCGCGTGGTTGTCGTAGCCGCCAATAAGCGCATGACGCACGCTTGGAGCATGCGAAGTGCTCGGTTCTGGAGGCCAAGCCCACGATCCAATAAAACGACGTTATAATCAGCGAACGCTTCCCCCTGAGACCTGCCTTGACCACGCCACCGTAACGCTAGCTGCCCTGGCTCGCACTCCTTGCTAAAGGAGCGGTGTATTCGTGTGTCTTTAGGTGAGAGGCTTGCTGCCTCTCCGAGGAAATGGTCTTGAATTCTTTTTCGCAACTGCGCCAGCAGTGGCTGGGCAACGTGCGTGGCGACATCCTGTCCGGCATGGTCGTGGCGCTCGCTCTCATTCCCGAAGCCATCGCGTTTTCCATTATTGCTGGGGTCGATCCTAAGGTCGGACTCTACGCGTCGTTTTCCATGGCCGTGGTGATTTCGATTGCTGGTGGGCGTCCCGCGATGATTTCAGCGGCGACCGGTGCCATGGCGCTGTTGATGGTGACCATGGTCAAGGAGCACGGGCTCGCGTACTTGCTTGCCACCACGATACTGACCGGGTTGATCCAGATCGTGGCAGGCGCGCTCAAGCTCGGTGCGCTGATGCGCTTCGTATCCCGCTCTGTGATCACCGGCTTCGTCAACGCACTGGCCATTCTTATCTTCATGGCCCAACTGCCTGAATTGATCGGTGTGCCGTGGCTGGTCTATCCGATGACCGCTGCCGGCCTGGCGATCATCTATCTGTTTCCGTACGTCACCAAGGCCATTCCGTCGCCACTGGTAGCGATCATGGTCCTGACGGGCGTGGCGATGTACTTCCACATGGATATTCACCGCGTGGGCGACATGGGTGCCTTGCCCGACGCTCTGCCGAGCTTATCGATGCCGGACATTCCGTGGACTCTCGATACGCTCAGGATCATCTTGCCGACGGCAGCGACGCTTGCGGTGGTAGGTCTGCTCGAATCGATGATGACGTTGCAGATCGTCAACGACATGACCGATACCCGCAGCGACAAGAATCGCGAATGCATCGGGCAGGGCGTCGCGAACATCGTGACGGGCTTCATCGGTGGCATGGCCGGCTGCGCCATGATCGGCCAGTCCGTAATCAACGTGAAATCTGGTGGCCGTGGTCGCCTTTCCACCATGGTCGCTGGCGCGCTTTTGCTGGTGCTTGTGGTCTTCGGTTCGCCTCTGGTCCGTCAGATTCCCATGGCGGCTCTGGTGGCGGTGATGATCATGGTCTCCCTGAGCACCTTCAACTGGCGTTCCATCCAGAGTCTCCGAACCCATCCCACGGTATCCAGCGTCGTGATGCTGGGCACGGTCGCGGTGACGGTCGCCACGCACGATCTCGCAAAGGGTGTGCTCACGGGTGTGCTGCTTTCGGCCGTCTTCTTCGCGCGCAAGGTCGGCAAGGCGCTGGATGTCGATAGCTCCGTGGCATCGGATGGTCACGTGCGGACCTATACCGTCACCGGCCAGGTCTTCTTCGCCTCGTCCGAAGCCTTCGGCGAACTGTTTGATTTCAAGGAAGAGGACATCAGTCATGTGCGTCTGGATGTGACGGACGCGCACTTCTGGGACCTCACCGCCGTCAATGCCTTGGATCGCGTGGTATTCAAGTTCCGCCGGGAGGGCAAGCACGTGGAAGTCATCGGATTGAACGCAGCAAGCGCTGGACTCGTGGACCGGCTGGGTACGCACCACAAGGAAGGTGCATCCGCTGAAGCGGGGCATTGAGGTCGCGGTATCGTCTTTCTAAGAAGATGACGTGATGCGCATCGGATCAGCGGCATCGCTCTGTGAGAAATGCTTCAGCTTCGTCACGCGCCTCCCTAAGCTCGCTCACCGATAGCTTCCCGGTGAGCGCGGCTTGCTCGCCAGAAGCGATCAGTCCGACATATAACTCCAGCAGCTCGCGCTGGAGAACGTACGCAGCACGCAAATCCTGGGCGAAGAGCGGGCCGCCTTTCAATCGTTGGCGGTATAGCGCGGCGATGGCATCTACGTGGCATCGGCTTGCCAGGGTGTAGAGGTGCCTTGCGGCATGTTGCCGGCCGTCCGTCGGCGTGGGGTGGCGTTCGGTATGCGGTGCGTCACGGGTCGACGCTTCCGTGCGCGTCGTAGCGAACACGAACATCGCCGCTTCATTGCCCTGGTCGGCGGCACGCATGAGCCATGAGCCGGCCTCTTTGACCTCGTCGTCCGAGACGCCTCCGCAATAGGTGAACGCGAGGTCGGTCAATGGGCGCTCGCGCAGCGCGAAGCATTTCGCCAGACCTGCGTGGATGGCAGCCGAGGCGTTGCCGTCTCCGGCTTCGGCATGCGCTTTCAGCCGGGAAAGCGCGATGTGCAAGGGACCTTCGGGGGCGGGAGGTTCGCGGTGGTGGGAGGCCTTTGTGTAGACCACGGGCGCCCTTGCGGACGGTATTTGCTCGGGAAACGCGCCACCCGACGCGGTCGCCATCACCAGTAACGAAAGGATCGATGCCATGCCTAGCCCCTGCAAAAGGGCCTCATGATCGACGCGCGTTGGCCCCTTGGCTGTCGGCGACATCGTCAATCGGGGCGAGCGCAGAAGGGCGATCAGCGCCAGATGTGAGGATCGCCGTGACATCTTCGCGACGGTACGCAACGGCCGGCGGGTCGAGCCTCTTCAGCGTGCCACGTAAGGGCACGTCCGCCATTGGAGAGACCATGACAACGCCGAACGTCAACGACGACCGTAAGCACCGCGTGCAATCCGGCGATCGCAACAATAACTATGTCGCTGACAAGGATCGTCCCATCCACAAGGAACGCGACAAGAAGATCGAAGAGGGTGAAAAGAAAATGGACGACCTGAGCAAGCGCGACGAGGGCGTGCGATAGCACGCCTTCGCATCCTTAAAGCAGAACCTCCGCGCGAAGCGCCAGCGAGTGTCCGTCGTCGCGTCCAGCCATAGTGCCGATGCGGTTGTTCGTTTCCCAACGGATGTAATTGAACATCAGACGCGACCAGTCGTTGAGGTACCAATTGAGTGCCATCGTGGCGCTTCGTCCGGTGCCGCCTCCGGGGGCGTCGGTGAAGTCGTAGTGATCGATGCGGCCGGCTACTTCGAACGCGCCCGTGCCGCCGGACGAGACGGGATTGGCGACCTTCACCGCCTTCCAGCTTCCCGAGCGGCTTGAAAATCCGGGCGCTTCCCCAGTGATCATCCAGCCGGCCGCGACGCTCGTGCCTTGACGGTGGACGCGCCCGTTGTGCCGTGTGTGGATGGTGCGCTTGCCATGCTCTGCGATCGCCCAGGTACTGCGATGTACGCCGCCGAGTTCGAGGCCGGTGCCTCGGTCACGTGTCGGATCGACTACCGGGCCCGCACTTACCATAAGAAGCTTATTGAATGCGGTAAGCGGCATGGTGGTGTCGATGGAAGACACGCCGCCACCAAGACTTTCGTAGTAGTACCATCCGCCGACGTGGACGAAGCCGTTCTTGGTCTTCCACGGGTTGATGTGCGCACGCGTGAGATAGGTCACCGTCTCCGAATACTTACCCGACGTGCCCGTCTTGGGGGCGTTGCCCGTGATGGATAGCGTGTAGTGCCAGCGGTCGCCGTACACGCGCACCTGCGTGCCCATGCCGAAGTAACTGACGAACGGCCTTGCCACGGCAACGGCGGCGTTGCGCAGCAGGAACGGCACGCGGGCGAGATCGGACGATCCCTCCGTACCCAGATCCTTGAGGAAGTTGCCGAGGTAGAACGTCGCCTCGTTGCCCGCCACGGTGGTGTTGTAGCTGAGGTAAGCCGGTTGCAGGGCAACGCTGTCGTTGGCGAATTCGGCCTCGATGCGATAGCCCAGCGCGCCGATGGCGCCTTCGCCACCGAGGCGAAGATTCGCGACCTCGGAGCCATGGAGGTTCCGTGTCGCGTGGCTCGAGCCGTGCGTGCGACTGAAATCCATGAGCAACCGGCCGTGCGGCTTGAAGGTGTGTTGGCCGTCATCGCTGGCAAAGGTTGGCGCGGCGTCGCTGCGCTTCCAGCGCACGTTGCCGGCGAGGTCCTGGGACGCCTTCCTTGCGGGCGCAGAAGGCGACGAGGCCACGGCCGCGGTCATGCCGCTATCCGAACGCGGGGCGCCGTTGGCGGCCATCGACTTTTCCAGTTGTGCAAGCCGCGCGGTCAGTTCATCGATCTTCGCCGCCTGCTGTTCGATACGCGTCAGCAATTCGGCCGTTGGCGGATCGTCCGTCGCGAAACAAACCGGAGAGGTGCCGGCGAGCAACGTTGCGGCAAGCGTGGCACGGGGGAGGGATGTCCTTGTCGTCATGCAGTCCGTCTCGTCGTGGTCAGGGCGTAGCGTTGCCGTGGTTGAGGCTCGTGCCGTTGCTGGTTTGCACGCCGTCGGTACGATCGGCGAGCGTCGCTGCCAGCGTGCCGCGATCGAGTGCGCCTTCCCAGCGAGCCACCACGATCGTTGCCACGGCGTTGCCGATGAAGTTGGTCAGCGAACGGCATTCGCTCATGAAGCGGTCGATGCCAAGGATCAATGCCATGCCTGCCACGGGAAGCGAAGGCACCACCGAGAGCGTCGCCGCCAGCGTCACGAATCCGGCGCCGGTGACGCCGGCCGCACCCTTGGAACTCACCATCGCCACCAGCAGAAGCGCGATCTGCTCGCCGAGCGACAACGGCGTGTTCGTGGCCTGCGCGATGAACAGCGCGGCGAGCGTCATGTAGATGTTGGTGCCGTCGAGATTGAACGAGTAGCCCGTGGGCACCACGAGACCCACCACAGACTTGTCGCAGCCCGCGCGTTCCATCTTCTCCATCAGCGAGGGTAGTGCTGCCTCCGACGAGGACGTGCCAAGCACCAGCAGCAGCTCCGACTTGAGGTAACGCAGCAGGCGGAAGATGGAAAACCCGGCGATGCGCGCCATGGTGCCGAGCACCACCACCACGAACAGCAGCGAGGTGAGATAGAACGTGGCGACCAGATAGAGCAGATTCGACAACGAACCGATGCCGTAACGGCCGATGGTGAAGGCAATGGCTCCGAAGGCGCCGATCGGCGCGGCCTTCATCAGCAGGTGGACCAGGCGGAAGACAGGCGTGGTCAGTGCATCGAAGAAGTCCACCACGGGGCGCGCGCGCTCGCCTGCGAGGGTCAGCGAAATGCCGAACAACACGGCGAACAGCAGCACCTGCAGGATGTTGCCGGAGGTGAACGCGCCGACGACCGTATCGGGAATGATGTCGAGCAGGAAGCCCGTCAGCGTCATGTCGTGCGCCTTGGAGGCGTAGTTGGCGATCTCCTTCGTGGAAAGCGTGGCGGCATCCACGTCCAATCCGGCGCCGGGCTGCACGACATTGGCGACGATGAGCCCCACCACCAGCGCGAGGGTGGAGAAGACGAGGAAATAGGCCATCGCCTTGAACACCACGCGACCCACCGCATTGAGGTGGGGCATACCGGCAATGCCGGTGACCACGGTGAGAAAGATCACTGGCGCGATGACCATCTTCACCAGCTTGATGAAGGCGTCACCGAGCGGCTTCAGCGATTCGGCGAAGGCGGGCGAGTAGTGGCCCAGCAGCGCGCCGAGCGCGATGGCAACCAGTACCTGCACGTAGGTCTGACGATAGAAGGGCGTGGCGGTTTCGGGGCGTGGGGAGGACATGGCGGCACGTGGTGGTCGCCTCGAAGGCGGTGTCGTGTTGTAGCCCGCGATGCCTCCCCGGCCCATAACACATTCCGGCTAGAGGCCCTTGGGGCTGTGCGACCATTGACGGCCTGATGACGCGATTCTTCCGTATTCCCAAGCCCGCCCTGATCGCCTTGCTGGCGGCGACCATGCTCGCCACCTCGGCCCTGGCCGGCTGGTGGGCCTGGCATCGCGAGTTGGCGGATATCGCGCATGCCTCAGCGGACCGCTTGCACCTGCGCGCGTCGGCGGTACGGCGCCTGATCGACCGCTTCACGGTCCTGCCTGACGTGCTGGCGCTGGACCCCGAGTTGCGCGAGGCCCTGCGTGGCCCTTTGTCCCCGAGCACCGTGGCGGCGCTGAACGAGAAGCTCGCGCAGGCCAACGGCGTCGTGCACTCGTCCACATTGACGCTGCTGGATCGCGATGGTCGCGCGATAGCGGCGAACAACTGGGATACGCCAGGAAGCAACGTCGGGCTCGATTACCGCTTCCGCCCTTATTTCCACAATGCCATGCGCGACGGTCGCGCCACGTTCTACGCCTTGGGGGTATCGACGCGCGTGCCCGGGTACTTCATTGCGCGCGCCGTGGACGACGACGCGGGGCGTCACCTGGGCGTGGTGGTGCTGAAGATCACGCTCGACGAGGTGCGCGAGGATTGGGCGCTCAGCGACGATACCGTGGCACTGGCCGACGAGCATGGCGTGGTTTTCCTCGCCAACCGCGATGGCTGGCTTTATCGCACGCTTAGGCCGTTGGCGCCTCAAGAAATGACGGCCATCGATGCCACGCGTCAATACGGCGGACATACGCTGATGCCGGTGGAACGGCGCGTGCTTGGCACGTTGAGCGACGGTGCGCTGCGCGCCATCGTGGATGCGCCGCCGGTGTCGCACGAGGTGCTCTGGCGCACGATGTCACTCGCACGACAGGGCTGGACCCTGCACCTGTTGGCCGATGCTCGGCCAGCGTGGGAGGCGGGACGCAACGCCGCCCTGATTGTGCTGGCGGGCTGGTTGCCGCTGATCCTCTTCGGCCTGTTCATCCAGCAGCGCATCGGCCTCGCGCGCCTGCGGCAGCGCAGTCGCGAGGAACTCGAACGCATGGTGGCGCACCATGCCGCCGCACTGCGTACCGCGCAGGACAGCGTCGTCGCTGCGGCACACGAGGCAAGCCAGGGCGGACACAGCAACCTCGATCACCTTCCGCAAGGGGTCAGCGTGATCGACGGCGAACTGCGTCTCGTGGCCTGGAATTCCCGCTACCGCGAGATCTTCGGCTTTCCCGACGAGCTGCTGAAGGTAGGGCAGCCCATCGAGGCGCTGTTTCGCTTCAATGCGCGCCGCGGTCTGTTGGGACCGGGCGACGTCGAGGAGGCCATCCAGCGACGTCTCGATTACCTGCGTGCCGGCAGCCCGCACATGTACGAGCGCGAACGGCCGGACGGCACCATCCTGGAAATTCGCGGCAATCCCTTGCCGGGTGGCGGCTTCGTCACGAGCTATGCCGACATCACGGCCTACAAGGCCGCCGCCCGTGAACTGCGCACCTTGGCGAGCACCCTCGAACAGCGCGTGGATGAGCGAACCCGCGATCTGCACGAGGCGAAGGCCGAAGCCGAGCGCGCGAGTCGCTCGAAGACCCGCTTCGTCGCCGCGGCCGTGCATGACTTGCTGCAACCGTTGAACGCCGCGCGCATGTTCATCGGAGCACTGGCGGATGGCGCGCTGGCACCCGCGGAACGCCAACTGGTCGAACAGATCCGCTCGGCGCTGGATACGCAGGACGATATGCTCGCGAGCCTGCTCGACGTGTCGCGCCTGGAAGGCGGCGCGGTCGAAGCGCGTTTCAGCGCGGTGTTGCTCGGGCCGATGCTTGCGGAACTGGGGCGGCAGTTTGCCGTGCTCGGCAAGGCGCGCGGGCTGGACGTCCGCCAGGTCGAAACGACCGTGGTGGTGCGCAGCGATCCCTTGCTGCTGCGTCGCGTGCTGCAGAACTTTCTGTCGAATGCCGTGCATTACACGCCACGCGGGCGCGTGCTCATCGGCGTGCGGCGCCAGCACGGGCAGGCCAGGGTCGAGGTCTGGGACACCGGCATAGGCATTCCCGAGACCAAGACGCGGGCGATCTTCGACGAGTTCCTGCGCCTCGACAACGGCGTGGATCGCGAGCGCCGCGGCGCGGGGCTGGGCCTGTCGATCGTGGACCGGATCGCTCGTCTGCTCGGCGCGCCGGTAACGGTACGCTCTTGGCCTGGGCGGGGCAGTGTGTTCTCGATCACCTTGCCGCTCGCCCTCGAAGGCATCGGGCACAGTGGCTCTGCCGACTACGGGGTGGACGATTCACCATTTCGCGGCAAGCGCGTGCTGCTTATCGATGGCGATGCGGCGGCGCGGCGGGTGACGTCTGCGTTGCTGTCGTCGTGGGGCTGCGATGTGGTCACCGTCGGCAGCGCCGAAGCCGCACTGCGCCATGCCGAGACCGACGAGGCTCCGGCCATCCTGTTGCAGGAAGATCCGCTCGACGGTGCGAGCGGCGACGAACTGCGCGCGGCGCTGATCGCCCGCTGGGGACGCTCGCCACCGACGGTGTTGCTATCGGTCGCGCCGTCCGCGGCGGCCATTGAACATGCGCGTGGCCTCGGGCTGCGCTATCTCATCAAGCCATTGGCCCCGGCGCGCCTGCGTGCGGTCATGAGTCGTCTGCTGATGACGTCCGATTAGCCAGGGTGCGAACCGTCGACGCCTTCGTCGACGTCGAGCGATTTCACCAGCACCGCGGCCTGCGTGCGCGATCGGCACTCCAGCTTGGACAGCACGGCGGTGACGTGAATCTTCACCGTGTTCTCCGCGAGCCCGAGTTCGGCCGCGATCTGTTTGTTGAGTAGCCCCTCGGCCATCAGCATGAGCACACGAAACTGTGCCGGCGTGAGCCGTGACAGACGTGCCGCCAGACGAGCGTCCTCGTCGCTGCGCTCCGCACGGGCGGCCGTGAAGGCCGTGCCGCCGGCCATCACCTGGGCGACGGCCTCGCGCAACGCCTCGGCCGATGCGGACTTGGACACGAAACCTGCCGCGCCGAACTGTTGTGCGCGTCGTACGTTGCGTGGGTGGTCGTTGGATGTGACGACCAGCACGGGAATGTCCGGGTGTTCCCCGCGCAGCCACAGTAACGACGAGAACCCCATCGCCCCGGGCATGGTCAGGTCGAGCAGGACCAGGTCGATGGGGTGGCCCTCGGCGAGCACCGCCTCCATGGCACTGTGGCTGGCCGCTTCCCGTGCCGTGCCACCGCGCAGGGGCTCGGCGAGCGCATGCAGCAAGGCGGCGCGGAACATGGGGTGGTCGTCGGCGATCAGCAGGTTCAAGGCCATCGCGCCATTCTAGGGCCCACGCGATGCATTCGCTCCGGTTTCTTGCTGTCCCGTTCACATCCTGTGCGCTTCGTCTTTATCGGCTGCCCGCGATGGTGGTGGACTTAAGGAGAGACGAAATGAAGAAGGCCTTTGGTGCCGTCAAGCAAACGGTCGTATCGGCGGTTGACGGATTCAGCGACGACGAACTGATGACCCGCGCGGCGGCGCTGTCCTTCTACGCCGCGCTGTCGTTCGCGCCGTTGCTGCTTCTGCTGGTGTGGGTCGTCTCGATGCTGCATCCGGCCTGGCAGGACGAATTGTCCAAGGCGCTAGCGGGTGTCGTGGGCGACCGCGCTGCGGAGGCCCTGAACGGCGTGATCGCCAGCGCCAAGTCGCATCCTCGGCTGGGCGATCTGGCCGGCGTGATCGGCATTGGCGTGACGCTCTTCGGTGCTTCTGCAGTATTCGCACAGTTGCAGGGCACCCTCGACCGCGTGTGGCGGGTGAAGGCCAAGCCGGGTGAGGCGGTGGGCGCATGGCTGCGTGCCCGCGCTCGGGCGTTCGCGCTGCTGGGCGGTATCGCCTTCATGTTGATCGTGTCGTTCGTTGTCAGTGCGGTCATCCACGCATTGTTCCGTGACGATGCAACGGTCTGGAGCGTCGCCGAATACGTCGTCTCGGTGCTGGTGTTCATCGCCGCCTTCGGTGCCATGTACAAGGTGCTGCCGGACGCGCTGATCGACTGGAGCGAGGCACTCATCGGTGCGGTGCTTACCACGGTGCTGTTCCTGGCGGGCAAGTACGCCATCGGCCTTTACATCCAATACTCGAACGTCGGCGGTGCGTACGGTCCGGCGGGAGCCTTCATCGTGCTGCTGACATGGACTTACTACTCATCGATCATCGTCCTCCTGGGTGCGGAATTGACCCGGGGCGTGGCGGAAGCACGCGGCAAGCCGATCCGCCCGAGCGAGCACGCGGTCAAGATCGAGGCCGCACCCGCGGAATTGCCGCCGGAAGAGCCCCGGAAACGTGCGTCCAGCCACGCAGGGCATCTGTAGTATGGTGACCGCGAGTGGCGCGATCCCCGCCGCCACGGGGTGGTGAGCATGCTCCAGAAGGTCTCCCCGGAGCTTCCCGAAGAACCGGTCATGCGCGAGGTGCTCGATGGGCGCCGCCGTGGCTTCGCCGGTCTGCTGCCGTTTGCCGGGCCCGCCATGGTCGTGTCGGTGGCATACATCGATCCCGGCAACTTCGCCACGAACATCCAGGCCGGCGCACGCTACGGGTACGCCTTGCTGTGGGTGGTGGTGCTCGCGAACCTTGTCGCGATGCTGTTCCAGAGCCTGTCTGCGCGGCTCGGCATCGTCACCGGATTCAACCTTGCCCAGCTATGCCGTGCCCATCTGCCCCGGCCGCTGGTCTACGTGATGTGGGTGGTGAGCGAACTCGCGGCGATGGCGACCGACCTCGCGGAATTTCTCGGCGGGGCGATCGGTCTCGCGCTGCTTTTTCATATGCCGCTGCTGGTCGGCATGGGCATCACCGCGGTGGTCACGTACGCCTTGCTGCTGCTGGAAGGCAAGGGCTATCGACGCCTCGAACTCACCATTGGTGCGCTGGTGGGCGTGGTGGGCTTGTCGTATCTCGCCGAGCTGTTCATTGCGCCCGTCGGTTGGGCATCGCTCGGTCAGCAGATCTTCGTGCCTCGTCTGCCGGACAGCGCCGCCATCGCGATCGCTGTCGGCATCATCGGCGCGACGGTCATGCCGCATGCCTTGTTTCTGCACTCGGGGCTGACCGAGCGGCGCGCGCGACCGAAGACCCGCGACGAGCGTCAGCGCATCATCCGCCTGTCCAACCTCGAGGTGATTCTCGCGCTGTCCTTAGCGGGCCTCATCAACCTGGCGATGGTCGTCATGGCGGCCGGTGCGTTTCATGGAAGCCATCCGGATGTGGCGAAGATCGAGACGGCCTACCAGACCCTGGTGCCGTTGCTGGGCGGCGCCGCCGCGACCATCTTCCTCGTTTCGCTGATCGCCTCGGGCTTTTCCAGCTCCGTGGTCGGCACGATGGCGGGGCAGATGATCATGCAGGGCTTCGTCGAGTTCCACATCCCCCTGTGGCTGCGCCGCTCGGTCACGATGCTGCCGAGCTTTGCCGTGGTGCTGATGGGTGTAGATGCCACGCGGGCGCTGGTACTGAGCCAGGTGGCGCTGAGCATTGCGTTGCCATTCCCGATGATCGCGCTGGTCTGGTTCACCAGTCGCAGCGAGCTGATGGGCCCGTTCCGCAACCGACCTGCGGTGAGCATCGCTGCCGTCGCCGCCGCCCTGGTGGTGCTGGGGCTCAACGTGGTCTTGCTACTGGACGCGTTCGGCCTGATTTCGCTTGAGGCCTAACGCGACGCCGACCGCACGGCAAAGCTGGTAACCTCCGCCGCCTGACCGACCGGAGATCGACCATGAGCCTCATTCAGACCCCCGTTTCCTACGGCGAACTCATCGACAAGATGACGATCCTCCAGATCAAACTGCAGGAAATCACGGACGAGGCCAAGCTTGCCAACGTGCGCAACGAGCTCGAATTGCTCGATGCCACCTGGAAGAACGACAAGGCCTCCGAGACCGATATCGCCGACGAGACGGCGCGGCTGCTCGCGGTGAACAAGCGTCTTTGGGACATCGAAGACCGCATCCGCCTGAAGGAAAAGGCGCAGGAATTCGACAACGACTTCATCCAGCTCGCTCGCTCGGTGTACTTCGAGAACGACGAGCGCGCGGCGATCAAGCGCGAGATCAACCTGAAGCTGGGCTCCACGCTGGTCGAAGAAAAGTCGTATCAGGATTACCGCGCGCCGCAGGCCTGATCGTCGGCAGCGGCGCCGCGGTGGCGGTGCCGCTGTCCCTCAGCCTGCCAGATGAAGGCCGAGGTGCGTTGCGCAGGCTTCGAAGCGCTCGATCATCTCGTCCACCCGCACCAGATCCATCACGCCGGGCTTCTCGATCTTCGTGCCCCAGGGAATCTCGGATGCGGGCTTGCCGAGGAACTTGCGCGACGCTTCGTCATATTTGTCCACGCACCAGCGGCGGTCGGAGTACGGACCGGACCGATGCGGATTGCTCGCCGCATGCAGGCCCAGCACCTTCACGCCGGCCGCGTTTGCCATGTGCATCGGGCCGGAGTCGGGTGTGAGGATCATGGCGCTGCGCGCCAGCAACGCCATGAAGCGCTTGAGCGTGTCCTTTCCGGTCAGGTCCAGCGGCTTCTGGCGCACGGCCGCGAGTATCGCGTCGGCAAGGGCGCGTTCGCCCTCGGAAGGACCGCCGACCAGCGCCACGCGCATGCCGCGCGCCATCGCGTGATCGATCACCGCCGCATAGCGCTCCACGCGCCAGTTGCGCACGGTATGGCTCGACATCGGGCTGACCAGCAAGGTCGGTGTCTCGCCAGGCAATTGCTCTGCGGCCCACGCATGCGCCTCGTCGGGCACGGGAATGTCCCAGCGAACGGCCGTCTGTTTCAGGCCCAGCGGTTCGATGAAGCTCGCCATCGCATCCAACACATGCTCGCCGCTGCGCGCTTCGATGCGCTCGTTGACGAACAGGCCGTGCAGATCCTTTGAGCGCGCCTTGTCGTAGCCGATACGCCGATCGGCCTTGACCGCCAGGCTCAGCAAATTCGAGCGGAGCGCCACCTGCATGTGCAGCAGGGCGTCGAAGCGGCGTCCGGTGAGCGCATCGCGCACGGCCTTCACCCCTGCACGTCCCGCGGCCTTGTCGAAGGTCACGAATTCCACGCCGGGAAGGTCGCCCACGAGGCGGCGTTCGAGCTTGCCGACGATCCAGGTCAGCCGCGTATCCGGCGCCTTTTCCTGCAAGGTACGGATAAGCGGAACAACATGGGTCACATCGCCGATGGCCGAAGTGCGCAGGATGCAGAGGCTGGAATCTCCCGGCGGGAGGGGGCGGCTTGTTAGACTGGGCACGATCGGGTTACCGGATGGGTGGCCGCGGAAGGCGGCCGGCAAATGACAGAGCAACGAGTGGAGGAGGGTGCGGGCGGAACGATTCTGTTCGACGCGGCCCGTATACCTCAAGTCGACGCCGATTGGTTCTCGCCTCAGTACTGGCGCGAGCGCGATGCCTTGCGCTCGCAGCCCGGTGGTCGTGGCGGCGTGGCGATCATTGACACCCCAGCCGGTGAGGCGGTGCTTCGCCATTATCGCCGCGGCGGCATGGTCGCGCGCCTGCTGGGCGACCGTTATCTGTTCACGGGCGCGCGGCGCACCCGCAGCGCGCGTGAATTCCGCCTGCTGGTCGAGCTGTGCCGACGTGGCTTGCCCGTGCCGCCGCCCCTGGCGTCGCGCTTCGTGCGCCATGGCATGCGCTATTCGGCCGATCTCATCACCGCACGCATCCCCGACGCCGCCACGCTGGCCGAGCGCCTGGCCGATGGCGCGTTCAATGCGGCGCTCGCGCGGCGGGTCGGCGAACTGGTGGCGCGGTTTCATCGTGAGGGCGCGTGGCATGCCGATCTCAACGCGCACAACGTACTGGTCAACGACAGCGGTCTGTATCTGATCGATTTCGATCGGGGTCGTCTGCGCACGCCCGCGGCGCGCTGGCGCCACGCGAACCTGGCTCGCCTGAAGCGTTCGCTGATAAAGCTCGGCGCACGCGATGCCGCTGGCGACACCTTCGATGCGGAGTGGTGGCCGGCCCTGATGGAGCAGTACGAACGGAGCCTGCACGCATGAGCTGGGATCTGCGTTTCCTTGGCACCGGTGCCGCGCATGCCGTGGCGCTGGGTTCCTCCGCCGTGGTGCTGGAGCGTGACGGTCGCCCGCTGCTGCTGGTGGATTGCGGCCCCGATACCCTCGACCGCTTCACCGACACGTACGGCGCGCCACCGTCCGCGCTGTACATCACGCATACGCACATGGATCACGTGGCCGGCATGGAGCGGCTGTTCTTCCGGCTGTGGTTCGACGACGCATTGCGTGGGCGCACCAAGGTCTTTTTGCACGCGGGATTGCTGCCATGGTTGCAGGGCAGGGTGGCGGACTATCCCGGCGCGCTCGCCGAAGGCGGCGTCAATTACTGGGAGGCGTTCCGGCTCGTGCCGTGCACGCGCGGCTTCTGGCATGAAGACCTCTGGTTCGACGTGTTTCCCACGCGGCACCACGTGCAGGGCACGTCCTATGGCCTCGCTTTGCGCGGCAGCTTTGTCTTCACCGGCGACACGCGTCCCGTGCCCGAGGCGCTGGCCCTCCATGCCGTCAACGGGGAGCAGATCGCGCACGATTGCGGGCTGGTCGGCAATCCGTCGCATACCGGCGTTGACGACCTGGAGCGCGAATACCCGGCCGGGCTGCGCGAACGCATGACGCTTTACCACTACGGCAGCGCCGAGGACGGTGAGGCACTGGTCGCGCGTGGTTACCGTATCGCGCGCCCGGGAGACCGCGTCGCACTGCCGGAACCGCAGCCTCCGCGGCCCACCGCCGGCTGACGAAGCCGGTCTCGCGCCAGTCGCGACGCTTGTTTCACCTCGCCCGTCCCGTTATCCTTCCGCTTCTTTGCCGGACAGGATGCCGGGGAAGAGGAAGTACCAGTGCGGAGAGGTGTCCGAGTGGTTTAAGGAGCACGCCTGGAAAGTGTGTATACGTTAATAGCGTATCGCGGGTTCGAATCCCGCCCTCTCCGCCAGTTGCAAGATTGTGGTCATCCCGACGCTGCGGCTCCGTTTAACGAAGCCTCGACGTGGGGGGGGCGGGATTTGAACCCGCGCGGGTTCGACGAATTTGTCTGGAACAAATTCGGTCGGCCGCAGGCCGACCCCGGAGGGGCGAGGGCAGGAAAGCCCGAGCAATCCCGCCCGGCGTGAACAATTTAGGTAACCTGCTTTTCGCGATGCGAAGCGAGCAGTAAACAACGTTTTATGGTGACCCTGTCGGTCCCCCCGCGACGATAGTCCGTAAACTCCGCCAGGTCCGGAAGGAAGCAACGGTAGCGGACGATTCGGGTGCCGGGGTGTGGCTGGCAGGGTCATCGCCTTTTCGGGGCGCGCTTTCGCGACCCCTCGCTCCTTGGCACAATCGGCGGACAGACCCGGCCCTCAGCGACGAATGATGGGGTGACCTCTGGAAGGGCCGCCTGGATGCCCGCATCTCTTGGACAGAGAGCCATTCTTCCCGGCGCGACGCAGACACCTTGGCGACCTTTACGGACGCCATGGCGCTTACGATAACGGGCCAGGGCTTCCTGGCCGTTCCAAGGTACAACGCATGTCCTATCAGGTCCTCGCACGCAAGTGGCGCCCGCGCAAGTTCGCAGAGCTGGTGGGCCAGGAACACGTGGTTCGAGCGCTCACCAATGCGCTCGACTCCGGGCGCATGCACCATGCCTATCTGTTCACCGGCACCCGTGGCGTCGGCAAGACCACCATCGCGCGCATCTTCGCCAAGTCGCTCAATTGCGAGCGTGGCGAATCGGCCGATCCGTGTGGCGAGTGCGCGGTCTGCACGGCGGTGGATGCCGGCCGTTTCGTCGACCTGCTTGAGATCGACGCGGCCAGCAACACCGGTGTGGACGACGTGCGCGAAGTGATCGAGAACGCGCAGTACGCACCATCGCGCGGGCGGTTCAAGGTCTACCTCGTCGACGAGGTGCACATGCTCTCCAAGCCGGCGTTCAATGCGCTGCTGAAGACGCTGGAAGAACCGCCGCCGCACGTGAAATTCCTGCTCGCGACCACCGACCCGCAGAAGCTGCCGGTGACGGTGCTTTCGCGTTGTCTCAAGTTCAATCTGAAGCGTCTGCTGCCCGAGCAGATCTCCGGGCAGATGCGGCACATTCTCGCGGCCGAAGGTATAGAGTACGAAGACGACGCCATCGGTGAACTCGCCCACGGCGCCGACGGCTCGCTGCGCGATGGCTTGTCGCTGCTCGATCAGGCCATCGCCTATGGCGGTGGTGCGCTGCGCGCGGCCGACGTGCGCGCCATGCTTGGTAGCGTGGAGCGCGGGCAGGTGCTAGGCGTGCTTGAAGCACTGGCGACCGGCGACGGTGCGGCGCTCATGGCGGAAGCCGATCGCATCGCTTCGTTCTCGCCGGACTTTGCCGGTGTGCTCGACGATCTCGCCACCGTGCTGCACCGTGTCCAGTTGCTCCAACTGGTACCGGGTTATCGCGGCGAGGAAAGCGACGAAGGTCTCGCGTCCCTCGCCGAACGCTTGAGCCCCGAAGACGTGCAGTTGTACTACCAGATCGCCACCAACGGCCGCCGCGAACTGCCCATGGCGCCGGATGCGCGCATCGGCTTCGAGATGGTGCTGTTGCGCATGCACGCGTTCCGCCCCGCCGATGCGGCGCAGGGCGCCTCGACCGTGCGTGAGAGCGCGCCGGCACCGTCCGCCGCGCCGCGTGCTCGTCCGGCACCGCCGGCACCGGCTGCTGCGCCGGCCCCCCGAGCACCACCTGCGCAAGCGGCACCGGCGCCCGTGGCTGCGCCGACGCCCGCCCCGGCACCGGCACCGCAGCGTCCCATTGCCATCGGTGCCGACGGCCTGCCCGATTGGCACGATATCGTCGAGCGAGCGAACCTGCGCGGCCCCATCGGGCAGCTGGCGCAGAACTGCTCATTGCGTGAGATCGACGGCGAGAGCATGGTGCTCGCACTCACGCCCTCGCACATGCATCTGGCCGTGGAGCCCTTGACCAGCCAGATGGAAGAAAAGGTATCGCACGCTCTCGGGCGTCGTGTGCGTTTCCGCTTCGTTGCCGATCGCGGCAATCTCGGCACACCCGCGGAACGTCGCGCGCAGGCGCTCAGCGATGCGCAAGCTCATGCGGAGGCCTCGATGGAGACCGATCCGCTCGTACAGACGCTCAAGCGCGAATTCGACGCGCGCGTCATCCCGCAATCGATCAAACCCGTGGAGCCAGGAACGTGAAAGGTCAAATCGGTCAGCTCATGCAGCAGGCGCAGCGCATGCAGGACGAAATGAAGCGCGCGCAGGAAGAACTCGCCAAGGCGGAAATCACCGGCAGCGCCGGTGGCGGTCTGGTCACGGTCACCATGTCCGGTGGGCACGAAGTGCGCTCGGTGCATATCGATCGCCAGGCGTTCGCGGACGATCCGGAAATGGCCGAAGATCTCGTCGCCGCCGCCATCAACGACGCCGTCAACAAGATCGCCGAACTCAGCCGTAGCCGGCTGGGTGGCGTTACCGCCGGGCTCAATCTGCCGCCTGGCTTCAAGATGCCGTTCTGACGGAACGCCGCCCTCACCATGAGTAACGGCTCCCGCCTTCTTGGCGAACTGATCGACGCCCTGCGCTGCCTGCCGGGCGTCGGTGCGAAGAGCGCCCAGCGCATGGCCTTCCATCTGCTCGAGCGAGAGCGGCAGGGTGGCCTGCGTCTGGCCTCCGCGCTGGAATCCGCCATGCGCGACGTGGGCAACTGCACCCGCTGCCGCAACTTCAGCGAGACGCCGGTGTGCAGCCTCTGCGCCAGCGCCAGCCGCGATGGCCACGTGCTCTGTGTCGTGGAGTCGCCGTCGGATCTCGCCGCGATCGAACAGGCCACGGGATACCGCGGCCATTACTTCGTGCTGCTTGGCCGCCTCTCGCCGCTCGATGGTCTGGGCCCCGACGAACTGGGCCTGCCGCTCCTGGCGGAGCGCCTGGGCGAGGGGGGCGTCGAAGAAATGATCATCGCCACCAATCCCACCGTCGAAGGCGAAGCCACCGCGCATTACATCGGCCAGCTCGCCCGCGCCGCCGGCATCCGCGCTACGCGTCTTGCGCACGGCGTACCGCTGGGCGGAGAACTGGAATTCGTCGACCGCGGCACGCTGGCGCATGCCTTCGGCAGCCGCCAATCCCTCTAGGACTCCGATGACCGACACCATCTTTTCCAAGATCGTCCGCCGCGAGATTCCCGCCGATGTCGTCTACGAAGACACCGAGGTGCTGGGTTTCCGCGACCTGAATCCGCAGGCGCCGGTGCACGTATTGTTCATTCCGAAGCGACCGATCGCCACCCTGGACGATGCCATTCCCGATGACGCGGAACTCCTCGGCAAATTGCTGCTCGCCGCTGCCGCTTATGCACGCGCAGAAGGCTTCGAAAAGGACGGTTACCGCACCGTCATCAACACGCGCGATCACGGCGGCCAGACGGTGTTTCACATCCACGTACACCTTCTTGCCGGCCGCCAGATGCATTGGCCTCCAGGCTGAGATTGCGAAAGCCGCTACACCGGCAAGCGGCCTACGAAGCGATGCGGCACTGACGCAAGCTCGCATCGCCAGCAGGCTGGCTCCCACCGAGCAGAGTTCCGTTCTATGGGCGGTGGGAGCCAGCCCGCTGGCGATGGGTGACTCCTGCAACGCCATAGCCGTTGTGGGAGCCGCTATAGCGGCGAGAGGCCAACGAATCGGTTTAGTTGCGAGCAACAAAAGCGCCCCTCTTTCGAGGGGCGCTTTTGTTAGAACGCCAGCACCGACGTGCCGGATTCCCTCTACTTGCCGCGGGGCGGGGGCGGCGCGTGGTACACGGGCCGCGGCACGATGATCGTACGCGGGCGGTACCAGAACGGGTCGCCCCACGGGCCGTAACCGTACGGACCCCAGCCCGGGCCCCAGAACGGGTCGTAGAAGCCTGGCGGGTAGCGGTTTACGGGTACGCGCTTGGGCCACAGGTAGACCACGTCTGCTTCCACGCGTGGGTAGGCATAGTCGAAATCGCCGACCTTCTGCGTGACGGCGCCGCGAAGGGTGCCGGTCACGGTGATTTCGCGACCCCGGGTAAAGACCTCCGGATCGTAGAAGCCGTCGCGGCAGGCCACGAAGCGGCCCTGGCTTTCAGTCTTGCCGGCGGTTGGCCGCGCTTCGCTGTCGAGCGGTTCGGACAAGACGAAGAAGCAGGTCTGCTGCGGACCTGGCTCCGTCTTGATGATCTCGCCGCCCCAGCGGACCTTGGCGCCCGGCGCGCCGCCCTGCTGGGCGCCCGCCGTGGATACATCGTTGAACTGGCCCTGCAGCGGCTGAGGCACGGTGGCGCAGGCGCCTAGTGCGAGGGTCGCCGCGGCGATGGCCAGCGGTTTGTACATCGACATGTCACGTCTCCTGGAGATACCGGGCATGGCCGGAGCCATGCGTCATTTGACCACGCCGCGCGTCTTTAATTCCTTCACTGCGCGTCCGAATTCAGTGACGAGTTCAGGCGGCGGTTCGTCATGCCCGTAGCGCAAACGCAAGTAAAGCTCGCTTAACCTTTCCAAGGCATTTCTTTGTCCGGGCAGCGCGCGCGCGGCACGGGCGAAGAAATGCTTCGGACCTTCGCCGGTGCGCCGCACCACGCCCGTCCGGGCCAGCTTCCGTTGCAGACGACGCATCCATGCGTCCAGTGCGTCGCCTTCGCGCCGCTGGAACAGCGCCCAGGCCAATGCGCCCGCCACCAGCAAGGCACAACCGATCGCAAAGACCAGCGCCAGGTCGGTGACCTCGGCATGGGCGATGCCGAACGGTTGCAGCAATCCTTGCTGACGGAGTGCATCGAAGCCGATAACGCCGCGGTTCCACCATTGGTTGACCACGTCCCAGCGGTCGCGGAGGTTGCGCAGCCAGGGCATGTCGAACAGACCTTCATCGCCGCCGTGTCCGGCATTGGCCGCGCTGGCGCCCAGGTGCACGCGCTCCGGCCGCACCGCTGCCGTGGGATCGAAACGTACCCATCCGCGACCTTCGAGCCATACCTCCGACCATGCATGCGCGTCGGAGCGTCGCACCAACAGGTATTTGCCCGTAGTGTTCCAGTAGCCGCCCTGATAGCCGGTAACCACACGGGCGGGCAGGCCGGCCGCGCGCATGAGGAACGTGAAGGCGGACGCGTAGTGCTCGCAATAACCTTCGCGCGTGCCGAACAGGAAGTCGTCGATGCGGTCGCGGCCGAGCGGCGCAGGGGCGAGGGTGTAGGAGAAGTCGCCGTGAAACATCGAAAGCGCGGCGCGGATCACGGCCGATGGGTCACCGGCATGTTGCTGCGACCAGGACGCGGCGAGCGCGCGGGCGCGCGAGCCGACGCCCATGGGCAATTGCAGGTTGTCGCGCCGCACGCCGTCGTCGAGCGTGGGCTCGAAGCGGTAGCTGGTGGCCGCCAGTGCCGAGAAGGTCATCACCTCGTCGATGCGCTTGTTCGCCAGTACCGTGTGGTCCGGCCGCAGTACAGTTTCGGCCGGTGCCATCGTCGCCAGGTCGAGCATCGGCACCACGCGGTCGTGCGTGGGCTCCAGCGACGCCTGGTAGCTCACGCGCTTGCCGTAGTCGGCCGTCGATGGCGGGCGCCGGGTGCTGCGCGAGCCGGGACTCCAGCCCTCGCCGTCGAACCACTGCATCGTATAAGCGCGGAAATAACGTGCCTCGTTCGGCGGCGGCGGTCCGTCGAAGGTCAGACGCATGGCCGGCGTGTCGTCGGTCATGAGATCGAGCATGGTGCCGGGGGAGAGGCGGTTCGACAGCCCGGTCATTGCCTGGCCGCTTTGTGGCGTGCCCCATAGCGGCGTGCTCAGCCGAGGAATGAACAGGAACGCGAACAGGGACAACGGCACGGCCGCGAGCAGCGCCAGCAGTACCGGCACGAAGCCTCGCTTCCACGACGTGGCCTGCGGATCGACCGCTTCCAGAGAGCGCAGCGTCGCCAGCGCGGGAACGATACCCAGGCTGACGAAGAGGCTGGCGACCAAGCCTTGATCGAACAGCAGTGCGCTCATGAGCGCGAAGCAGGCGAAGGCGACACCCACCCGCGCATCGCGGCGATGTTCGCTTTCCAGCAGCTTGAGCACGAGCAGACCCACGGCGAATGCGCTGCCGGGCTCGCGTCCGAACAGCGTGCCGTTCTGGACGATCACCGCGCCGAGCAGCAAGCCGACCAGCGGCAGCTTGATCCAGAGCGGCGGCTTGCGATGACCGAGGCGGCGCTGGCGCCAGCGCGCCGCGAGCACGACCGCCAGCGCACCCGTGAGCCAGAGGGGCAGATGGCTCGCATGCACCAGCAGTACGAAACCCATGGTGAGGCACAGCAAGTCGAACGTGCGCGGGGCCAGCACGGCCTCATCCGGACGATCGCGCAAGGACGGGCGAGCGCCGGTCATGGGCGTACAGCCAACGCGGTCATGCAGCGGTGATAATGCTCGTCGCCTTGGGCCACGTCGAAATACCCGTCGGGCAAGCGGAGGCTCCAGCGGCGACCGGTCTCTCGCGCCTCATCGATCCATCGTGCGAGCCGCGCGATGCGCGACTCGTCGTCCAGGCCATGCATGCCGTCCCAATCGAGTCGCCAATCTTCCTGCGGAGCCGGTTGCTCCAGATCCTTTACGAGCAGACCGTGATGGCGCGCGCTGAGCTTCCAGGCGATCTGTCGGCGCGGATCGCCCGGACGGTATTCGCGCAGGGCGGCCAGTTCGTCGCCGGGGCGCGGGCGGCCGCGGTCTGCATCCCCCTGCGGTTCGAACGGATCCGGCCCGAAGGCTTCGGGACGCGGATAGACGAGCACGGCGCGGTCCGGGTGCAGCCAGCTCCACGTGCGGAACAGGCCCAGTGGCCAGCGGCTGTGCAGACGCATGCGCGGCAGCGGCAGCCAGCCGCGAAAGTCGGTGGGCAGATCGAACTCCACCGTGACGGTGCCGCCAGCAGGAACGACGAACACATGCTCGCGCTCGCCGACGTCGAGCCGCACCGCCATGCGCTCGCGCTGGCTGGCGCTCACGTCGAGCGCTACGTGGATCGGTTCGCCAGCGCGCGCGGTACCGGCGCGCAGGCCGCCGATGGTGAGTCCGTTGAGCACGCGAAACGCCACGAGCATGCTGCCCGCCGTGGCGGCACCCAACTGGCAGGTGAGCATCAGGGCCGCGTTGTTCGCGTAGTTCAACGAGCCCACCAGCATGACCGCCAGCAGCACCGAGAAGCCCACGCCGAAACCGGTCGGCACGATGTATATGCGCCGCCGGTGCAGATGGATCGGCAGCGGCTCGCGCTGGCGCAGGCGCGTCAACGAAGGCAGTCGCCGCTCCGCCCAAGCGATGAGCCGCGTTGCCTGCGCCCACATCAGGGCACCGGCGTCTCGGCGAGGATCGCCCGCGCGATCGCCTCGCGCTGGCTGCCGCGCGCGGGTACCAGGCGATGCGCGGCCGCAGGAACGAACACCGTTTGCAGGTCTTCCGGAATGACGTAATCGCGACCGCTGAGCAGGGCCCACGCACGCGATGCACTGAGCAGCGCAAGGCCGGCGCGCGGCGACAAGCCGACGCGCACCTCGCCGTGCTTGCGGCTGGCGGCGAGCAGCGCTTGCAGATAGTCGAGCAGGGCACCGCTCGTGCGAACGGCCTGGGCCGCGGCATGCAACTGGTCGATGGCTGCAATGTCGAGCCGAGGCGTGAGCGTCGCCATCATGGCGCGGCGATCCTCGCCGGTCAGCAGCGCGCGTTCGGCCGCGGGATCGGGGTAGTCGAGGCTCAGCCGGAGCATGAAGCGATCGAGCTGCGAGTCGGGCAGGGGAAACGTGCCGGCAAGATCCAGCGGGTTCTGCGTGGCGACGACGAAGAACGGCTTGGGCAATGCGCGCGTGACCCCGTCCACGGTGGTCTGGCCTTCGGCCATGGCTTCAAGCAGGGCGCTTTGCGACTTCGGTGTGGCGCGGTTGATCTCGTCGGCGAGGAGCAGGCTGGTGAAGATCGGGCCGGGATGGAAGCGGAACTCCCCGGTCTCGCGCTCGTACACGCTGACCCCGATAATGTCCGATGGCAGCAGGTCACTGGTGAACTGAATGCGCTGGAACTCGAGATCGAAGGTGGCGGCCAGCGCGTGGGCGAGGGTGGTCTTGCCCACGCCCGGTACATCCTCCAGGAGGAGGTGTCCGCCTGCGATGAGGCAGGTAAAGGCCAGTTTCACCTGGCGCGGCTTGCCCAGCAGTACACCGTTGACCTGGGCAAGCGCTGCATCGAGGCGATGCCGGAGCATTTCATCGTGGAGTGGATTCGTCGCAGACATGATCGATGCACCTGCCCCCTGGCCTGCCGATGAGTGAGCGTTCGAGTGTAGCCGTGCCTGCGCGATCCTGGCGAGGCGTCTTCTTCGGCGTGTTCGTGGTGTCCCTCGCGATCAAGCTCGTGATAGCTCGCACGTTGTCGCCTTTCGGTGACGAGGCGTTCTATTGGCAGGAGAGCCTTTCGCCCGCATGGGGCTATAGCGATCTTCCGCCGCTCACCGCATGGCTGATCGCGTTGTCCGAGCGATGCTTCGGCCACGGCCTGCTCGCCATGCGCCTGCCGTTCCTGCTCATCGGTGCACTGATCCCGTGGCAAGTCGGTGCCATCGCCAGGCGCTACGGTGGCGAGGTCGAACGCTGGCAGGCGGCGACGTTCGCGTCGCTCCTGCCGCTCGTCGGCAGCCTCGGCGTGCTGGCGCTGCCCGACGTGCCGCTGACCTTCGCGATTCTGCTCGCCACGCAGGGACTGCTTGCGGCGCTGGACCGCGATCGCCTGCGCGATTGGGCGCTGCTGGGCACGGGTCTCGCTGTCGCGTGGGCCACGCATTACCGCGCGGCGATGCCGATGCTGGCCGGTCTCGTATTCCTGCTCGTCATGCCTCGCGGACGTCTGCAATGGCGGCGGCCGGGGCTCTGGCTGGCAATGGGTATCGCTGCGCTCGGCTTGCTGCCCATCGTGCTCTACAACGTCTCCGCCGGTGGCGCCGGCGTGGCGTTCCAACTCGTGGAGCGGAACCCGTGGCAATTTCATGCGGACGCGCTCGTGCAGCCGCTTGAACAGGCCATCGCCTGCACGCCGATCGCCTGGGGCGTGCTGCTGTGGGCGCTCTGGCGCGCATGGCGCGCGAGGTCGCAGCCGCCATTCGATGCAGTGGCTGCCATCGCCGGCACATTCGTCGTGGGCTATTTCGCGCTTGGGCTGTTCGCCGACGACATCCGTTTCCGCGCACACTGGCCGCTGCCGGGCTACGTGCTGCTCTGCGCGATCCTGCCGCCTCTGCTGCGCGATGCGGCCCCTACGTGGCGGCGCATCGTTCATGGCGGTTTCGCGTTGGCCGGGGTAGGCCTCGCGACCGGTTTCGTCTATCTCGGGCTCGCCGCATCCGCGCACGGCGCGACCGTACTCAGCGACCTGAAGGCTTTCCCGTCTCTTTTCACGGGCTGGCGCGAAAGCGCGTCGGCGGTACGGATGGCAGCCGGACCCGAGGACATCCTCGTTGCCGACAACTTCATGCTCGCGGCGGAACTGCGCTTCGAACTCGGTGGTTCGCGCGTCGTGTATTCGCTCGACAGTCCCTTGAACGTGAAACATGGTCGCGCCGCGCAGCTCGCGGCGTGGGGGCTCGACGAAGCGGGGCTCGCGACGCATGCAGGCCAGCGCGTGCTGCTGGTTGTGGACGAGACCGCGCTGCGCGAGCGTGAGGTCAAGGCATGGCTGGGTTCGGTCTGCGTGCGCGTGGTCGTGAGCCAACCGCTCGCGCGCGTTGAGGCTTTCGATGGGCGTCGCCGTTTTGCGCTTTACGAGGCAACTGCCAGAAGCCGCCGTGGCCCGATGGGGAATCCGGATGATTGCGTGGTCTGGACGAACGCCTATCGCACCATCCAGGCCCTGGACGCAGGTGCGCGCTGAGGCTCAGGGCAGCACGACGCCCGCCTGGCGCAGCAGGCGGGCCGTAGCGATGAGCGGAAGCCCGATCAACGCCGTCGGGTCTTCGTTGTCGATCCGCTCGAACAGCGCGATGCCGAGACCTTCGCACTTGAAGCTGCCCGCGCAGTCCAGCGGGCGTTCGCGTTCCACATAGCGCGCGATGTCTTCGGTGGAAAGCTCGCGGAAGCGCACCCGCGTCTCGTCCACATGCGTCGTTGCGTCGCCACGCAGATCGACCACACAGACCGCCGTATGAAAGACCACCTCGCGCCCGGAACTGGCGGCGAGCTGCTTGTGCGCCGCATGCACGGTCACGGGCTTGTCGAGCACCGTGCCCTCAAGATCGGCGACCTGGTCGGAACCGATCACCACGGCGCCGGGTCGCGTTGCCGCGACCGCACGTGCCTTCGCTTCGGCAAGCCGCGCGGCCCGCACCGCCGGTGCCTCGCCCTCGATAGCGAACTCGTCGGTGCCGGGCGCCGCCTGTTCGAAGTGCTCGAGCAGGCGGCGGAGCAGGGCGGCCCGGTAATGCGACGTGGAAGCGAGAATGATGGTGGCCTGCGGTGACACGGTCAGAATTCCTTGTGGATGTGTTCGCGTACGGCGGTGTCCAGCGCGGCCTGGGCGTCGTCCAGCGCGCGCAACCGGGGTTCGAGCTGATGCCGCGCGCGGACCAGGGCGTCCACTGCTTCGTCCAACTCGCGCTGGCTGGCGTCAGGCGCGCGGTCGCGAATCCAGAGCCGCTGCTGGAGCAGGGCGCGCAATCCCGAATCGACGGCCTGCTGGGCCTCCACCTCACCTGTGGCGGGAAGGTCGGGGCTGACCGACATGACGGCGTGGGCCCGCTGCAGGCGGTCACGGCAATCCTTGAGATCGGTCTCGAGCCGATCGGCGTTGTCCATGAGATCCTGCAGCGCCCCGTGGCGTCGCCGCGACCGCTGGTGGCGGAGCAGCCACGTGCACAACACGACGGCTATGCAAGCCACCGCGGCAAGCCCATAATATGCAAAGGAAAACACCTGGCCTCTTCTCCGTCGTGGGCAGGTCGCCGCACCCCGGCCCTGTGCCTGCGAGTCTGCCCGAAAGTCGGCGCTCCACGCAAAATGACCGCATCGGTGCCTTCACATGCCTAACCGGTTGACTTCAAGGGTGTTGATGCCTACCATTTCCCGATTATGTCCGTGACTTTGCCATCGTCCGTGGACGCTTGGCGCGAGGTTCGTGCGCGGCGTTCGTTCCAGGGTCAGCTCCCCGTGTCGGCGTTCTCGCGCCTGGGCGAGGTGATTGCGTCCACCGAAGGTGACGTAACCTACGCTCTGGATTTCGGTCGCGACGAATTCGGTATTGCCTATGTCGCCGTGCGCGCGAAGGCCGACCTGACGCTGATTTGCCAGCGTTCGCTCGAACCCTTCCAGATGCCGGTGGAAGTCGATGCCCGTCTCGGATTGATCGTCGAGGAAAGCGAAGAAGCGTCGCTGCCTCCCGGGTACGAAGCCTTGCTGGTCGAACAGGACGGCAAGCTCGATCCGGTCGCGACGATCGAGGATGAACTGCTGTTGGCGCTGCCCCTGGTTCCGGTCAATCCGGACTACGAGTTGCCCGACGACGTGAAAGGATCCGACGAGGAAGACACCACCTCGCAGGAAAAGTCTGAAAACCCGTTCGCGGCACTCCGCGGACTCATAAAGTAATTTCGCTGGAGATTTGTCATGGCCGTTGCCAAGAGCCGCAAGACCCCGTCCACCCGCGGCATGCGTCGTTCGCACGATGCGCTGAAGACCGTGCAGCTGTCGACCGACCCGACGAGCGGCGAAGTCCACCTGCGTCACCACGTGACGAAGGACGGCTTCTACCGTGGCAAGAAGGTCATCGACACCCGCGGTGCGGTCGAAGTCGAAGACTGATCTCCCTCCCATAGGGATGATCACGACGCAGGCGGCGCGGTAACGCGCCGCTTTGCGTTTGTGGCTTCCCATGGTTACGGCCCCGGGCCGGTTCATGCCGTCCGGGTGAATCCTCCCTTGCATGGGGATACGGTTCTGAAATACGCCCGCATCATCGGCACCGGCAGCGCGCTTCCCGAGAAAGTGCTGACGAACGCCGACCTCGAAAAGATCGTCGAAACCAGCGACGAATGGATCCGTACCCGCACGGGTATCACCGAGCGCCACATCGCGGCGGAAGGTGAAACCACTGGCGATCTCGCGTTTCTCGCCGCGCAGCGCGCGCTGGAAGCGGCGGGTGTCAAAGCGACCGACATCGACCTCATCGTGCTTGGCACGACCACGCCCGATCTCATTTTTCCGTCCACCGCCTGTCTCGTGCAGCACCGCCTGGGTGCCAACGGCTGCGCGGCCTTCGACGTCAACGCCGCCTGCTCGGGCTTCGTCTACGCGCTAGGTGTCGCCAATGCGTTCATGCGAAGCGGCCAGTCGAAAAAGGCGCTGGTGATCGGTGCCGAGACGCTTACGCGCATGGTCGACTGGACCGAGCGCGAGAGCTGCGTTCTGTTCGGTGACGGCGCCGGTGCCGTCGTGCTCGAAGCCTCCGACGAACCCGGCATCTACACCACGCGCATGCGTGCCGATGGTGGCTTCAAGCATCTGTTGTTCAATCCGGTGGGTGTGTCGGTGGGCTTCTCCGACGCCCCCAACCACGGCGTGCGCATCAGCATGCTCGGCCGAGAAGTATTCAAGGTCGCGGTGAAGACGCTCGATGCGCTGGTGGGCGAAACGCTCGAAGACGCCGGCATGACGGAAGACCAGATCGACTGGCTGATTCCGCATCAGGCGAATCTGCGCATCATCGAGGCAACGGCCAAGCGGCTGAACATGTCGATGGATCGGGTGATCGTCACGGTGGACAAACACGCCAACACCTCGTCCGGCTCGGTGCCGCTGGCGCTCGACTATGCCGTGCGTTCGGGCAAGGTCCAGCGCGGGCAGAACCTGTTGCTGGAAGCCTTCGGCGGCGGTTTCACCTGGGCCTCGGCGCTGCTGCGCTACTAATTAAAATGTTGGAGCTGCTATAGCGGCGAAAAGTACCGACACGGTGGGAGCCGCTATAGCGGCGAGAAGCCCGCGGAGCAGTGAAGCGGCAAGGTGAATTCCCCTCGCCGCCATAGCGGCTCCCACAGTTGCTCCGCCGCGCTACTGATTGCCTTGTCGGATGGGAGCCAGCCTGCTGGCGATGGGTGCTTGCCGCGAGCACCCATCGCCAGCAGGCTGGCTCCCACCACCGATACACCTGACACCACCGATACACCTGACACCACGGGTACACCTGACACCACGGGTACACCTGCCACCACGCGTACACCTGACACCGCTTGTACCCCCGGCACCATCGGAATCACCCAGCATCCCCGGCACCACACGCCTGCGAATGGTGCATTAGCCCCCGGCTTGCTGGCACCATGCGCGGTTTGAAGTACCGGAATCGCCACGCATGACCTCAACCAGCGCCTCGCTTGCCTTCGTTTTTCCCGGTCAGGGTTCGCAGTCCGTCGGGATGCTCGCCGAACTGGCTGCCGTCCATTCGGAGGTGCGCGCTACCTTCGACGAAGCCTCGGAAGGGGCGGGTATCGATCTGTGGGACATCAGCCAGAACGGGCCCGAGGAAACGCTCAACAGCACGGAAAACACGCAGCCCGCCCTGTTGGCGGCGAGCGTGGCCGTCTGGCGCGTGTGGACGAAGCAGGGCGGTCGCGTTCCGGCCCGGTTGTCGGGCCATAGTCTTGGCGAATACAGCGCGCTGGTCGCTGCTGGCGCCCTGTCGCTGAAGGATGCCGCCGGACTGGGTGCCGAGCGTGGGCGCCTCATGCAGGCGGCCGTGCCTCCTGGCGTCGGCGCCATGGCCGCCATCCTCGGCGGCGACGATGCGCAGATCGCCCAGGTCTGCGAAGAGGTTGCGCAAGGCCAGGTCGTGGCGCCTGCCAACTACAACTCACCTGGTCAGTTGGTTATCGCCGGTCATGCCGAAGCGGTGGATCGCGCGCTCGCGCGCCTCGCCGAGCTCGGTGTGAAGAAGGCCGTGAAGCTGGCCGTGTCCGTGCCCTCTCATTCCATGCTGATGCGTGATGCCGCGGATGCGCTCGGTGAGCGCATGGCCGCCATTGCCTGGCGCCTGCCGACGATTCCCGTCGTGCAGAATGCCGACGCCAAGGTGCACGACTCGGTGGATGCGATTCGTGGTGCCTTGCAGCGTCAGCTCTACCTGCCGGTTCGCTGGACGGAATGCGTGCAAGTGCTCGCTGCCGACGGCATCACCCAGGCGCTCGAGTGCGGCCCGGGCAAGGTGCTCGCTGGCCTCATCAAGCGTATCGACAAGTCCATCGAGGCGAAGGCGATCGGTACGCCTGCCGAACTCGATGCCGCGCTGCAGGCCTGAATCCCCGCTCCCTCGCAAGGAACTATCATGACTCATCCCCTGAAGGGCGAGATTGCCCTCGTCACCGGCGCAAGCCGGGGTATCGGCGCCGCCATCGCTGACAAGCTTGCCGCACTGGGCGCCACCGTGTTCGGTACCGCCACCAGCCAGGCCGGAGCCGACGCCATCGGCGAGCGTCTCGCTGCCCACGGTGGTCACGGCCGCGTGCTGAACGTGACGGATGCGTCAGCGATCGAGGCGCTGGTCGACGACATTGCCAAACAGACGGGCGCCGTTTCCATTCTCGTGAATAATGCTGGCATCACGCGCGACCAGCTCCTGATGCGTATGAAGGAAGACGATTGGAGCGCCATCATGGAGACCAATCTCACCTCCGTGTTCCGCACGTCGAAGGCGGTGATGCGCGGCATGATGAAGGCGCGCAAGGGTCGCATCGTCAGCATCGCCTCGGTGGTGGGCGTCACCGGCAACCCAGGGCAGGCCAACTACGCCGCAGCCAAGGCCGGCATCATCGCGTTCTCGAAGTCGCTGGCCCGTGAGATCGGGTCCCGTGGCATCACCGTGAACGTGGTGGCCCCCGGCTTCATCGATACCGACATGACCCGCGCTCTGCCCGAAGAGCAGCGTGCCGCGCTCCTTTCGGGCATTGCGCTGGGCCATCTGGGCGAAGCGAACGACATCGCCGAGGCCGTGGCGTTCCTGGCGTCCCCGGCGGCCAAATACATCACCGGCGAGACCCTGCATGTGAACGGCGGCATGTACATGCCCTGATCGGGGCAGTACCGGCGGGCATGGCGGCAGTCGCCACCGGCCCGATTTTGAGAGACAATCGTCATTTCGCGCCCGGCTTTAAGAAAAACCGGGCGTCATCAACGTGGCGGTGTGTGTTGGCGGGCTCAGGCCTCAGCCACTACAATGCCGCCGGAATTTTCCCTCGGGAGGTAAAGGCAACATGAGCACCATCGAAGAACGCGTCAAGAAGATCGTCGTGGAACAGCTGGGCGTCAAGGAAGAGGAAGTCACCACCACCGCGTCGTTCGTTGACGATCTGGGCGCCGATTCGCTGGACACGGTCGAGCTCGTGATGGCGCTCGAGGAAGAGTTCGAGTGCGAGATCCCGGACGAGGAAGCCGAGAAGATCACGACGGTCCAGCAGGCGATCGATTACGTCAAGGCTCACGTCAAGGCCTGATCGAGCGACTGGTTGTCGATCGGAGGCGCCGCCTCCCGTCGATCTCCGAGCGACACGGAAGCTGCGCCGTCATGGCGCAGTTTTTGTTTGCGTCTAACGCAACCTGCGCCCGCGTATGGTTGCGCGGAACAAGTGAAGGATGAGAACGCATGACTAAGCGACGTGTGGTAGTGACCGGCATGGGCATCGTCTCGCCGGTCGGCAACGATCTCGCCACCGCCTGGAAGAACGTCGTCGAAGGCAACAGCGGCATCGGCCCTGTTACCGCTTTCGACGCCACCGCGTACGCCACGCGCATTGCCGGTGAGGTTCGTGACTTCGATCCGGTCGACGCCTATTTCGCCGGCACCGACACGCCGGATGACGAGCGTCGCTCCATCGCGAAGGACTTCAAGCGGATGGATCCGTTCATCCACTACGGTATCGTCGCGGGTACCCATGCGTTCCGGGCGTCCGGACTGGTGGTGACCGAGGAAAACGCGGGACGTATCGGCGTCGCCGCGGGCGCCGGCATCGGTGGTCTGCACACCATCGAGGCGACGGCCATCGAGTTGGCCGAGAAGGGACCGCGCAAGGTGTCGCCGTTCTACGTGCCGAGTTCGATCATCAACATGGTCGCCGGCAACCTGTCGATTTATCACGGGATGAAGGGCCCGAACATCGCCCTCGTCTCGGCATGCACGACGGCGGCGCACAACATCGGCATGGCCATGCGCCTCATCCAGTACGGCGATGCCGACGCCATGCTTGCTGGCGGTGCAGAGTTCGCCACCACGCCGACGGCCATGGCGGGCTTCTGCTCGGCCAAGGCGATGTCCACGCGCAACGACGATCCCATTCATGCCAGCCGTCCGTGGGACGTGGGCCGCGATGGTTTCCTGCTGTCCAACGGCGCCGGCATGCTGATGCTCGAGGAATACGAATTCGCCAAGGCGCGCGGTGCCAACATCCTGGCCGAGATCATCGGCTTCGGCATGAGCGGCGACGCGTACCACATCACCGCGCCGAGCGGCGATGGCGCGGAACTGGCCATGCGCAACGCGCTGCACGACGCCGGCCTGAACGCGTCCGACGTGCAGTACGTGAACGCGCACGGCACGTCCACGCCGGTGGGCGATCTCGGCGAAGCCAAGGCCATTCGCAGCGTGTTCGGCGACCATGCCACGCGCAAGGGCAGCTTCGCCGTCAGTTCGACCAAGTCCGTGACGGGTCATTTGCTCGGCGCGGCGGGCGGCGTGGAAGCGATCTTCTCGATCCTCGCGCTGCGCGACGGCATCATTCCGCCGACCATGAACCTGGAAGAGGTCGATCCGGAAGTGGCGGCCCTCGGCATGGATCTCGTGCCGAACAAGGCGGAAGAGGCGAAGATCGACGTCGTGTTCTCCAACTCGTTCGGTTTTGGCGGCACGAACGGCACGCTCGCATTCCGTCGCGTCTGACGCGTTGGCCTTCGTCACGCGAACCCTGGCCGGCCGGCGCGATCTTCTCGCGCCGGCCGCGTCGTATCCGGATCGCTATGCCGCGCTGCTCGCCAGCACCGTCAACGGTACGCCGCAGAGCCGCTTCGACATCCTCTTCGCCGCTGGCGAGGCGTCGCTCACGCTCTCGGCCGATGGCCTGACGCGCGACGAGAACAGCGTCGTACAGTCGGGTGGTTTCCTTGACGCGTTGGATCGCGCGTGGTCTTCGCGGCGCAAGGCTCGCGTGGCAGACGGCTTGCCTTTCCACGGCGGCTGGATCGTCTACCTTTCCTACGAACTTGTCGGGCAGATCGAGCCGAGTCTGCGTCTTCCCGTCGCGAAGGGGAGTGCGCCCATCGCGTTCGCGCTGCGTGCGCCCGCGGCCGCCATCGTGGATCACCTGGAGCAGCGCACCGTTCTCGTTGCTGAGGCGGGAGCGGAGCACTGGCTCGATGTGCTGGCTGCGGACCTCGACGCGTCGATGGCGGTGACACCGCTCGCCGTGCCGTTGACGGTGGATGAAGACGAGCCGGCACGTTTCATCGAAGGCGTGCATCGTGTGCACGAGCATCTGCGCGCGGGTGACGTGTTCCAGGTGAATCTCTCGCGCCGCTGGACGGCGCGCTTCGCGGAGGCGCCGACGCCCGCTCAACTCATGCTGGCGCTTCGTGTGGCCAACCCTGCGCCGTTCGCCGGTCTTATCCAGCAGCCTGGCTGGGCGGTCGTCAGCTCGTCGCCGGAACGGCTCGTGGCGTCGCGCGACGGCATGCTGCAAACGCGTCCGATTGCGGGCACGCGGCCGCGCGTCGCTGGTGACGACGATGCGGCGCGCATTCGCGAACTCACCGCACACCCGAAGGAGCGGGCCGAGCACGTGATGCTGATCGACCTCGAGCGCAACGACCTCGGCCGGGTCTGCGTGCCGGGCACCGTGGAAGTCGATGAGCTCATGGTCGTGGAGAGCTATGCCCACGTTCACCACATCGTTTCCAACGTGCGCGGACGCATGCGCGACGACGTGACGCCAGGGCAGGTCATTGCTGCGACCTTCCCGGGTGGCACGATCACCGGATGCCCGAAGGTGCGTTGCATGGAGATCATCGGCGCGCTGGAGGGCGAGGCGCGCGGTGCGTATACCGGTGCGCTCGGTTATCTCGACGACAGCGGCGACATGGATCTCAACATCCTCATTCGCAGTTTTGCCGTCGAAGGCAACGCGGTGTCGCTGCGCGCGGGGGCTGGCATCGTCACCGACTCCGTGCCAGAGCGCGAACTGGACGAAACCCGCGCGAAGGCACGCGGCTTGCTGCGCGTGTTCGGCGTGGCATGAGCCTCACGCGCACCTCGGTCGACTTCGTCGATGCGGATCGGGTGTCCGTTGCGGATCGTGGATTCACCTACGGCGACGGACTGTTCGAGACGCTGCGGATGGTCGGTGGGTGCGCGCCGTTGTGGTCGCGTCATGCGCAGCGTCTTGCGGAGGGCTGTGCGCGATTGCGCATATCGCCGCCGGACATGGCCGCGATCCATGCAGAAGTGCTGCGCCTTGCCAACGGGCTCGACGATGCCGTTGCTCGCGTGACCGTCACCCGCGGCGTCGGCGCGCGTGGCTACGCATTTTCTGACGATGCGCGCCCGACGGTCGTCGTGACGGTGTCGTCCCTCGTGCTCGATGCGAGCGCTTATGCCGAGGGAATCGTCGTTCGGCAATGTGCCATGCGACTCGCGGTGCAGCCCGCGCTGGCGGGCATGAAGCACCTGAATCGCCTCGAACAGGTGCTGGCCCGCGCCGAATGGAACACCCCGGACATCGCCGAGGGCCTGATGCTCGATACCGAGGGTCATGTCGTCTGTGCCACGGCAGCGAACCTCTTCGCCGTTGTCGCCGGCCGGCTGGTCACGCCGTCGGTGGATCGTTGCGGGGTGGCAGGCGTCGCCCGGGCCGAAGTGGGCGCCGTGCGCGAGGTTGCCCAGGTGCGCCTTTCGCTGGCAGCGCTGATCGAGGCCGACGAGGTCTTCCTCACGTCCGCCGTTCGCGGCATTCTCCCGGTTCGGGTTTTCGCGACCCGCTCGTGGCAGCCCGGCCCCGTCGCCCGTGCCCTCCAGGCGCATTGGCGTGAGATCGGGCTGCCGTTGCCCACTGGTTCCAAGGATTCCGATCGATGAAAGCGCGCGGCATCGCCCTCTGGCGTGTCATTTTGCTGGTGCTGTTGCTTGCGGCGATCGCGGCGGGTTCCTGGCTGTGGTTCGACTGGGCGCGTTTCGCGCGCTCACCGCTGACTGTCGCTGGCACCGGGCAGAGCATCGACGTGGCGCGCGGTGCGTCCTTCAAGGACATCGTGCGCGACCTGCGCAACCGCAAAGCCTCGCAGGCCTCGCCGCTTTACTGGCGCCTGCTCGTGATGCAGATGCATGCCTCCGGTCGCCTGCATGCCGGCGAGTACGCGCTGCGCCCGGGCATGTCGCCGCGCGATCTCATCGCCGACATGGCCGCCGGCAAGGTCATGCAGCGCAACTTCACCATCGTGGATGGCTGGACGGTCGCCGATCTGCGCCGCGCGCTCGCGGCGGTAGACACGCTCACCCACGATACGGCGGATCTCGACGACGCCGCGCTGATGAAGCGCATGGGAGCCGAGGACGAGCACCCCGAAGGTCGCTTTCTTCCCGAGACCTATGCGTACGTGAAGGGCGATCCCGATTCAGCCATTCTGAAGCGAGCGTATGTCGCGATGTCGCGCACGCTCGACGAGGCCTGGAAGAACCGCGCACCAGACCTGCCGCTCGCCACGCCGTACGAGGCGCTGATCCTCGCGTCGATCGTGGAGAAGGAGACGGGCAGGGCGGATGAGCGTCCGCGCATCGCGGGTGTGTTCGTGCGCCGCCTGCAACAGCACATTCTTCTGCAGACCGATCCCACCGTGATCTACGGCATGGGTGCCGCCTATGTGGGCAACATCCACAAGAGCGATCTGACCGCCGACACTCCCTACAATACGTACACGCGTGCGGGTCTGCCTCCGACACCGATCGCATTGCCCGGGCGCGCCGCGATCGAGGCGGCGCTGCATCCGGCAGCGGGCAGCGAGCTTTACTTCGTCGCCCGCGGCGACGGGAGCCACGTCTTCTCGTCCACCCTCGAGGAACACAACCGGGCCGTGGCCTGCTACCAGTTGAAGCGATGCAAGTGAACGACTCCCAGCGTGGCCGTTTCATCTCCCTCGAAGGCGGCGAAGGTGCCGGCAAGAGCACGTTGCTGCGCGGCCTGGAGGCGCACCTTCGCGCGCAGGGCGTGGATCTCGTGGTCACCCGCGAGCCAGGTGGTACGGCGGTAGGGGAGGCCGTGCGCGGCGTCGTGCTCGACGCTGCCAACAACGAACTGTGCGCGGAGTCGGAACTGTTGCTGATGTTCGCCTCGCGCGCGCAGTTGGTGCGGCAGGTCATCGAGCCTGCGCTGGCTGCCGGTCAGTGGGTGCTCTGCGATCGCTTCACCGACGCCAGCTACGCGTATCAGGGCGGCGGCCGTGGGCAGCCCGCCGAGCGCATTGCCGAACTGGAACGCTGGGCAGCGGCGGGCCTCAAGCCGGATGTCACGCTGCTGCTGGACCTGCCGGTCAGCACCGGGCGCGCGCGCGCCGCCGGGCGTGGCGAGGCCGATCGCATCGAAGTGGAAGGTGACGCCTTTTTTGAGCGTGTGCGCGGCACGTATCGCGCACGTGCGGCGGCCGAACCCGCACGCTTCCGGCTGCTCGACGCCAGTGCCGCGCCGGAGGATGTGCTGGGCCAGGCGATCGCGAGCCTTGCGCATCTTTTCGCGGGACACGCGCCATGACGCTGCGTCCGTGGCACGCCGATGCGTGGGCGCGCCTGCAGGCGCGGCGTGAGCGCGACGCGCTGCCTCACGCATTGCTGCTGGCCGGCCCGGCCGGGCTGGGCAAGCGCGATTTCCTCGCCGCCTTCGTCAAGGGACTGCTCTGCCAGCGCCCCGTGGATGGCGTGGCCTGCGGCACCTGCCGTAGCTGCGAGCTGGTCGCAGCCGGCACACATCCGGACCTTATCGGCCTGTCGTTCGGCCTGCGCAAGGACGGCGTCACCCGCAGCGAGATCGTGGTGGACCAGATTCGCGACCTGTCGCAGCGCCTGTCGATGGCGAGCCAGTTCGGCGGTTGGCAGGTCGTCACCATCGACCCGGCGGACGCGATGAACGCGGCGGCTGCCAACGCCTTGTTGAAGACGCTCGAAGAGCCAACGCCCGCCACGCTGCTGGCCCTGGTGGCCGACGAGCCGGCGAGGCTGCCGGCGACCATCCGCAGCCGCTGCCAGCGCATCGATTTCCTGCCGCCCTCGCGCGAGGTGGCCCTGGACTGGCTGCGCGCCCAAGGCGTGACCGATGCGCCCGCTGCGCTCGACGCCGCGGGCGGCAACCCGGGTATGGCCCGTACCTGGGCGACCGACGGGGCGCTGAAGCAGCGCGGCGAGGTTCGCCACGACCTCAAGGCCTTGGCGGCGGGGCGGGGCGATGCGATGGAAGTGGTCAAGCGCTGGCAAGCCGCCGACCCGGCCCGCTATCTCTGGTTCGCTGCGCAGGCCGCGGCCGATGAACTGCGGGCCCGCGCCTCGGGTCAGACCCTCCCGCTGGACAGCCAGCTCGACGACGAGGGGCTGGACGGCTGGTACGCCAAGGCCAACCGTGCACGCGACGCCTTACGGGGGCCGCTGCGCACTGACCTCGTTCTGCTGGAACTGCTTGCGGCGTGGCGTTGACGCATTTTTATCGCGCTATCGGTCTTAATCGAGTCGACGTCTCGATCTCCTAAGGAATCCACCGTGTCCCGCCATCCCGTCATCGACAGCAGCACCCGGCTGCTGGTCGTTGCGCCGCACCCCGACGACGAATCGCTCGCAGCCGGCATGTTGATCCAGCGCACGCTGGCCGCCGGTGGACGCGTCGACGTGCTCCTGCTCACGGATGGCGACGACAACCCGTGGCCGCAGCGCTGGCTGGAACGCCGCCTTGTTATCGATGCCGCTGCGCGCGCGCGCTGGGGGGCGCGTCGTCGGGGCGAGGTCGCCGCGGCCCTGGCCCGGCTGGGTGTCGGCCCCGACCATCTGCATGCGCTGGGCTGGCACGACATGCAGGTGACCGATGCGCTGCGTCGGCGCCACGCCTCGGCCTTGGAGGCGTTCCGCCGCGTGCTGGAACGCACGCGACCCAATCTGGCGGTGATTCCCGACCTGGGCGACACGCACCCGGATCACGGCTCCGCGCATGTCCTCGCGCGCCTGGCGCTGGCCGCGGTGGGCTCCACGGCGGACGTGCTGACCTACATGGTCCACGGCATCGAGCGGTCCGCACAGGAGGACCTCCTCGTGCCGGACGCCGACCCCGAGCGGCAGGCCACGAAGTGTGAGGCTGTGCTGGAACATCACACGCAGATGGCCTTGAGCCGCAAGCGGATGCTCCGGATCGCCTCGCGCCCCGAACGCTTCGACCGTCCGCCGCTCGCTCCCGGGGAGGGCATGCTTCGCCTGCCATGGCGGCCGGGTCCGCTCGCTCGCTCGCGGGTGCGACTCGTCCTGGCGGATGGGCATGGCGTGGCCGAGTGGCTCTGGCGGAAGGCGCCGGTCGAGCGGGCCGGCGACGACTGGTTGCTGCCGTTGCGCGATGCGCCGGGCCCCGCCTTCGTGAAGCTCACAGCCGACCTTTCCACCCCGTGGATCTACGACCGCTACGGGTGGGCCGGGCAGGAACCCGAGCCTGTCGGGCTTGTCGCACGGCCCGTGGGCTAGCTAGGATGCAATCTACCCAGGGAATCCGACGTCCATGACCGCCATCAGCTCATCGCCGCGACAGGGCATCCTTTCGCTGAAGATCAAGGACGTGAACTCCCTGTACATCTCGTACATGCCCTACCTGAAGACCGGCGGCCTGTTTGCGCCCACCGCGCAGCGCTACAGCCTGGGCGACGAAGTGGCGCTGCTGGTCACCCTCATCGACGAGAACGAGCGCGTCTCCGTGGCCGGCAAAGTGGTCTGGATTACGCCCGTGGGGGCCCAGGGCAACCGCACTGCCGGCGTCGGCGTGCAATTCAACGAATCGCCCGAGAGCGAGGCGGCGCGTCAGCGCATCGAGGGCCTTTTGGCCGGCACGCTGTCCTCGGAACGACCGACCCAGACCATGTGACCGTCGGACGCATCCGGCGTCGATCGTGAGCCGACGAGGCGACAAAGCCGCCGATTGCACCATGAGGATGCAGTTTTTCCCTCATTAAGGCTTGTCGTCATACCTGCACGCACTGGTACAATAGTTCGGTTCCCCAACGTGAGATTGTGGATATCCGGAGTCGTTGGCGTGCCTGCCGCGCCGACACGGGTCGGGCCGTTTGGATCGATTCGAAAAAAGCTTCGGCGACACTAGCCGGACCGCTCGTCCCCGCCGACGGTCACTGATGCGCCCAGCGAGGCGCGGAGGTACGCAGCATCGTGCTTGCCCAATACTGGCCCGTCCTGTTGTTCATCGCCGTCGCCATAGGCCTTGGCATCGTCCTCCTGGCGATCGGCATGCTCGCCGGTCCGAAGCGTCCCGACGCGGACAAGCTCGCACCGTACGAGTGCGGCTTCGAAGCCTTCGAGGATGCGCGCATGAAATTCGACGTGCGCTACTACCTCATCGCGATCCTCTTCATCATCTTCGACCTCGAAATCGCCTTCCTTTTCCCGTGGGCGGTGGTCTTCGCCAAGATCGGTGCCATCGCGCTGATCGAGATGGCGCTGTTCCTCGCGCTGCTCGTGGTCGGTTTCGCTTACGTCTGGAAGAAGGGAGCGCTCGAATGGGAGTGATGACCAGCATCGACCGGGTGATGCACAACCCGGAACCGCTCAACCTCGTCGACGACATCCTTCGTCCGAATGGCGATGCCCCGGTCGTCAACCGTGGTTTCGGCGTCACCAGCATCGACGCGCTGATGAACTGGGCACGCACCGGTTCCATGTGGCCGATGACCTTCGGTCTGGCCTGCTGCGCCGTGGAAATGATGCATGCGGGTGCGGCGCGCCTGGACCTCGATCGTTACGGCGTGATCTTCCGTCCCAGCCCGCGCCAGTCGGACGTCATGATCGTGGCCGGCACGCTGGTCAACAAGATGGCTCCGGCGCTGCGCAAGGTCTACGACCAGATGCCCGACCCGAAGTGGGTCATTTCGATGGGCTCGTGCGCCAACGGCGGCGGCTATTACCACTATTCCTATTCGGTCGTGCGCGGGTGCGATCGCATCGTTCCGGTCGACATCTATGTGCCGGGTTGCCCGCCGACGGCCGAAGCGCTGATCCACGGCATCCTGCAGTTGCAGAAGAAGATCCGCCGCACTCACACGATCGCGCGCTAACAGGGCCAGGGCATCATGAGCGTTACTAACGAGACCTCGCTGGTCGAACGGCTCGCCGCGCGCTTCGGCGACATGCTGAGCGTGAAGGTCGAGCGCAACGAAGTCACCGCCGAGGTGGCTTCGGGCGACCTTATTTCCGTCGCCACCGCCTTGCGCGATGAAGCCGGCTTCCGCTTCGGCACCATCATCGACGTCTGCGGTATCGATTACCTCGGTTACGGCAAGACCGAGTGGGACACCGATACCGCGCACGGCGAGAGCTTCTCGCGCGGCGTGGAGGGGCAGGCCATGGGCCGCTTCACGTGGGAAGAGCGTCCGCGCCTCGTCGAGCAGCAGCGCCGCTTCGCCGCGGTGATCCACCTGCTGTCGATCGAACTGAATCAGCGCATCCGCCTGCGCGTTCCGTGCGCAGACGACACGTTTCCGGTCGTACCGTCCATCACGCCGATCTGGCCGGGCGCCGACTGGTTCGAGCGCGAAGCCTTCGATCTCTTCGGCATCATCTTCGACGGCCATCCCGACCTGCGTCGCATCCTCACGGACTACGGTTTCGTCGGCCATCCGTTCCGCAAGGATTTCCCGCTGATCGGCAACGTCGAGGTCCGCTACGACCCCGAGCAGAAGCGTGTGGTGTACGAACCGGTATCGATCGAGCCTCGCGTGCTGGTGCCTCGCACGATCCGCAACGACGCCGACCTCGATCAGGCCAGGGCGGAATCCGCCGACCACTGGCGGGAGAATTAAGCCGTGGAAGAAATTCGCAATTACACGATGAACTTCGGCCCGCAGCACCCTGCTGCGCACGGCGTGCTGCGCCTCGTGCTGGAGATGGACGGCGAAACGATCGTCCGCGCCGATCCGCACGTGGGTCTGCTGCACCGTGGTACGGAAAAGCTGGCCGAGTCGAAGCCGTTCAACCAGTCCATCGGCTACATGGACCGTCTCGACTACGTGTCGATGATGTGCAACGAGCACGCCTATGTGCGCGCCATCGAGAACCTGCTCGGTATCGAAGCGCCCATCCGTGCGCAGTACATCCGCACCATGTTCGACGAAATTACGCGCATCCTGAACCACCTTATGTGGGTGGGTTCGAACGCGCTCGATCTTGGCGCCATGGCCGTCTTCCTCTACGCGTTCCGTGAGCGCGAGGAATTGATGGACGTGTACGAGGCGGTGTCGGGCGCGCGCATGCACGCCACGTACTACCGCCCGGGTGGCGTGTACCGCGATCTGCCGGAGCAGATGTCGAAGTACCGCGAGTCGCCCTGGCACAAGGGTGGTGACCTGAAGCGCCTCAACGCCTGGCGCGAAGGCTCGATGCTGGATTACCTCACGGAGTTCACCAACGACTTCCCGGCGCGCGTGGACGAATACGAAGCGCTGCTCACCAACAACCGCATCTGGAAGCAGCGTACCGTCGGCATCGGCGTCGTTTCGCCGGAACAGGCGCAGGCCTGGGGCATGACCGGCGCCATGCTGCGCGGTTCGGGCATCGCCTGGGATCTGCGCAAGAAGCAGCCGTACGCCATGTACGACAAGATGGACTTCGACATTCCGGTCGGCGTCAACGGCGACTGCTACGACCGTTACCTCGTGCGCATCGAAGAAATGCGCCAGTCCAATCGCATCATCCAGCAGTGCGTGGCATGGCTGAAGGCCAACCCGGGCCCGGTGATGGTGCGCAATTACAAGGTCGTGCCCCCCAGTCGTGAAGAGATGAAGAACGACATGGAAGCCCTGATTCACCACTTCAAGCTCTTCACCGAAGGCTACGGCGTGCCCCCGGGCGAAACCTATGCCGCGGTGGAAGCGCCGAAGGGCGAATTCGGCTGCTATCTCGTGTCCGACGGTGCGAACAAGCCGTTCCGCGTGCACCTGCGTGCACCGGGCTTCGCGCACCTGTCCTCGATCGACGCCATCGTGAGGGGCCACATGCTCGCCGACGTCGTCGCGATGATCGGCACCTACGATCTCGTCTTCGGCGAAGTCGACCGCTAAGTCGACGGAGTGAACTGAATCATGAAAGCCACCGGTCATTTCGAGCAGGTCAAGGACGTCGATCCTCTCGTCGTGCTCAACGATCACACCCGCGCCCACATCGACCACTGGGTCTCGAAGTTCCCGCCGGATCGCAAGCGCTCGGCGTTGATCCAGTCGCTGATGGGCGCGCAGGAACAGAACCAGGGTTACCTCACGGACGAACTGATCACGGCGGTCGCCAAGTATCTCGACCTGCCCGCGATCTGGGCCTACGAGGTCGCGAGCTTCTACTCGATGTTCGAGACGTCGCCCGTCGGACGCAACAACGTCGCCATCTGCACCAACATTTCCTGCTGGCTGAACGGTGCCGAGGGCATCGTGCGCCATTGCGAGAAGAAGCTCGGCATCCGTACCGGCGAAAGCACGGCGGACGGTCGCATCTATCTCAAGCAGGAAGAGGAATGCCTCGCTGCGTGCGCAGGCGCGCCGATGATGGTCGTCAACGGTCATTACCACGAGAAGCTGACGACCGAATCGGTCGACGCGATCCTCGACGGTCTGAAGTGAGGTAAGGGCAATGGCTAGCACCACTGGTCCGGTTGGACCCGCACCGCAGGAACACCAGGTCGTCTACACGACCCTGCATTTCGAGAAGCCCTGGGCGCTCGAGAGCTACGAGAAAGTGGACGGCTACAAGGCGTGGCGCAAGATTCTCGCCGAGAAGCCCGATCCGGCCGCGCTGATCGAAGAGATCAAGAAGAGCTCGCTGCGCGGTCGCGGCGGCGCCGGCTTCCCCACGGGTTTGAAGTGGTCGTTCATGCCGCGCAATGCGCCGGGGCAGAAGTACATCCTGTGCAACTCGGATGAATCCGAGCCGGGTACCTGCAAGGACCGCGACATCCTGCGCTTCAACCCGCATGCGGTGATCGAAGGTCTGGCCATCGCCTGCTATTGCACGGGCTCGACGGTCGCCTACAACTACCTGCGCGGCGAATTCCACCACGAGCCGTTCGAGCACATCGAAGAAGCCCTGAAGGAAGCCTATGCGGCTGGCCTGCTCGGCAAGGACATCGGTGGCTCCGGTATCGACGTGGACATCTACAACGCCCTCGGCGCGGGTGCCTACATCTGCGGTGAGGAAACCGCGTTGATGGAGTCGCTCGAAGGCAAGAAGGGCCAGCCCCGCTTCAAGCCGCCGTTCCCGGCGGGCTTCGGTCTGTACGGCCGTCCGACCACCATCAACAACACCGAGACCTATGCCTCGGTGCCGGCCATCCTGCGCAACGGCGCGGAGTGGTTCCTCAACATCGGCAAGCCGAACAATGGCGGCCCGAAGATCTTTTCGGTATCGGGTCACGTCAACAACCCCGGCAACTTCGAGATCAAGCTCGGCACGTCGTTCGCCGACCTGCTGCAGCTGGCCGGTGGCGTGCGCAACGGCAACAAGCTGAAGGCGGTCATTCCCGGCGGCTCCTCGATGAAGGTGCTGCCGGCCGACAAGATCATGGAATGCACCATGGATTACGACTCGCTGCAGAAGGCGGGTTCGGGTCTGGGTTCCGGTGCCGTGATCGTGATGGACGAGACCACCTGCATGGTGCGTGCCTGCCATCGCATCTCGCGCTTCTACAAGGCGGAATCGTGCGGCCAGTGCACCCCGTGCCGCGAAGGCACCGGCTGGATGTACCGCGTGCTGTCGCGCATCGTCGAAGGGCAGGGCACGCAGGATGACCTGCACCGCCTGAAGGCCGTCGCCGGTCAGATCGAAGGACACACCATCTGCGCGTTCGGCGAAGCCGCCGCGTGGCCGGTGCAGGGCTTCCTGTACCACTTCTGGCACGAATTCGAATACTACGTGCAGCACGGCCGTTCCATCGTGGACGGTCCCGCTGGCACGGTCACCACTGGAGTCGCTGCATGAGTGCGCAGCCCGTAGCCAATGCCGCGCCGGACCTCGTCAATATCGAGATCGACGGCGTTCCGGTGCAGGTAGCCAAGGGGTCGATGATCATCCAGGCGGCCGATGCCGTCGGTATTCCCATCCCGCGCTTCTGCTATCACCGCAAGCTCCCGATCGCCGCCAACTGCCGCATGTGCCTGGTGGAAATCGAGAAGATGCCGAAGCCGGCACCGGCCTGCGCCACGCCGGTCGGCGAGGGCATGAAAGTCTTCACGCGTTCCGACAAGGCATTGAAGTCGCAGCGCAACGTGATGGAGTTCCTGCTCATCAACCATCCGCTCGACTGCCCGATCTGCGATCAGGGCGGCGAGTGCGAGTTGCAGGACGTGTCGCTCGGTTACGGCCGCTCAGTGTCGCGCTTCAACGAGCGCAAGCGCACCGTGGCCGACGAGAATCTCGGGCCGCTGGTCGCCACCGAGATGACCCGCTGCATCCAGTGCACGCGCTGCGTGCGCTTCACCAGCGAAATCGCCGGTACCTACGAACTCGGCGGCATGAGCCGCGGTGAGAACCTGGAGATCGGTACCTACATCGGCAAGACGATCGAGAGCGAACTGTCGGGCAACATCATCGACGTCTGCCCGGTCGGCGCATTGACCAACAAGCCGTTCCAGTTCCAGGCCCGCGCTTGGGAGCTGATTGCGCGTCCGTCCATCGGCTACCACGATGCGCTCGGTTCCAACCTGTGGCTGCACACCCGCCGCGGCGAAGTGCTGCGCACGGTGCCGCGCGACAACGAAACGATCAACGAGTGCTGGCTGTCCGACCGTGACCGCTACAGCCACCAAGGCCTGTACGCTGCCGACCGCGTGAAGACCCCGATGGTCAAGCGCAACGGTCAGTGGGCTGCGACCACCTGGGACGATGCCCTCTCGGTCGCCCGCGAAGCGCTGAAGAGCGTTGCCGGTTCCGATCTCGGCTTCCTGGTTCACGGCGCCACCTCGAACGAGGAAGGCGAACTGCTCGTTCGCCTCGCACGCGGCCTCGGCAGCGCGCACGTCGATCACCGTCTGCGTCAGCTCGACTTCGCCGACAACGCGTTTGCCAAGCCGTTCGCTTCGACTATCGCGTCGTTCCAGACGGTGAAGAGCGCGCTGCTGGTCGGTTCGGACCTGCGCCACGAAGTCCCGTTGCTCAATCACCGCCTCCGTCAGGCGGTGAAGAAGGGAGCGAAGGTCTACGCCGTCAATCCGGCGCACTTCAACTTCAATTATCCGCTTGCCGGTGAATCGGTCGCCGCGCCGCACGCGCTGGTGAACGAACTGCTGGTGCTGGCGAAGGCCGCCAGCGAAGGCGGTGCGTCGGTACCGGATACGCTCGCGGGCGCCTTTGCCGGTGTCGAGACCACGGACGACCACCGCGCCGCCTTCAAGGCGCTGTCTTCCGACGGTTCGGTGGTGGTGTTCGGTCAGGCCGCGGCGACCCATCCGGAAGCCTCCTGGCTGCGTGCCATCGCGCGCTTCATCGCGCAGGCCTCCGGTGCTGCCTTCAACGAGATCCCGGTCGGCGCCAATGCGCTGGGCCTCTCCGCCGTCGGCGTGCTGCCGAGCGCGGGTGGCCTCGACGCGCGCGGCATGCTGGCACAGCCGCGCAAGGGCTATGTGCTCTACAACGTGGAGCCGCCGCACGATTTCGCCGACGGTGGTCTGGCGTTGCAGGCGATGCACTCGGCGCAGACCGTGGTGGCCTTTGCGGCCTACGCGAGCGACGCCTTGAAGGACTCGGCGGATGTGATCCTGCCGATCGGCCTCACGCCGGAAATCGATGCCACGCTCGTGAACGTCGAGGGCAATGCCCAGGCCGTGGTTGCGGGTGCGAAGGCACCGGGCGAAGCGCGTCCGGGTTGGAAGGTGCTGCGCGCCCTGGGTGGCTCGCTTGGTCTGCCGGGCTTCGAGTTCGACGATCTCGTCGGCCTCCGCGAAGGCATCACAGAGCGTGCGACCGACGGTCGCCAGCAGCTCGGTTCGCGTGCGTCGGGTGTGTCCTTCTCCCGCCTCGCCACGCTGCCGATCTATCGTGCCGACGCGGTACTTCGCCGCGCCGGCGCCTTGAACGCGCATCCGCTGAATCGCGCGCCGGCCATCCGCATCAACGCGGACGACGCCGGCAAGCTGGGCCTCGTCGAGGGCGGCAACGCCCGCATCGGCGACGCCGTGCTGCCGGTGGCGATCGATGCCGCCGTGCCGACGGGTGCGGCGTGGATCGAGGCTGCGCATTCCGAAACCGCCATGCTGCCTCCGTACGGCGCGGCCATCACTCTGAGCAAGGCATAAACCATGGGTCAGCAACTCTGGGACCACCTGTTGATGCCCGTGCTGTTCATCGTGGCGATCGTGCTGCCGCTGATCATCGCGGTGGCCATGTTCGTGTACTGGGAACGCAAGGTCATCGGTTGGATGCACGTGCGCATGGGGCCGAACAAGATCGGTCCTCTCGGTCTGCTTCAGGCCTTCGCGGACGTGGTGAAGCTCCTGCTGAAGGAAGTGATCCTTCCGACCAACGCGAACAAGTTCCTCTATTACCTCGCACCGATGCTGGCCCTCGTGCCGGCGCTGGCAGCGTGGGCTGTGGTGCCGTTCGGTCCGGAAACCGTGCTCGCCAACCTCAATGCGGGCGTGCTCTACCTGCTCGCGATGACCTCGATGGGCGTGTACGGCATCATCCTCGCCGGCTGGTCGTCCAACTCGCGCTACGCCATGCTCGGTGCCATGCGCGCTGCGGCTCAGGTCATTTCGTACGAGCTGGCCATGGGCATGTCCATCGTGTGCGTGCTCGTGCTGACCGGCAGTCTGAACCTCACGGCCATCGTCAACGCGCAGAGCGGTAATTTCTTCGACTGGTTCTGGTTGCCGCTGCTGCCCGTCTTCGTCATCTACTTCGTCTCGGGCGTGGCTGAAACCAACCGCGCACCGTTCGACGTGGCGGAAGGCGAGTCGGAAATCGTCGCGGGCTTCCACGTCGAATACTCGGGCTCCGCGTTCGCGATCTTCTTCCTCGCCGAATACGCCAACATGATCCTGGTGAGCTTCCTCACTTCGATCCTGTTCATGGGCGGCTGGCTGTCGCCGTTCCCCGAGTCCTGGGGCCTCATCGGTCACGGCGGCTTCCACTGGCTGTTCATCAAGGCATTCCTCTTCGCCTTCCTGTTCCTGTGGTTCCGCGCCAGCTTCCCGCGTTACCGCTACGACCAGATCATGCGTCTCGGCTGGAAGGTCTTCATTCCCATCACGATCGTGTGGGTCCTCGTCGCCGGCTGCATGAAGTACTTCGGCTGGGTCCACATCGGTACGGGAGCCTAAAGAGTCATGTCCCGCGTAACCCACTATTTCAAGAGCCTTCTGCTCATCGAACTGTTCCAGGGCATGGCGCTGACCATGCGCTACATGTTCAAGCCGAAGTACACGATGCGCTACCCGATGGAGCACATCCCGAAGTCGAACCGCTTCCGCGGTCTGCATGCGCTTCGCCGTTATGCCAACGGCGAGGAACGCTGCATCGCGTGCAAGCTGTGCGAGGCGGTGTGCCCCGCGCTGGCGATCACGATCGACTCGGCACCGCGTCCGGAAGATGGTCAGCGTCGTACCACGCGCTACGACATCGATCTGTTCAAGTGCATCTTCTGCGGCTTCTGCGAAGAGAGCTGCCCTGTCGATTCGATCGTCGAGACGCACGTGCACGAGTACCACTTCGAGCACCGTGGCGAGAACGTGGTGACCAAGGGCCAGCTGCTGGCCATCGGTGACCGCTTCGAGCAGGACATCGCTGCCGCCCGCGCTCAGGACGCGGCTTACCGCTGAGCGCCCGGAGACCTATGCGATGAATAACGACCTGCTTCAACTCATCTGTTTCTACCTCTTCGGTGGCGTGGCCGTGATCGGCGCGCTCATGGTCATTACCGTCAAGAACTCGGTTCACGCCGTACTCTCGCTGGTGCTGACCTTCTTCAGCATGGCCTGCGTCTGGCTGCTGGCCGAAGCCGAGTTCCTCGCCATCGCCCTCGTCGTCGTTTATGTCGGCGCGGTGATGGTGCTGTTCCTGTTCGTGGTCATGATGCTCGACATCAAGCAGGAGGCGGTCCGCGAAGGCTTCATCCGCTACCTGCCGGTGGGCATCGTCGTGGCCGTGGTCATGCTGGTGGAGATGCTGGCCATGATCGGCGTCCGTGCCATGCACGCTCACACGCTCGGCCCGAACCCGGCCGGTGATTCCAACGTCGCCTGGCTCGGCCAGGCGTTGTACACGGAATTCCTGCTGCCGTTCGAGATCGCCGCGCTGATCCTTACCGTGGGTATCGTCGCCGCCGTGGCCCTGACACTCCGTCATCGTCCGGGCGTGCGTTACCAGACCGCCGCGCAGCAGGTGGCCGTCAACGCCGCCGATCGCGTCCGCGTGGTCAAGGTGGCCAGCGAGAAGATGGCTTCCGTCAGCCCGGCCCCGGTCGTCGTGCCGCCGCAGGAGAACGCTCCGTGATCACGCTTTCCCATTTCATCGTCCTCGGCGCGATCCTGTTCTGCATCGCCGTCGCCGGCCTGTTCATCAACCGCAAGAACG